>CANMUN010000012.1 GCA_947500875.1 Flavobacteriales bacterium | reverse complement strand
ATGCTGCTTTCCCTAGACCCCGCCGACGACCAACACTTGTACCTTGCTTATCCCAGCGGAGGCAATGGCAATAAAACCTTTGAAACGACCAACGGGGGACAAACCTTTACCAACATTACCTCTTCGGCCTTGAACAATGAAAGCGTGCATAGTTTACTTTACATTGCCGGAACCAATGGAGGGGTTTATTGTGCAACCAACAAAGCCGTTTATTACCGAAACAATGCTGGAAACTGGACGCTCGACAATGCAGGATTGCCCAACAGCATTAACGGCAACATTTTGCGTCCCTTCTACCGAGATGGAAAGGTACGCTTGGCCTCCTACGGTAAAGGCATTTGGGAAAGCGCGTTAAATGAGGCGCCATCGGGTCCTATTTGCCGCATCATGGTGGACAAACTGGCGCAAACGGTCATCTGTCAAGCCGACTCCTTTTATTTCGAAGATCATTCCGTGTTACATCATCAAAACGCTCAATGGAGTTGGACCTTCCCCAGCGGATCTCCGTCTTCCTCTACCCTACGTAATCCTGCGGTTTACTTTGGTACAGGAACCCATCAAGCCATCCTGACCGTAACCGATGGGAACGGCCAAAGCGACAGCGACACGCTTTCGGTAACCGTTACTCAATATGCACTACCGGGCATCGTTCAAGAGGGCTTTGAAGGCAATTTCCTTCCAACGGGTTGGAGCATTGAAAACCAAGACAACGGCGGAACATGGACAGGATCGCCCACCGTAGGAGGATACTCTGCGAGTACAAAATCGGCAAAATTCGACAATTACAACATCGACTCACAGGGAAGTTTGGACGATTTAATCTTCAACATGGATGGGGATCAATTGGTTAATCAACCTTTGTTAACCTTTGATGTAGCTTACTGCCGTTGGGGTGGCGGGTATTCGGATTCGTTATTCGTCGGGGTTTCTACCGATTGCGGTGCAAGCTATCAATACGTGTATTATCGAGGTGGGGAAAACTTGGCAACCGCCCCTGACTTTCAAAGCGAATTCGTGCCTTCATCGAACCAATGGAGAACGGATACCGTTAATTTGGCGTCTTGGGCAGGACAAAGCAATGTTCAAGTGGCTTTCCGCAATAAAGGCGATTGGGGCAATGTCTTGTACTTGGACAACATCAATATCGGAAGCAATTTAGGCCTTGCAGCGACGCCCAATGCGGATTCGCCCATCGTTTTCCCTAACCCCTTGCGGCCGGGTGGAACGATCAACGTGAAGCACATTCCCGATTCAAAACTATCCTTATGGGACGGGAAAGGAAAACGCGTATGGACAGCGGAAGGAGAACACGAATTCCAAGGAAAACTTCCGTCACACTTAGCGGCTGGTTGGTACTTACTGCAAATTGAATCGGAACGGACCATTTGGAACCTGAAAGTAATCGTGGAGTAATTACTTGCCTTTTGCTTTGATGACAATGGCCAGGGTATAAAACATGATTTTAAAATCGAGGGCGAGGCTTCGGTTGTTGATGTACAACAGGTCAAACTTCATGCGATCGAGCATTTGTTCAACGTTTTCTGCATAACCGTACTTCACTTGTCCCCAGGAAGTAATTCCAGGTCGAACGCGGTTCAGCAAAGCGTACTGCGGTTCTTGTTGCACAATTTGATCGATGTAAAATTGCCTTTCCGGACGGGGTCCAACCAGGGACATATGGCCGAGAATCACATTGGCGAATTGTGGAAATTCATCGAGGCGTGTTTTGCGCATGAAACGGCCAATGGGGGTAACTCGAGCGTCGTTTGTGGAGGACAGCTGAGGGCCATTGGGCTCGGAGTTCACGTACATCGTCCGAAACTTAATGATCTGGAAGGGCTCATTGTTCAAACCAATGCGTTCTTGAAGGAAGAATACAGGTCCGGGTGAACTCAATTTTACCAAAATCGCGCATAAAAGGTAAAGCGGGGTTAACACGATAAGGGCCACCAAGGAAAGCGTAATGTCCAAGAAACGCTTCATGGCTTGTTGCCAAAGGGGCATAACGTCCCGATTAAATTCAATGAACAGGGTTCCGTAAATGTTGGTCATTTTCAATTTTCCGCTCAACAATTCATACATGTCCGGTAGGACCTTTACCACAATTTTAAAATTGTGGATTCTGGCCAGAATTTTCTGAAGTCGATCATGATCCGAAGGTTCAATAGCCATGATAATCTCCTCAACCTCGTGGTTGGCAAGGATCTCATTTAAATCACGCACGTGTCCTAAGTACGGAACTTGAGCATCTAACATTCGGTCCGATCCGTTGATGTTTACATAACCAATGAAGGTACTCACGTTGTTTTTTTGCGCCACCACTTCATTGTATAGCATAACTGCTCGTTCGCTACCGCCAATGACAAGGGTTTTAAATCCTTGATTTTCGCGACGCAGTTGCTGAATCATCCAAGTAACGAGGCCTAACCTCGGCAAAACGGTCAAGGTTAAATGGCTCAAAAGCAAAATGGAAAAGGAAAAATAATAGCTTCGATACGAACTTACGTCATCGTCCAAGAGCAGGAGAAAAAACAGCAATATCGAACCGAAAAATGAGGCAAAAACCGTTAATTGAAGGATTTTCAGACGGTACAGTCTTTTCACGTTGAGGTAGGTTCCTTGCAAGGCATAAAGCAGCAAAAAACCGATAGGAACCACCGTGGCTCCGAGATAAAACGTTCCGTTCGGAACAAAGACTTTCTCCTCGATAACCGTAGTCCTGGCTATGTAAAAGAGGGTCCATGCAGCGATGGCTGAGAAAAGGTCCAAAAGCGCTAAACTCACCGACCACTTATGCTTCATTGAAAATACACCACTTTAATGTTATCGATGCGAATTTCGGTGTTCGCCATTCCGCTTTCCTTGAAGGCTTCAAAACTGTGGTCAAAATAGGCATTGGCATCGGAAGCACCAATGAGTTCTTTTAGCCCAATGTAAATCTTCTTCCACTTCACCGTTTCGGGAGTTGACTTATTCAATTGAATGTTGGTATTCTTTTTAATCCCACTGGGCGAAATCGCAACCAATCCGGTAATGATGCGGTTGGTGGTGTAATAGTCGATTTCCAAGTAAACCTCTTTGCCTTTCGCATGATAAGATCCGAAAGTGGTATAGGCAATCCAAATGGAATCCGTAGCATTTAGATTGACTTTAGCATAGGAATTACCATTAAACGGTTGTAAATTTTGATTGCTGACAAAATAATTTGCCAAGGAGGTATTGGGATCGTTTTCCAACATAACGTTCGCACCTTCAAAATCCTCGATGATGAAATTCGTCGAGGACAAATAAGCGGTTGTCGGATTCAACGAAACGGTCTGGTTTGCCACCAGTTCTACCGACTGCTGGAAGACGTTGCAAAAAGGATAAATGCGTTTTGTGCCTGAAATGCCATTATCCTTGATACCAGGATATACTTTCACGTCCACCACCCCGGATTTGAGAACCGGAATCTTAACGGGCAGTTCAAAAACCCCAACGCACTCGTCGTTGATGTATACCCACGCTTCGCTAAAATTCTGGGTTAATTCACCTTCTGTACCGCTCAAGTTTGGGTTGGCGTTTAAGGCCCACTTACCAACATACAGCCAAGAAGGATCCGGGTTATTTTTTACACATCCCGTTACCAACATCATCAACAAGGCAAAAACTGCGTTTTTGAACATCATGCGTCGCCGTAACGAAAAAGTTTCCATATTATTTTAAGAAAGCATGTCTAATATTCGATAGGCAAGATCCAGGGCTTGATGCCCGGCTTTTAAATCAACGGAAACGGGTGCTCCTCCCCCAATGGCCTGGGCAAATTCTTTCAACTCTTCTTCTATGGCATTCGTTGGATAAATCGGAGGACTTTCAATGCTCAGTTTTTTTGAAGGTTTTCCTTCGCCTAAATCCAAGACCATATCATAAGGATCCGGGGTGCCGTTCAATGCTTCTAAACGCACTACTTCAATGCTTTTGTTTAAAAAATCTACACCAACATAGGCATCGCGCTGAAAAAACCGTGACTTCCGCATATTTTTCAATGAAATCCTGCTCGCCGTTAGGTTGGCAACGGTTCCATTTTCGAAAACAAGGCGCGCATTGGTTATGTCGTGACTTTTACTCACCACCGCCACTCCGGAAGCAGAAACCGAAACCACGGGGGATTGAACTACATGAAGAATGATGTCTAGGTCGTGAATCATCAAATCGAGCACCACAGGTACGTCCGTACCCCGAGGATTGAATTGGGCTAAACGGTGGGTTTCAATAAACTCAGGCGACTTCAACAAGGGCCTTGCAGCTACGAAAGCAGGATTAAAACGTTCTACGTGACCCACTTGAAAGACCACGGGGTATTCTTGCAACAAATGCATCAGCTCCCTGCTTTCCTCGACCGTCTGGGTGATTGGTTTTTCGACGAAAACGTGCTTTTTGTTTTGCATGGCTGCCTTAGCCCATTCAAAATGAAAAGGCGTTGGAATCACAATATCTATGGCATCTACCTGTTGCAATAATTCCCCGGCATCTTCAAAAAATGGGACGCCATGTTCTTCTGCAACGCGTTGACCTTCGACCACATCGACGTCAAAAATCCCTACTATTTCAAAATACGGGTTAAGGCCTTTAAGGATTCTAAGATGAATTTTCCCTAAATGTCCAATCCCAAAAAGACCGATTTTTACCATGACTTCAAAAATAAAAAAGCCATTAGAAATGCTAATGGCTTTCGCTAATTGTTGTTATTGAAAATTTATTTACTCACCTTTTCAACCACCGCCTTAAAGGCGTCGGGATGGTTCAAGGCTAAATCCGCAAGTACTTTACGGTTGAGGGTCAATTCGCTTTTGTTAACAAGTCCCATAAATTTGGAATAACTCATTCCGTACTGACGAGCACCTGCATTGATACGAACAATCCAAAGTGAACGGTAATTTCGTTTCTTTTGTTTTCTACCGGAGTACGCATATTGAAGTCCTTTTTCAATGGCATTCTTAGCAACGGTCCAAACATTTTTTCTACGGCCATAGTACCCTTTGGCCAACTTCATGAAGTTTTTCCTTCGTGCCCGGGAGGCAACGTGATTTACTGATCTAGGCATAATTTACTTTTTTTGATGCAGAGAGCCACGCTGTTTCAGTGGGCTTGGGTTCTATGCATCGGGTTAAACACTTTTTAAACCAACTACTATTTCATGCATAGTTGCATTTTTACATTCGACTCATCGGACGAATGCACCATTCCTGCGTGGGTTAAGTTTCGCTTGCGTTTGGTGGACATCTTGGTTAAGATGTGGCTTTTGAACGCATGCTTACGCTTAATTTTACCACTTCCAGTGAGCGTAAAACGCTTTTTAGCACTGGATTTTGTTTTCATTTTAGGCATTGTTTCTGTTCTTAATTAATTAACAATTAGCGTCTTTATTTCTTTTTTGAATTAATCATCAAAATCATTTTCTTTCCTTCCAGTTTTGGCAACTGCTCCACAATACCCACATCGGCCAACTCTTGTGCAAACTTGAGAAGAAGAATTTCTCCTCGGTCTTTGAACACAATGGTTCTTCCCCTAAAGAAAACATAGGCTTTAACTTTGCTACCCTCTTCCAGAAAATTCCTTGCATGGGATAACTTAAAATTAAAGTCATGGTCGTCCGTGTTGGGACCGAAACGGATTTCTTTAACCACAATCTTACTTTGCCTGGCTTTTAATTCCTTCTGCTTTCGCTTTTGGTTGTACATGAACTTTCGATAGTCCATGATTTTACATACGGGTGGCTTAGCATTTGGGGAAATTTCTACCAAATCCAATTCCTGTTCGTCAGCAAGGGCCAAAGCGGCAGCCACCGACATCACCTGAGGTTCTTGCCCTTCCATCACCAAACGTATCTCACTGGCAATGATTTTTTGATTTATGCGGTGTTGATCTTCTTCAACTTTGCGTACAGGCCTTGGGTTTCTTCTCATTAAAATTATTTCAGTCTTTTCCGTTTTATTTTACCAACTCTTTTTCCATTTCACCAATCACCAGGTCTGCAAAGTCTTCGATTTTCATCGTTCCTAAATCCCCGGAGCCTCTTTGCCGAACCGAAAGCGTGGCTGATTCCGCCTCTTTCTCACCTACTACAATCATAAAAGGATACTTATTTATTTCCGCATCCCTGATTTTTTTCCCCACTTTTTCGTTTCGTTCGTCAACAAGACCGCGAATATCGGAATTATTTAGCAATTCTAAAACTTTTTGAGCGTAGTCGTTGTACTTTTCGGACACTGGCAAGACCACGAATTGCTCTGAGGTTAACCAAAGCGGAAAATCTCCAGCACAATGTTCAATCAATACGGCCACAAAGCGCTCCATTGAACCAAAGGGGGCTCTATGGATCATCACAGGGCGGTGTTTTTGATTGTCCGAACCAATGTATTCTAATTCAAAGCGTTCTGGTAAATTGTAATCCACCTGAATGGTGCCTAACTGCCACTCACGACCCAACGCGTCTTGTACCATAAAATCCAGTTTTGGGCCGTAAAACGCCGCCTCTCCATAGGCAATTTTCGTCGGTAAATCCATTTCCTCTGTCGCCTCAATAATGGCTTGCTCCGCTTTAACCCAATTTTCTTCGCTGCCGATGTATTTGCTTCTGTTCTCTTGATCGCGAAGGGAAATCTGCGCCGTAAAGTTTTCGAAACTTAGCGTCTTAAGAACGTATAACACAATTTCAATGACTTTTTTGAATTCTTCCTTTACTTGTTCCGGCATGCAGAAAATGTGAGCATCGTCTTGGGTAAACCCGCGAACCCTGGTCAATCCGTGCAATTCGCCGGACTGCTCATAGCGGTAAACGGTACCAAATTCTGCAAACCGCGCGGGAAGTTCTTTATAGGACCTTGGTTTTGACTTGAATATTTCGCAATGGTGCGGACAATTCATGGGTTTTAAGTAAAACTCTTCGTTGGGATCTGGCGTACGTATCGGTTGAAAGGAATCCGCGCCGTATTTGTCGTAATGGCCAGAGGTAACGTACAACTCTTTGTTGGCAATGTGAGGAGTAATGACTTGCTGGTATCCTGCTGCTTTTTGAGCTTTCTTTAAGAAATTCTCTAGCCTTTCGCGCAATGCCGCACCTTTTGGCAACCACAAAGGAAGGCCTTGTCCTACCTTTTGCGAAAAGGTAAAAAGTTCCAGTTCTTTCCCTAATTTACGGTGATCGCGTTTTTTCGCTTCTTCTAATTTTTCCAAATAGTCGCTTAACTCCGCGTTTTTGGTAAACGTAATTCCATAAATACGGGTCAATTGTTTATTCTTTTCATCCCCACGCCAGTAGGCTCCTGCAATGGAAAGCAACTTAATCGCTTTGATAGCCCCCGTGTCTGGAAGGTGTGGCCCTCGGCACAAATCCGTAAAATTACCTTGCGTGTAAAATGTAATGGTACCGTCTTCCAATTCGTTGATTAATTCCAACTTATAGGGATCCTGTTTTTCCGTAAAATAAGCGATTGCTTCGGCTTTTGTTACTTCTTTACGCACAAAAGGACTTTTCAACTTGGCAAGTTCTTTCATGGTTTGCTCGACCTTTTCTAAGTCCTTTTCGGAAAATGCATGATCCATGAAATCGACGTCGTAATAAAAACCGTTTTTCACGGGAGGACCGATGGCCAATTTGATTCCAGGAAAATGCACTTCTAAAGCCTCGGCTAAAAGGTGTGCGGAAGAATGCCACATGGTGGACTTTCCCTCTTCATCGTTCCATGTTAACAATTGAAGCGTTGCATTTTCCGGGAGGGATCGATTCGAATCCACCACTTCACCGTTCACTTTCGCTGCCAGCACATTTCTAGCCAACCCTTCGGAGATGCTCAGTGCGACATCCATTGAGGTGCTTCCACGCGGAACTTCTCGCGAGGACCCATCGGGTAAGAAAACCGTTATCATTGCTTCCATAATTGGGCACAAAAGTAGCGAAAATCCATGAATTAAATGGAAAAACGAAGCTAATTTAACGGGTCACGCTGTTGTTGAATCAAGCGCTTAACATCGGATTGAAGGTGTTGTATTGCCGTTAAAACACCGTTCTCATCGGGTTGAAAATCCGGCAGGGTGCGGCTCACATAACATACAAATTTCCAAACTTCCAGGACCTCCGACATCGGTAATTCGTAAGGCGCATAGGCCAAATTCGTTGAAATTAACACCAGGGAGGAGGTCCCTTCATTGCATCGCACCTTTTTAAAGACGATCCCTTCCGATTTCGTTACCAATATGTAGGGAATCTCGGATTTCAAGCGTGTCCAATCCTGTATGAATTCTCCTACCACGATTGAACCTTGGCTGACGGGAGGCATGGAATCCCCTTGTATTGGAAAGGCTCTGTATTTTTTATTGCTCGACAAAAAGGGCAAACTGAGCGTTGGGAAATCAATGAAAAACTCAGGATCTGAAAAACCTGCAGCATATCCTGCACTTGCTTTTTCAGGAATGACTTCCACCACCTCATCGCGGTTGATATCCACCACGGTCGCCAAAACCCTCAGCGTATGTCCTTTTAAACGCGCCTCCGATTGTTCGGTGATTAAGCGCCAATCAAGCTCTTTGAACGACGAAAAATCTTTAGAAATCAAATCTTCAATCGTCAATCCAAAATACTGACTTATTTTGAGGATGTTCTCGAGGTTCGGCTGCGCTATGTTGTTTTCGTAACCGCTGTACGTTGAACGGTTCAAGCCCAATTCCAAGGACATTTCCTCCTGCGATTTCCCCTTTCTCTTTCGTAGAATTTTAATGTTATTTCCAATATTCATATCGGTAATGTTTCAACAAATTTAATAAATAATCAAAATAAATGATTAAAAATTAAAAATTATTGAGAAACGAACCGATAGACGATAAATCCTGACTGCTGCCCCGAAGCCTCCTTATAGTTGAACTTGGATTTTTTCGCATAGGACACGGATTGTTCGATCATGCATTGGCTCGCTCCCGAACTCGCGTTTGCATCGTAAATGGCCTGAACCACCTTTCCACTGTGATCGACGGTTATTTTCACCACTACTTTACCGGAAGAGCCATAACCGCAGGTGTAGCCCGGATTTCTCACCCACCAATTGTTGTTTTCATACGCCGTCCGACCGTCCAATTTCCAGTCCACCATGACATCGCCTTTAAATTGCTTGTTGTCGCCGTTGCTTTTTTCGCCCTTGGTGTTATTAGCAGCATTGGGGTCTGGATTTTTCTGCTGGTTTTGTTGATGTTCTTTTAAAATTTTCTCCCGTTCCTTCTGACCTCCTGCCTCATCAAAAAGCTGTTGTTCAAATTGTCGAATGCGCTCGTTGGGATCTCCTGAAGCCCTGTTTTCCGAGAATAGCGTATTGGAAGCTTGGCGCGAGTCGTTCATGTCCCTGCTCAAATTTTTCAATTCGTTTGAATTCGACTGTATGCTTAAATCTTGTGGGCTTAATTCCAAAGGGTCATCCATAGTGGCTACCTCGGGCTTAAAGAAAGGTTCTACAGGAATGTACCTTTCATAGTAAGCTATTTGCAAAGCCATGAACAAAAAGACAAAAAAAGCCAAGGAAAGAATGAAGGACAATACAATGCGCTCACGTTGACTCAGGCTATTCATTCGATCAATTTTACCATTTTCCCCGTCTTAAAATTAAAATAAAGGAGTTGATTTTCAAGGCTCATGGACAAAAATTGTTCCGAATGTACTTTTATTGCATCGAATTTGTTTTCAAGAAGCATGCTTCCTGTAAGATCAATCACGCCTTTCTTGCCATCCATCTCGGTTAGAAAAAGCTCTACTTTGGGCCAAAACACAACCTCATCGAACCGATTGTCAGCGATCAATGAACCGTTGAGGTTATAAATCCCCCACTTATCATTTTTCATCGTTTTCATGAATCCGTTTTCCAACAGTTGTACTTCTTGAAAATCCATGCCCGTAAGCGCCGTACCTTGACGGTCAAAAATCCCAAGATTACCGTTCGATGTTTGATTTGCAACCAAGTTCTGACCAGAAAACTCAACCGTTGGTAATTTCGTTGCCTTGGTCAATTTACCCAAGGTATCCACCCAGTATTGGTTACCCTTACGCTGGACTAAAAAATTGCTACCGTTGAATACGGAAACCTCTTTCCACCCCTCGAACACCTCTGTAGGAACGGTTACAATCCGCCAATTTTTGGTGCTCAAGTGAAAAAACTTTTTATCCTTACGAACCAATAAAAAAGGAAAAATGGTTGGAGATATCTCATCGTAATCGCAAGGAACCACCTGACGTCCTAAAAAATCAACAACCCCGGTCTTACCTTGGTTTTTAACAAGAAACCCTTCGTTAATAATCTTGATTTCATCCGATGCACATGGAATCAATAAATCCAAACTGGAATGCAAAACGCCTTTGCCTTGACCATCCGACACCAGGGCGAAATTATCGTCTACGGGTAAAAAATCCGGGAATTTTGGAGCAATTTTCCGCTGACCTTGAAGATTCATTACGCCGTATTGTCCGTCCTCCAAAAAAAGCAATAAATCCGTAAATACAAACTGTAAGTCTTCGTAAACGCATGGAATCACCGTTTTCCCATTCCGATCTATTAATCCGAATTTATCCTCGATTTTAACGATGGCATGCCCTGATTGAAAATCAGAGATAAGATCGTAAACGAATTCTACGGCAACCTCCCCATTCGTCGTAATCACCCCATACCTCGAGTTTTTCATCACCGCTGCTAACCCCTCATGAAAATCATTGACTTCCTCGTAGGCAAATCCCACCACCAGACTTCCTTCTTCATCCATGAAACCGTATAGGTCTTTTTGATTCATGATTGGAAATAGCACCTTCCCATACCATTTTAATTCTTGAACAACCTGATCCTTAAAAGGATAGTCCGGGTGAAGCGATAAAAAAATCAACATTTTAGCCGGCTCGTAATTTCCAATGGAGGCATGAAAATACGCTTTCCAAATTTTATTCACGTTGCGGTTCGAAGGGTAACGTTTTAAAAACCGCTGGTACTCGTTCGTGTCTTGTTTTTGAACAAAGATGCGGTACAGTTCGTCTTGAGCCGGGACAATATATCGACTGTAAGGATGGTATTGAAGGTAGGTAGACAGTTCGGATTCCGTATTGTTAACGACCCAACCTTCGAACGACTTAACGTCAATTTGCCGTTCAATTTCCTCTCGAAAGAAGGACGACGGGCTCTTCGATTTCAAGCCCATCAAACAAAAAAGATCTCGATTGTCGCAAAGGTCTAACCAAAGGGAGTCCCTATACCTTTCCACCTCAGCATATTGCCTAAATTGCGGATTCGATTCAAGGAATTCGGTCAAACCTTGCAGGTTTTCCGCTTCGGTCAATGCCTCGAACTTTTCATTCGCCAATGCTTGATATTGCTCCCAAAGATTCGACCGGGTCCATCCCAAGGAATAAAGCATCGCGCGCAAATTGGACTTCAATTGAATAGAATCCGTAACGAAGAACTGCATGGACCGATGCAGGTAATGCCAAGCGCTGTCCACGGAATTAAATTCTTTCGAATCGAAGTACAATTTAAAAAGGCCGAATGACGCAATGCTGGGATGGGAAGATTGCGAGCGATTAAAAACCTCTAGAGCAATTCCAAAATTTTTAGCGTTTAGCGCCTCAAAACCTTTTATCACATGGGTTTTTTGGCTCCACATTACCCATGGAAAAAGGCCACACAACAAAAGGAATCTGAACGACATATCAGCAAAGATAAGCCCCAAAAACACAAAATAAAAACCCTAAATTCAAGCGCCATTTCATCCAATCAAGAAATGTTAAAACTATATTAACATAAAAGCACCAATGAAGCAACGAAAACCGTACCTTTGACGTAAACCTGGCGATGAAAAATATCCTAATCATAGGGTTTCTTGCACTTGTTACACAACGCATAGGTGCCCAAGTTGTAACACAGAAAAAAAGCATTGAAAAGAAACCAACACAAGTCCCGGCACAAGAATCCTTAACAACGCGGCAGGAAATTGCTTTAATCGATTTGACGGAACGGCTCCCCTCTGCGGACCGCTACATTCTGGACATAAAATCGTTGATGAATTATTTTACCGACAAAAAAATCCCGGCAGATTTTCCCTTGTATCGCAAGGATAAATCGTTCGCATACAACCAACGAAAAGGCTTAAAGTGGTTTAGAAAGCATCAACATTTAATCGCCGAGGAACGTAAAACTTGGTTGAATTTGAAATAAGACATGAAGAAAATATTCGCTTTTCTACTGCTGGTAACTACCATGCTTCACGTTCAAGCGCAATGCAACCAGGCCAATCCTTTTTGCACAGGTACTAATTATTCCTTTCCCAACAGTACGAATGTCAATGACTTAGGCATGGTGGATTGCCTTTTCAGTACGCCGAATCCCGTATGGTATTTTATGGAAATCGATCAAAACGGGCCCATGACCTTGTCGATAAGTCAGGTGGATGCTTTTGGCTTTGGAATCGATGTAGATTTCGCCTTGTGGGGGCCCTATCCTTCGCTTGCAGCAGGTTGCGGCGGCGGGACCTTTCCTGTTGGAGTACCGATCGATTGCAGTTACTCCCCGAATCCCACCGAAACTGCCACCATCCCCAATGCGCAAGTGGGACAATTCTACATTTTATTGCTCACCAACTATTCCAATGATCCAGGAACGATATCCTTTTCTCAAACGGGTGGTACGGGGTCTGCGGATTGTTCGTTTGTTTGTGGAGTCACAGGATTCACCGCCACCCCTACCGCGTGCGCCAATAATTTGTACAACCTGTCCGGAACGCTGAGCATCAACAATCCCCCTGCAACAGGAACGCTCACGATTTCAAGTTCTTGTGGTGGTTCTCCCCAAGTTTTCAATGCTCCATTTAGCAACAGCATCAATTACAACTTAACCGGGCTCAATGCCAACGGATCCAATTGCCAAGTAACCGCTGTTTTCAGTGCCAATGCGAATTGCAACACTTTTCAACCGTACGTTGCGCCAGCGCCATGCAATGCTGGCCCCTGTTCCTTTGGTAACTTTACAGGGTCGATCACCAACTGTGATCCTGTAACGAACCAATACACTATTACAGGAAGCATCAATTACACCAACGCACCTGCTTCTGGAACTTTAACGCTGAGCAATTCTTGCGGAGGTTCGCAAGTGTTCAACGCTCCTTTTGGAAGTTCATCGAATTTCTCCCTGACGGGAACCGCGAATGGTAACAGCTGCGTGGTGACAGCCACTTTTTCGGCCAATGGAAACTGTTCTGCCACGTTAACTTATCCGACTCCACCTGCTTGCAATTGCAATGCTTTAATGGGAACCTTTACAACAACTTTACAAGGACTCCCGACCATTAACCCCATTTGTTATGGAGATTCTTTCAGCATCACCACCAACAACGACTTCAACGTCCCAGCAGAAATTCCCGGAGCTACCACGCCCGGTTCACCCAATTACGACCCCACGGCACCAACCTACGACCCAGGAATGATTTGGTTGATTTATTCTTGTCCACCAACGGTTTCCTTAGATCCGTTAATGGCCCAAGCAACAGGACTCGATATTCCTGACGACCCTTGTTTAGTTGGTATAGCATCCAACACGGGGAATTTAAGCGACTTAAACGACTTGAGCACGATCAATTCCTTTCCTGCAGGTACGTTTACCAACAATGTGGTTTACTATGTTCCACTTACCATGTACAGCGTTCAAGACGGCATATACAGCTATATCATTGTCCCGAACCTGCAATGCTTCGACATGGGCAATCCCATTGCAGTGCAATATCTACCGGAAGTAACGGCGAATTTTACCTCAAACTGTGCGAACGGTACAGCATCCGTTACCGTCAGCGGTGGTTCACCCGAACTGAACGGCACCGCATTTACGGCCTCCAATTTGTTACCTGCAAGTGCCGGATTTGCGGTCAACACCGCGCTCAATAACGGAATTATATTGGTTAACAACCTCAGTACCTCCGGGCCATTTTCCTTTGACCTAACGGATGATGCAGGTTGCCTCTACCCTATTTCAGGAAATTATGTAGGTCCGGATCTGGTGACCCTATCCTATCCAGACACCTTATATTGTTTATCCGACCCCAATCCCCTGGCAACGATAACCGGGCTGAACGGAGGGACCATAAGTGCTGGGATTGGAATAGCAGTGAACCCAAGTACCGGGGAGGTAGACTTGAGTAATTCATCGCCTGGCAGTTATGTTATCACCTACACTTCGCCGGCAGCAGTTTGCCCAGGAGTGGATGATTTTTTAATTACGATTGCCCAAAGCCCAACCATCGATGCTGGAAATGACAAAGTAGTTTGCTTTGGTAATGCCGTTCAACTTGACGCAACAGGTGCTAATTCCTACGTTTGGAATGTACCGGTTGCCAATGGCATGTCGTACATGCCCCCGGTAGGTACTACGGAGCTTATCGTAACAGGAACGAATGGATCAGGGTGTTCTGCAAGCGACACCTTGGTGATTGAAGCACTGGAGGATTGTACAGGAGAAGACTTGGTGTATTGGGTTCCCAACACTTTTACCCCTGACGGGGATCAACACAACCAAACGTTCAAACCGGTGTTTTTCTCGGGATACGATCCTTACGAGTTCGCCTTGTACATTTTCGACCGTTGGGGTGAACTGGTCTATGAAACGCGTAATGTCAAATTCGGATGGGACGGTTCGACAGGTCGAAGTGGCAAGAAAGCTCCTGACGGAGTTTATACTTGGAAAATTGTATTTAAAGCCCTGAACAACGACGAGAAGATCCAAGAAGTGGGGCACGTGACCTTACTTCGTTAATGGTCTTTTAATTTTTCTTTGAATACTTTCCGGAACTTTTCGACCTTCGGTTTAACCACGTATTGGCAATACTGATTTTGCGGATTGAGGTTAAAGTAATCGTGATGGTATTGTTCCGCACGGTAAAAATTATTGATTTCCTTTACTTCGGTAACAATAGGATTATCCCACACCTTTTCCTTCGTAAGTTTAGCGATGTACTTTTCGGTAATGGATTTTTGAGCCTCAGAGTGGTAAAATACAACGCTTCGATATTGTGTCCCTACGTCATTGCCTTGACGGTTTAATTGTGTAGGGTCATGAATCCACCAAAACAACTCCAATAATGCTTCAAACGTAATCTTTTCGGGATCAAACACGATGCGTGCAACTTCTGCGTGTCCGGTAGTACCCGAACAAACTTGCTCGTAGGTTGGATTGAGCACCTTTCCGCCGGCATAACCGGGATATACCTCAACGACCCCGTCCAATTCTTTAAAACACGTTTCAACGCACCAAAAACAACCCGCGCCAAGCGTTACTTCTTCCGTTTTTACCGAATCCTCTGCAATAAAATCCAAGGCTACTGAATTTAAGCAATACCTTAAACCGGTTGGCTTTGGACCGTCCTCAAACACATGACCTAAATGGGCATCGCATTGCGAGCAGCGGATCTCAACCCGTTCCATGCCATGGGAAAGGTCTTTCACCTCCTTTACAGCCCCCGAAGAAATAACGTCGTAAAAACTGGGCCACCCCGAACCTGATTCGTATTTGGTAGTACTGGAAAATAAAGGTGCATCGCAACCGATACAACAATAGGTTCCCTTCTCCTTGTGATAAACATATTTTCCGGTGAAAGGTCGTTCCGTGCCGCCGTCTTGAATGACTTGGCATACGTTTTTAGGCAGCATTTTATCCCCGTAGGGGACCAGATCTGAAGATGAGTTCATGGGTACGTCGTTTTGAGAATAGGAACAACTGGAAAGAAAAAACCCAATTGAAAAACATAGGATTTTCTTACGTTTTCGCCAGGTATTTTTTAACGGTGTAATGTCCAACATAAATTAACGGAGTTAAAGCCAAACCAATTAACAACTTTAACAGGTAGTTTGTTGGTGCGATGCTTAAAAAATCATTCCAAGTCATAGCACCGGGCAATACGAAACCGATGAACAGAACGATGTAAGAATCAACCAATTGAGAAACCAAGGTACTCCCTGTACTTCTTAACCAGATAAAACGATCGCCTGTTTTGGATTTAATCCATTTAAACAACGAGGCATCTAACAGTTGTGAAAATAGAAATGCCGCAATGCTGCCGACGATCAACATTTGGGCTTGACCGAACACCAAATTATAGGATCGGTTATCGGCCAATGAGCTATTCGGAATTTCCAAGGCGGGTATTTTCAACGAAACACCAACAATTATAAAACAATAAAGAATCAAACCCGAGGTTATCCACGACAGTTTGCGAACGGTTTTGGCACCGTAAAACTCGTTCAATAAATCCGTCAATAAAAAAACCACAGGCCAAGGAAGTATACCAATCACGGTTACCAAGGGTCCAATTTTATGTCCGAAAACGTTGAAGGCAATGGGAATGGAAATCAACTTATTGCTGATTAATTCCGCAGTTACGGCGTTGGTAATGAATAAGCCTGCAAGAACGATAAAAAGCCAAGTTTTGCGGTCGAAGGTAGGATTCATTATTCTTTTTTCTTGGGGTTACTGATTCCGTAATCCAGCCTTTTCGTTTTTACATACCTGGAAATGTAATACTTGCTGGTTTTAAAATTATTAATCACGACCCCTTTGCTGGTGGACGAGTGGATAAAATTAATGGCATCGGAGGTAACTTCAACCACCATTCCTACATGGCCTACCCCTCCGGAATTCCCGCTGGCTCGAAAAAACATCAAATCACCGGGTTGAATTTCAGCGAGTGAAACCGTCTCTCCCAATTCCGCTAAACTATAACTGGTGCGAACCAAAGAAAAACCAAACGAGCCAAAAATATAGTTTATGAAACCCGAGCAATCGAATCCGGTGGGCGTTGTTCCTCCCCAATGGTAAGGAGTCCCTAAAAGCGTTTTCGCTAAGGCAATGATGGAACCGACCTTTTCGTTGGGGACCGGTACCGAAGAGGTATCTTGAATCACCTGAACGGTAGAGTCTTTGGAAACCTGTCCCAACGCACTTAACGAGCAGCAAAACCAAGCTATAAAAAATACGAAACAACTGCGCACCCACGAAATTATAACTATTTTTGGACAAGTTAGTGAATTGAAAAATGACAAAATCCGAGGTAGCGCAACTCAAGAAACTCTATTACTCCATTGGAGAAGTAGCTAAAATGTTTCATGTTAACACGTCCTTGTTGCGTTTTTGGGAAAAAGAATTCAAATTCGACATTGCAAAAAAGAACCAGAAAGGGAATCGATTGTACTCGGTTAAAGAAATCGAAAAAATTCGTCAAATCTACCAATGGGTCAAAGTGGAAGGATATACGCTTGAAGGGGCCAAGCATCGCCTCGGATCCGCCGTAAAAAACAAAACCACAACAGCTCAATCCTCCGAAGTTTCGGACGTTATCACCCGACTCGAAAGCTTAAAACAACGGCTTATTGCTTTGAAAACTTTGTAAATGGTATGAACCGAGGTGCCTTATTTTGGTACTTTTGATATTCCGGGTATTTCTCAGCTGAAATGGCCTCCGAGAAATCCGAACTTCCTTTAAAAAGAATTACCAGAAGAACGCAACCGGCCATGGACCAATTAATCCATTCTCCTGTAGCTACGACGGAAAATCCGTAAAACACAATCCAAACAGACTGTTCCATGGCGTAATTAGGGTGACGTACGAGGGACCATAATCCGCTCTTAACAAAGCCGTGGGAATATTCCTCCAAGGGCAATCCTGCTTTGATTCGACGGTACTTTTCGTTTTGGAATTCCCATTGCTGCTGATCTGCAATGTACTCCAAAACCAAACAACCAACAAAGACCACTGCCAGCGCATAATCCCAAACGACCAAAGGGGTATTATTGGTGGCTGTTAAAATCGGAATTGTGAAAAGAAAAATCAAGGTGTTTTGATATCCACTGATGAAAAAGAGGTTGAAAGCAGCCCAAACCCATCGGTTGGTAAACCCCGGCCTTTTGCGGAGAATTTCCCAGCGGTAATCTTCTTCACCCGCCCAAAAACGCCACGTATAAGCGCCACGTCGCGCAAAATTGTACGTAAGACGCACTCCCCATACCGTTACAAGAATCGCCATTAGAACCATTCGATCAGGTAAACCAGCCACCACGGCCATATGCCAGACATAATAAATGGGAACAAGGCTCCAAAGTTTATCCACTTGGGAATTATTTCGTGTAATTTCACCCACCACAAAACAATAGGCTATCACGCCCCCAACAATCCATACCATGTGGTCGTAGAGAATGGTTTGTTGTAAATCGTTCAAGGGCGTACCGAAATAAAAGGTTATGATGGGTAAACATACTACCGTGAAAATCAAGAGTAAAATGGTAACTAACATGGTGTTTAATTTAAGGAATAACCTGCTTTATCTGCACTGAAGGGGTAAAAACTCCCGTTCGCAACAGCTAAGATAGCATTATCTTCGTTCCGTAGGGTTGCTTTCATAAAAATCACCCCTTTGCCTTTTCGAACCACTTCAGAAACTGCCTGAAGCCTTGACCCCAATAAACCCGGTTTTAGGAAATTTACGTTCATCTCGATGGTCGACACGACTTTCCATTCATCGGCCACCAAGGTCATGGCTCCCGCCCCCATGGTCGCGTCGAGCAATGTTGTCACAACGCCACCGTGTAAAAATCCCGGCGTTGCCAAATGCTGCGCATCAACGGACATGCTATAGCCCACCCTACCTGGCCCAAGCAAAGAGAACTCCATGCCGAGCAGCTGCGTGAAAGCATTGTTCTTGAGATATTCTTGAATTAAGAACTCTGCGGTACCGGTTCGATCCATTGAAAAACAGCGTTTGAAAGCGTTCGATGAACGGTGGAATAATTCGCGGTTTCCACCCAACAATTGATGTTTAATTTACCCGATTGGCCGTCGAATTCGGAAAAATAAAAGGCCGGTGAGGGGTCCTGAATGATCAGTGGATTTTCATCGATGAGTAACTTAATTCGGGCGATTAATTCCATGGAATTCGCTTGGTAAGGCACCGGAACAATGAGATCAACGCGTCGGCGTCCTTCTCGCGTAAAATTGGTAATGACCCCATTGATCAATGGTCCGTTAGGCAGGACGAGGGTTTTGTTGTCAACGGTGCGGATATATGTATTAAACATTTGGATTTCAATCACTTCACCCATCACCGTAAGGGCTTGAATGGTATCATGCAATTTAAAGGGTTTAATTACTAAAATAAGAACTCCACCTGCAAAATTGCTGAGTATTCCCCCGAAAGCCACACCAAAAGCAATACCTACGGCACCAAGGATGGTAACAAACGATGTCATGGCTACGCCTAATTGTGAGATGGCCAAGAAAACGGTAATCACCTTGGATATCACGGAGGTGAAGTTGGCTAAAAACGTAATCAATCCCTCTTCGGCATCGCGTCGTTTCAACAGGGCTGCAACCGCCATCGAAATCCTCTTTGCAAGCCAAAAACCAAAAAACAAAATGGCAATGCTCAACACAATGTTCAAGGCCAAATGCGAAATCCAAGCGAACACTTGTTCCTGTTGTATGTTTAAGGTTTTGAAAAGGTCTTTCATAGGGTGTTTAGAAAGCACAAAATTAGTAATTTTTACCGATGGTATTTTTGAAAAACCTTTCAGATGACTTAATCCTGCCGGACCAGGTCACGATTTGGCGCAGTTTCTATTCAACCGAGGCTGCAGACGCCTATTTGCAGTATTTCTTAGGATTAAGCAGTTTGCGTCAAGGCACCGTTCATATTTTTGGAAAAACCTACCCAACCCCTCGCTTAGAAGCATTTTTCGGGGAAGCTGGATTGAGTTACTCGTACTCGAATCAACGGTTTGAGGCCTTACCTTTGTGCAATGTCCTACTGGAAATCAAAAAAGCGGTAGAATTGACCACACAATTTCAATTCAACGCAGTCCTCGTGAATTTATACCGGAATGGGCTCGACTCCAACGGATGGCATGCCGATAACGAACCCGAATTGGGGGACGACCCGGTGGTTGCTTCGCTGAGTTTTGGCGCCAGCAGGAGGTTTTACTTGCGTTCCAATACCGAAAATAAATCGTTGAAACTGTTATTGGAAAATGGCGACCTGCTGTTGATGGGTAAAGGAATGCAAACCGAATGGAAACATTGTATTCCGAAAAGCCCAAGGGTACTCGAACCACGGATTAACCTGACTTTCCGAAAAATAATCCAGCGCTGATCACTCCTTTTTAAGCCATTGCAAAATCAAAGCCCAGGAGTTGCGGTGGTCATACGATAAAATCCCATTTTTAAAAATCCTACCCGCAATTACCACCAACAACAGCCCTGTAACCAGCTGAATCACCCATGCAACCAAGAGCAGCAAATACTCCGACGGAGCGACACCTACGGACAATTTAACCATAGCCACCATACCTGCTGTCCATGGAAAATACGTAAAAAAATCGGTAAGAGCTGATTCGGGGAAAGCCATTGCATTGTATCCGGAAAAAATACTCAAGGCCAATAGCATCCAAATGGGAATACCGAATTGTTGACCGTCAGAGCTATCCCCGCTGATTGCGCCCATGGCGGTAAAGAACGAAGCGAAAACCCAATAAGTACCCACAAAAAACAGGAAAAAATTGGGGAGTAACCACGCATAATTGATTCGATGGTACACCAAATTTACTTGGTCATTTTGCTGCATTGCCGTATCGAAACCCAGTTCTTTCATTTGATCACCGCTTACCTGAACCCCTTGTAAATATTCCGGGGTAAAATACTCAGGAATAATGTACTCCTTTAAAAGCCCTAAACCCACACCAACAATGCTTATCCAAAGCACTAATTGCAGCATGGAGGCCAACCAGTTCCCCCCTATTTTCCCAACCATCAGGTGATGCGATCGAACGCTTGACAACAGTACCTCAGAAATTCGATTCGCTTTCTCACGATTAATGCTCCTGGTAATGTTGGTGCCAAACACGGCAATGAAAAACATCATGATATATCCCAAGGTAAATCCAACCCATGAAATTTCTTGGGTAAACTGACAGTAAGGGTCATCCACGTCACGAAAATCAACGTTCAACGGCTGTTTTATTCTTCGGAATTCTTCTTCGCTTAACGTGGTAAATTGAGCAATCATTACTTCCTCAATCCTACGTTCCACATCGACTTTCAACTTCATTTTAAGGGCTAAACTCGGGGTAGCCTTGTAAAACAAAAAGGCTTTTTTATTGATGAGAACTTTTTCGTTGATTTCAATTAAAGCATCAAATTCCTGAAATTTGGGGCTCTTCTTAAAGGCCTCCATTTCAATGTAGTCGTCGTAAAAATAATACGTCACATGTTCAGATGGGTTCGACACAATTTTACCTTCCATTAAATTTGCCGGATCGGCAATGAGCACCTTCATGCTCGAAACCCCTTGATTCCCTGAGGCTAAAAGGAAGTAAATTCCAGCGATGATTAACAAGGGGCCCAAAAACAACATCCAACGAAAGGAACGGTTATTTAGGCGCTCTTTGAATTCCCTCAAGGCCAAAAGCCAACTATTCTTCATTGGCGACTAATTTTAAAAATACTTCTTGCATGCTGGGCAACTGCTCTTCAATCAATTCCAACTTCACCGATTCGGATAACCTCTCAAATACATCGTTGAATGCATAAGGACCACGGCACTTGATGGAAGCCTCAAAGACACCTTCCATTAATTCATCGCACGACAGCAATTCGAACCACGTCCAAAGAGCGTGAGCAAAAGCCATTTTACTTCCCCGAAATCTCACCTTAAAATTCCCCGTTTTGTGGAGGGTTCTCAATGCTGAGACCTGGTCTTTGGCAACCACCTTTCCGCGATGAATTAAGGCCACATCATCGCAAAGTTCGTCCACACTTTTCATATTGTGGGTTGAAAAAATCACCGATTTACCTTCCGCCTTGAACCCCTTGATGGAATCCAATAACATTTCTACATTGATGGGATCGAAACCGCTCAAGGGTTCATCGAGTATGATTACCTCTGGATTGTGAAGTACGCTTCCGATGAATTGAATTTTCTGCGCCATACCTTTGGACAAAGCGCTTATTTTCCGGTTCGACCAAGAATTCGCGTCGAACTTTTCCAACCATTCCAGCGAGGCCATTTTTGCGTCTTTTTTGGATAGGCCACGAAGCTGTCCTAAAAACATCAAATGTTCCAGTACTTTCATTTCTCGGTATAACCCCCGTTCTTCGGGTAAATAGCCGAAGGATCGAACATGAGCAGCATTCAATGGCGTTCCTTGGTAGGTGATATGGCCTTTGGAAGGAATCAATATCTGATTTAATAAACGAATTAAGGTGGTTTTTCCCGCTCCGTTGGGACCAATCAGCCCAAATACCCTGCCTGCAGGAATGTCCAAGGAAACATTATCCAATGCGATTTTCTGTTGAAAAACCTTTGAAACCTCCGTGACTTGAATCATGAAAGCGAAACTAAGGATTATTTTGAATTAATGCGCTTAGCTTCCAACCAAATAATCGTTTAAATAGGGCGAAAAATGCCGTTAAGCCCAACAACAGTAAGCCCATACTTAAGCCATCAAACGAGCCGGAATTCGAAGAGAAAAGAGCGGGAATTTGCAAGGCTTGTTCTTTGGAAGTCACCAATATTCCAGCCCATAAATTGTTTGCAAAATGGAATCCAAAGGCCAATTCAATCCCTCCATCCAATGCGGTAATGGTGGATAAAAAGGTTCCCAAAACACTGTATGCCAAGATAAAGACCATCCCGTATTCTTTGATTTCCGGATTACCTAAATGCATCATACCGAACATAATACCGCTCAACACTGCGGCCAACCAAGGCTTTTTCAACCGCGCATTGAGGCCTTGCAAAGCATAAGACCTGAATAGTAATTCCTCCGCTAATACTTGTAAGGGTAAGAACAACAGCAACAAAAGTAAAGCCCTGAAAAAAGAATTAGCCTCAAAATTCCAAGCGAGGGATTGCGGATTCACGGCAAATTGCACCAGCACCGTTAACAACATAAAGGTTGACCAAAAAGCAAATGCCAGAAGCACCTTGCTCACAGAAGGTTTGGCACGCGCCGTAACCCACGTCAACCCATCCACTTTATGTATCCGTTTTATGGAAAAAAGGAAGGCAAGCAGGACAGCAATGAAGGGAATCATCTGCAACACGAAAACCGTCTGAAAACCCAAGACCTGGGTAGCCGTGTGCAAATCAACAACACCGTGCTTTGCAAAGACGATGCTTGCCGGCAAATTACCTACAAAAAAAAAGAGCAGGATAAGGAGCAGTGATTGGGCAACTTCCTTAGCTCCATAGGCTCCTAATTTCCATTGGTCTATGAAAGAAATCATGAAAAATAATCACGAATTTTCCGAAAAAAACCGCCTTCCTTTTCGGAGTCTTTCGGTTTGAAATTGGGATTATCCACCTGTTGTTCAAACCAAGATTTTTCCTCCTTCGATAAATGAGTAGGAGTCCAAACATGAATGTGCACCAATAAATCTCCCGTTCCATATCCTTGAATCGAGGGTAAGCCTTTGCCTTTGAGACGCAGTACTTTTCCACTCTGTGTGCCCGGTTCAATTTTTATTTTGGCTTTACCACCAAGGGTAGGGATTTCCAGGGAGGCACCAAGAACCGCATCGCTGAAGGTCACGACGGCTTCGTAGTGAATGTTTTCATTCTCCCTTTTCAATTCAGCATGTTCCAGTTCTTCGATAACCACGATTAAATCTCCATTGACGCCATTGAACGGTCCTGCATTTCCTTTTCCTCGGAGCGAAAGTTGCATTTCGTCTTCAACGCCCGCCGGTATCTCCACTTCTACGACCTCTTCCTGTTTTCTTAAACCATAAGCGTCGGTATCCGAAGGTTTGTGTTCTATCATTTGACCAGCACCTTGACAAACATGGCAGGTAGACTGGGTTTGCATAGCTCCAAGAAAGGTTTGTGTAACACGTGTCGTTCTTCCAGAACCGTTGCACGTTCCGCAGGACTTGAAGGTTACCCCTTCAGCTTGGACCAACTTACTTACCTTGATTTTCTTTTTAACGCCGGTCGCAATTTCTTCCAAGGTTAATTTCATTTTCACCCTGAGGTTTGAGCCTTTCACCACTCGATTTCCCGAACGAGAACCACCAAAGCTTCCGCCAAAGGCTCCTCCAAAAATATCTCCAAACTGAGAGAAGATATCGTCCATGTTCATCCCCCCACCGAACCCGCCTTTGAGTCCATCGTGACCGAAACGGTCATACTGCGCTTTTTTATCCGCATTGGATAACACTTCGTAGGCCTCTGCCGCTTCTTTAAATTTCTCTTCAGCGCTTGGATCATCCGGGTTCTTGTCCGGATGGTATTTTAAGGCTAATTTTCGATACGCACTTTTAATTTCGCTTTCCGAGGCATTTCTAGAAATCCCCAAAACTTCGTAGTAATCTCTTTTGTTGCTCATACCTGTTATTGACCCACTACTACTTTAGCGTAGCGTATTACTTTATCGTTTAAAAAATACCCTTTCTCTACTTGATCGATCACTTTTCCTTTGCGGTCTTCCTCCGGCACTGGCACGTTAGCGATGGCCTCGTGAAGTTCGTAGTCGAAGGGTTGGTCCAACGTCTGCATCGCCTTCAATCCTTTCGATTCCATGATTTGGTTAATCTTGTTAAAAATCAAAGAAAAACCATCCTTCAGAATTTGCACGTCTTCCACTTTTTCGTTGTTGGCAACGGCTCTTTCAAAATCATCTAAAATCGGAAGCATCGCAACGATGGTATCTTTGCTAGCGGTCGAGAGGTAATCGGCTTTCTCTTTAATGCTTCTTTTTCGGTAGTTCTCAAATTCAGCATAAAGCCTTAAGTACTTATCTTCTTGGTCTTTGAGGCTGTTCTCAAGTTCCTCAATTCGAGCTTCTATGGCAGAGTTCAATGACGGCGTTTCTTCTCCTTCAGGGGTTTGATTCTTGTCTGGGGTTGATTTTTTTTTACTCATTGGTTGAAGATTTTTTTCCAAGTAGTCAATTAAAGGTCCAAACTTACAAAATTCGCTGTTTTGCCAAATTGTCACATGTTCGGACTTTTTTCGTCCAATTTAGGTGTAATTTCGGCACAGTTCGACCAATTTAATCGCCTTATTGACATCAAACACCAACCGTTCTTCGGAAAAAAAAGAACTTGGATCGAGCATTTCTTTTGTCGTTGCTGAAAAATGGACTGCATCCGGCTTGACCTCAGAGGCGATGGTCTTCAGATTTGCCATGTTTACTCCGCCCCCTGCCATGATTTCGATGCTACCTTTTGCGTGCAGCACCATCTCGGCCAAAGTTGGGATACCATTCGTTACCGAGGTTGCCAATCCTGAGGACAAAATTCGATGCACTCCCAGTTCAACCAACGCATCCATTTCCTTTCGCCATTCGACTAAATCATCAAAGGCGCGATGAAAGGTTAATTGGCCACGGAAGATGGACCGAGCCTCTTTAATGGTCGTTCTGTCGATGCTCAAATTGGAGTTCAGGGCTCCCAAAACCGCACCATGAACCCCTAATTTTTGTAAGAAAGCGAGCTCACTCAACATCAAATCGACTTCGAAGCTTGAAAAAACGAACCCCCCGGAACGTGGGCGGACCAACACGTGCGTTTCCAAACCTAAATCCAAGGATTTTTGAATCAATCCAACGGACGGAGACACCCCGCCTAGTTCCAAACAAGAGCAAACTTCGACCCGATCAACCTTCAACTGAGCGGCTCCGACCAATGCCTCCACCGAGCTCGCGCAAATTTCAATTTTCACCATGCAAAGGTGCAAAATTCTGTCCAACGCTTCGTCAATTCTGGGATTTGTTTTAGTTATATTTGCACAAAAATCCACGTTATGTCTACGTCCAATTCCTATGACTTTACTCAATTTCAGCAAGAGGTGCTTTCCGATTACAAGCTCGCTTGCCTTTCCCGTGAAGCCTCTTTGTTGGGAAGAAAAGAAGTGCTAACGGGTAAGGCTAAGTTTGGGATATTCGGCGACGGAAAGGAATTGGCTCAGATTGCGTTGGCAAAATATTTTAAAAACGGAGATTTCCGTTCAGGTTATTATCGGGATCAAACGTGGATGATGGCCATTGGACAGTTCGATGTACAAGCCTATTTTTCAGGTCTCTATGCCCATACAGACGTCAACATCGAACCTCAATCTGCAGGCCGGCAAATGGGTGGGCATTTTGCTACCAGGAATTTGGATGCGCAGGGAAATTGGAAAAACCTTATGCTGCAAAAAAACAGTTCTGCGGACATTTCTCCCACGGCGGGTCAAATGCCAAGATTGCTCGGATTGGCCCTAGCGTCCAAAATGTACCGGAATAATCCCGGCTTACAAACCCAAGAATTTGAAGGTTTCTCCTTGAATGGTAACGAGGTTGCCTTCGGATCCATCGGTGATGCGTCCACTTCGGAAGGACCCTTTTGGGAAACGATGAATGCCGCTGGTGTTCTTCAGGTCCCCATGGTCATGTCCGTATGGGATGATGGGTATGGAATTTCCGTTCCACGCAACTTACAAACCACCAAAAACAGCATTTCAGAAGCATTATCCGGTTTCCAACGCAACGAACAAACCCCTGGTTTTGAGATTTTTATAACACGTGGCTGGGATTATGCCCACCTGTGTAAAACGTATGAACAGGCAGTTAAAATCGCGCGGGAGGAACACGTTCCGGTGTTAGTCCATGTTCAAGAAGTGAACCAGCCTCAAGGTCATTCTACGTCGGGTTCGCACGAACGCTACAAAAGCCCCGAGCGAATGGAATGGGAAAAAACCCATGACTGCATTGCTAAGTTCAAGGAATGGATTCTTTCTTTCGATGGCGGCCCGGAACCGTTGGCGACGATTGAAACGTTAGAGCAACTGAGCGAAGAAGCAAAAACGGAGGTACGTGAAGCAAAAAATACAGCATGGAATCTCTACACCGAAGACATTAAAAAGGAAAGTAAATCGCTGGAAAGCATAATGGAATCCTACATCGAAAAAGGAAATTTGAACGATTCCTTCGAAACCGAATTAAAAGCACTTATCAACAACCGCGAACCGATTCGAAAAGAGGTTTATTCGCTGGCCAGAAGGGCTTTGAGAAGCATGCGTTTCACTAACGAAGTTGACAAATCTGAATTGAAACAGTGGATCCTATCGAAACAACAAGAAAGCCACGACCGATATTCTTCGTACTTGTACAGTGAATCCGACCAACAAATTGGGAACATACCGAGCGTTGAACCTACGTACGATACCGACGCTTCCATGGAAGATGGACGAATCATTTTACGTGAAAATTATCGAAAGTTACTGGAACGATATCCCAACCTCTTGGTATTTGGGGAAGATGCTGGTAAAATTGGCGGTGTCAACCAATCCTTGGAAGGGCTTCAAGAAACCTTCGGCGAGTTACGGGTATTCGATACTGGAATTCGCGAATGCACCATTATTGGTCAAGGCATAGGAATGGCCATGCGCGGACTACGTCCAATTGCAGAAATTCAATACCTGGATTATCTGTTGTATGCCATTCAAATCTTGTCGGACGACCTTGCGACGGTGCAATATCGCACCAAAGGAGGACAAAAAGCTCCCCTGATCATCAGCACACGTGGTCACCGATTGGAAGGGGTTTGGCACAGCGGTTCTCCTATGGGGATGATTGTTAATTCATTGCGTGGTATTCACGTGTGTGTACCTCGGAATATGACCAAAGCGGCTGGATTTTATAATACCTTGATGGCTTCGGATGAACCGGCATTGGTAATTGAACCTTTGAACGGGTATCGCACCAAAGAAAGAGTACCGAACAATTTTGGGGAATTCCAGTTACCGCTTGGAAAGATTGAAGTGGTAAATGAAGGATCTGACTTGACTCTGGTATCCTATGGATCAACCTTAAACCTTTGCCTTCAGGCCATACCTACCCTCGAAAACTTGGGGATTTCTGTTGAAATCATCGATGTACAATCCCTACTTCCCTTTGATCTAGGACACGAAATCAAAGAATCCTTACGCAAAACGAACCGTTTACTCATCGTTGACGAAGATGTAAGTGCCGGAGCCACCGCTTATATTTTAGAGAAAATTCTCGTAGAACAAGGCGGATACTACTTTCTGGACGAGGCACCGCAAACCTTGGGTGCCAAAGACCACCGTCCTGCCTATGGAACCGACGGGGATTACTTCTCCAAACCGAGCATTGATGATATTGTAGATAAAGTGTACGAAGTGATGTCAAACGCAAACCCTTCTCAATTCCCTCGCATATAATCATGGATCTTACAGCATACCAACAGCACTGGGAAAAGGCTTTGAAAGGAGGAATTTATTCAGAAGAATATCAACCCTATTTAGAACTAAACGAGGCTCGATTCAAACGGATTACAAAGACCTTTACGCCAAGTGCGGAATTTACCGCTGCAGTGCAAGGAATTACAAAACCCTCCCATTGGATCATCATCACCGAACCGTGGTGTGGGGATGCGGCACAAAGTGTACCCATACTGTTGAAACTGATACATCAAATACCAAAGGCACACCTTACCTTAGAACTCAGGGACCAAAGCACCCTAATAGACCAATACCTCACCAACGGAGGAAAAGGCATTCCTAAAGTAATTGTTCGGGATGCAGAAGGAAATGATCTGTTGGTATGGGGACCAAGAACGCGCGAAGCACAAGAACTGTTTAATGGATTAAAGGCCGAAGGAGTTGAACTAAAAGTGTTGCACGAATCACTGCATGGATGGTATGCAAAGGACCAAGGTAAAACCTTAGAGTTAGAGCTCTTGACCTTGATTCAGTCCTTGTTTTAATTGCGCTGTCTATCTTTAAAAAAGAATGTTCAAATCATACGGCATCCGCATTTGAATTCCCATTTTATGCTCTAACTTTTGAAGCTGCTGATAAGAATCCAACAAGGCATCTGGTAAACGATTACGGTTGATTTTAACATATTCCTCTTCGTCATTTTCCTCTTCCAACAACTTAATCCAAGAACCGAACTTATCCTCTTTAATGAGGGGATAATAGATTACATCCGCATCTTCTGATTTAATGGATTTTTTCGCAAATTCAATGACCTCTGGCAAGGTAGCTAATTGATCTACAAGTCCAATGCTCAGAGCATCGCTTCCGGTCCATACCCGTCCACGGGCCAATTGATTTACCCTTTCGGTAGTGAGCTTTCGTCCATCCGCTACCCTCTGTAAAAACTGAAGATATATGGCATTAACCTCTTCTTGAACCTTACCTAATTCCTCCTTGGTTAATTTTCGGTTCATAGATAACACCGAATGCTGATGGGTTTGTACACGATCGAAAGTGATGCCCAATTTATTTTCCAACATTTTTCCTGTATACGGAATCATACCAAACACACCAATGGATCCCGTGATGGTCGTGGGCTCCGCAAAAATTCGTTCTGCTGGTGTTGCAATGTAATATCCGCCAGAGGCGGCAACGTCCCCCATGGAGATGAAAACCTTCTTTTTTTCCTGGGTGAGCTTGACCTCACGCCAAATTTCCTCGCTTGCAAGAGCGCTTCCTCCTGGACTGTTAATCCTGAATACTACAGCTTTAATGTCCTCATCCGTCCTTACTTTGCGGAACAGTTTACAGATTTTTGCACTGCTCAGTTCTTCGCCATCTACGGACACCTCCCCTTCTCCAACGATCACTGCAACAGCAGGTGATTGAGCTTGTATGAGGATTTGACTTTCGTAGAATTTATTCTTGGCGTAATCTTCAAATGCAGCCCATTCGATATCGTTATAGTCCGATTCTGAAACCTTGGTAGCAATTTTTTGCAGTACCTCGTCTTGGTAAAGTACCGCATCGACCATCTTTTTATCCCGTGCCTGTACTGCATTCGTAACGGTCATTTCATTGATCCACAGATTCATGCTATCCACCGAAATCCGGCGGCTTTTTGCTATATCCATGGATAATTCCCCCCAAATTCCATCCATCAATCGTTGGTTTTGAATCCGAGCAGAATCGCTCAACTTCGTTAAGAAAAAAGGTTCTACCGCGCTCTTAAAGTCATTGTTTTCGCCCCGAACCACTTGAACTTCTACTTCTAATTTATCCAGCAGCTTTTTAAAAAACATGGCCTCAGAACCCAAACCGGTTAAATAAAAGGACGAGGTAGGGAAAGCATAGCATTCATTCGCTACCGATCCAATGTAATACTCCTTTTGCGAAACCGATTCCCCTTGGAAATAGGCTACAACGAACTTTTTTGAATCCTTTCGGAAATCCTCCAAGGCCTTTCGGATGGAACGCATGGTGGAAACCCCGCAAGTGATCTCTTCTATGTCCACGTAAATTCCTTTGATTTTATCGTCCGATTTGGCTTTATCAATTGCGAACAAAATGTCCGGTAAACCAAGGGACTCATCCAGGGAAAAACTGGACGGGTTAAACTCCGAATTGCTTTTTTCTTGGATAGTACCGCTTAGCGTCATTTTCAAAACCGAACCGCTGGCTACAGAATACGGTTCAGGGCCAAAACTGGCAAATGAGCCAATTATTCCACCAATGACCAGTAAAAAGAATACCATCCCGAGAAATAAAGCTATTACAATGGCCACAAGTGCGGGCCAAAAAACACGGTTAAAAGGAACTTTTTGTTCTTCGTTCATAAGATGTATTTATCACAAAACTAACGATTTACTAAACTTGCTACCTTAAATGGTAAATTAAATGGGTTAAATCTCAAGGTTAGTCGAATGCTTGATGCATAATTCTGGTACAAATTCCCCATATTCGAAGACTGTACCAAAGGAAAATAAATTCCTACAACATCTGATAAGTTCAATCCAAGACCGGCATTGTAGATCGTTGCTGCTTTCATGCCGTCGTCGTAAACCCCAAAATCCGCGAATGCCACAAAAACATTGGGTTTTAAGGGCAATTGCAGGGTTGCGTTCACTGAGGACGCCCAATAATTGGACATTTTAAGCATGTTACTTGCCGTTCTAAAACCGCCCATGTCATTAGCGTATTGAGCTCCATACAACGATCCACGGTTGAAATAATAGTTCTCGGCAAATATATCTTGGTAACCTGCAGCACCGAACATCGAAATCGAATAACGTCCCATACTTTGGTAAGTACTTGTTCCGGGATTGTAAGCTAAATTATAGCCTCCGTAAACACGTAAATTCATTTTTCGAGTCATTTTACGGTCCAAATATGTCACGGTCAACGATTGGGTGGTTGAAACACGTGCGAAGCTCGCTACGTCGAAAAACACATCTGAATAACCCATTACCCCTTCGAATTGCAATTGGCTTTCGTGGGAAATGCGCTTTTTGCTCCAACGAAGGGTTTGGTTGATCTTTAATCCATTTTCAACTGTGTAATCATCGATGGGCAATACATCTCGTCGCCAAAGCCATTTGAACGTTAGATCATGGGAAAACCCTTTGGGAGTTCGATCAGGTACAAGATTAAAGTTCAGATAAGGAGTGATGGCCAGAAAATACGACTGCACCGCGCCCTTTGGATCGTCCTGAATACCAAACGATTTCACACTCAAACCTGCTTTAATGGACTTAGGACCTCTTGCTGGGAAACAAGTTTTGCTCATTTCTGCCACTCCCCCAACGGTATTTCTTCCGACAGAATACATAGGGGCCACCAAAAACTGGAACGGTTTGAAAGGCACCCCGAAATTATGGAAAGCGGCTCCAATCATAAACCGATCAGAACGGTTGAAAGCCATCATAGGAGTCCAGAAAACGTTGGTTTTATTCGGCTCGTGGTCACCCATCATGAATTCAACTGCCAACGGTTCACACTTCTTGAAGAAGAACTTATTTGGATTGATCCGGTTATTCGATCGGTTGATTTCAGGAATTTGTTTCGTGGGGTCGATCGCAAAATGTGCAAGTTCCTTGCCTCCTTGAAACAGCAACGTGCTTCGCTTTTGCTTTGGATCGGTCCATTGGCTCTCCAACACCTTACCCGACTTATCCAAAGCTGCCACTTGAATGGGTCCTTTCACGGCACCGTTGCGTTTAACTGTCACAGAGTAGGTGTTCATTGCACTCAGGTATTTCGCGCGCACCAAACGATAATCGACCACCTTGGTGGTTTGAATTAAATCCTGAAAAAGCCAATCGAGCTTTCTACCGGAAATGCTTTCAACCACTTCTTGCATGTCCTCTGGATAGGGATGCTTGAACTGGAACAAATCGTAATAACGCTGCATGCATTGATCGTAGAGTTTATCGCCCAGGTAACTGCGCAAATAATGAAAAACTAAGCCCGTTTTTTGGTACATAATGGCACCATAATTCGCAGAACTGAACGATGCCGAATGGGTTTGTATCGGTTGGTCGGCATTAATAACCGCAAGTAAACGGTACATTACATCACCTAAATCGTGGTGGCTCAAATCGTTGAAATGGAGCCTTCCTCCAGCCAGCATGTCCGAAAAATCTTGATTATCAGGATATTTCGTCGCAACATACCGCATTTCGTTGGCCGTGTTCATTCCTTCATCCATCCAACCGTGTTCTCGCTCGTTGGAACCTAAAATGCCATAAAACCAGTTATGCCCGACTTCGTGAACAATTACTACCTCCAATTCCCGCGCCGTACTTGAATTTCCAATAACGGTAATCATCGGATATTCCATGCCTCCACCCGCACTGATCGTTCCATCTACCGCGGTTACATCGGTATAAGGGTAATCACCGTTCCATTGAGAGTAATAAAAGGTTCCATCGTTGATGTATTCGATGGAATTTTTCCAAAGAAGGGCGTTTGCCGGCGTAAACAAGGCCCAAGAGGTTACATTGCGTCCGGAACGTGGAAGCTTCACCGAACCCTTCAGCACTTGATAACGCTTATCGGTAAACCATGCAAAATCATGCACATTGTCCTGGGTAAAGCGCACGGTTTTCCATTCTTTGGAGGAAGCAGGAAAAGAATCCCTGAGGGCCCCGGCTGGCAAAGCAATGATGGACGTAAGGTTGGATTGCGTAGCGGTGGCAAGGGAATCCATAAAAGCAGCGTCATCATTACTTTGACGCTCCCCCGTGGCTCCCAAGACATAGTTCTTGGGCACCGTAATGGAAACGTCAAAGGAGCCGAATTCGGAATAAAATTCTCCTTGATTCAAATAAGGCATCGCATGCCATCCTTTGCGGTCGAAAACGGCAGGTTTTGGATACCATTGGGTAATCTGATACGATTGACCAATATGACCCAAACGGGATATGGATCCGGAAGGAATTTTGACCGTGAACGGAGTAGTTAAAGTAAGCGATTTCCCGGGCTTTAAGGGCTCGTTTAATTTAATTCCTAGGACATCAATGTTCTTTGAATCAAAACTCCAAGAAACCGAATTTCCGTTTATTTTGAAATCCAAGCGGGTAATATAACCTAAATCGGAGGTATCCATCATTGATAGTTTCGTCCCTTCCCCTTCCAATTGCTGGGCTAAGGCCGTTGTTCCGTTTTTGTAAGCGTTCGGCCACACGTGCAAGTATAGACTGTCAAGGGTGTGAGGAGAATTATTGGTGTAGTCGAAGGCCAAATTCGCATACAAACGATGGGTTTGGTCGTCTAAGGTCACTTCTATGCGGTAATCCACTCTTTGCTGCCAGTATTGCGCAACTATGGAAAATTGGGTGAGGATTAATCCTAAAAAGAGTATAAGTCGTTTCATACGTTCATTTGATAAAAGTAAAGGTAGGAAATTAGAACGGGTTACCATAAAAAAAGCCGTCCATGGGACGGCTTTATAATACGATACTGCTTGGATTATTTCACCATTAACGGTGCAATAATCTGTTGATTGTTATGTGAAATCGTAGCGAAATATGTACCCGGCGCCCAGGAACGGGTATTGAGAACATATCCATTGATTACTTGATTCTTTTGATAGATTACTTTTCCTGAGATATCGCTGATGGCGATTGAGAATTCTCCCCCAAGATTTGTATTAATTTTCACCTCTCCTTCCGAAGGATTGGGTGCAAGCGTAAGTTCCCAAGTAAGTCCTGCAGCTAACCCAACATAATTATCCATTCCATCGCAATTTTCATCGATTCCATTGTCGATAATTTCGGTCGCACCGGGATATACCGCATCGTTTTGATCGTCGCAATCTCCAGGTAATAAGGTATATCCAACTCCTAATGAATCGCAAGTCTCGGTCGTTACCTCTGAACCATATCCATCATTGTCGGCATCTTCATAATAGAGAATAGTAGGAAGACCTTCATCCAAGTTGCCGTCGCAGTTGTTATCTTCGCCGTCGCAAATTTCGACAGCTCCCGGATAAATCTGGTCGTTCATATCATCGCAATCGCCCCCTATTAAAACCGTGTTAGCGGGTTGCGCACAGGTTTCAACCCCGGTTGCGTCGTCCCCATATCCATCACCATCCGCGTCAACATAGTACATATCCACTAAAGCCAACTGCGGATTTGTATCATCGCAATCGTCGCCGTTCAAGACCGTTCCCGGGGGAGTTAAACAAGACGTAGTGAAGTTGTTTGGATCTCCATAGCCGTCCTGATCGGCATCGATGAACCATACGGTAGTAGGATTAATCTGAGCGTTATTATCGTCGCAGTCCGTATTGTCGTTGGTATAACCTTGCGGGGCAGAACATGCCGCAACCGTATTACCCGCATCACCGTATCCGTCGCCATCGTTGTCCGCATAATATGTTTGAGGCTGAACCGCATTCACAAAGCCCCAAACGCTGACGTTATCATTTCGCCAAGTTGCATTCGGTGTTGATATTCCCGTTATGTAAAATCTAAAGGTTACGGCACCGACGTTTTGAAAACTTACTCCCAAAAGCACAGTATCGTTCAAAACTGCATTGGTTGTAATGGTGTCGAATGCAACATTCGAGGCGTAATTATCTAAACTTGAGCGTAAATACCATACAGGAATGGTATTCACATTGCTCACCTTGTGCGTAAACGATAATTTCGTTAACGTTAACCCAAAACAAGAATCTGACGTGATTGTAAATTCATTGTAGTTGTTAAGGTCGATATTGGAACCGGTATTCCAAGTGTTGTTGTTAAAGACGTTCGCCGCCGCAACACACGTACCTCCTTGATTGGAATACACCGAGAAGGAAGCGTTGGCAGGTTGGGTCGTTACTGTATTGGCAAGTACTGGACAACCTGAAGCTTGAGTAAACTCATAAAGACCAAGTTGCGCTGCAACAAGGGGTGCATCTATACCGTTGCAATTCTCATCAATACCGTTCCCGGGAATATCGATCGCGGAAGGATTAATTGCCGGGTTTTGGTCGTTGCAATCGGTACTATCCAAAACGTAACCTTGAGGAGGAGAACAAGCAGAAAGCGTTACCGCCACGTTTCCGAAGTTGTCGCCGTCATTGTCCTGGAAATACGTTAGAAAGATTAAACCTTCGTCAATGGAGGCGTTACAATTGTTGTCCAAGTTATCGCACACTTCGTTGTTTCCGGGAAACATGGCTGGATTGTTGTCGTTGCAGTCTCCAGTGATAAACACGTAGTTCGGACCTGGTGAGGAAATCCCTACGACAAAGGTGTTCCCACCCACTCCGTCACCGTCGTTGTCCAAATAATAATTAACTGGGGTAAAACCTTCATCAACCGTATTATTGCAATTGTCATCAATGCCGTTGTATACCTCCACAGCAGCGGGGTTGATTGCCGCAACAGCATCGTTGCAATCAGTATTGTTGGAAACATAACCTAAAGGCTGACCACAATTCTGTACGGAAGTTGTGAAATGACCGTAGCCGTCCCCGTCTCCATCCAGATACCATGTTGTTATGGCATTCGCCGCAGGATTGTTATCGTCGCAATCTGTATTATTCGAGACGTATCCTTGAGGCGCAACGCACACGGTTTGCGAAACACTTGCATTACCGAATCCATCGCCGTCTGTATCCGCATACCAAACGGTGTTTGGATTGATGGCAGCATTGTTGTCGTTGCAGTCTTGGTTGTTTAATACTAATCCAGGCAAGGGCAAACACGACGCGATTGCAGTATTTGGATCTCCAAAAGTATCGCCATCTAAGTCTTGATAATACGTCGTGGGAGTTGCACAAGGTGTTACTGAAGCCCAAGTTGAACCGGCACGCATTTCGTCTATTTCCAATGACCCTGTACCTGCCGCTGCCGTACCCCCTTGACGAAGGTAAACCGATGCCAAAGCTGCAATGGCATTGGTACCGGAGGAATTCGTAATGGTAGCCACGGGTTCAGCAGTGCCGGGCGTGGGATTAATCCACATGGAAGCCGCCACAGGACTGACAGAATTCACCAATTTAACCACAACAAAAACCGTCGTTCCACAGGGATATTCTGTTGGATTCCACGTCGTAGCCGAAGCCCCTCCGCTGTTGTTCATTAAACCGAGAACAAAGGTATTTGGTGTGGCACCTGCCTTGATAAAAACGCGTGCTCCCAAGGAGGTCACGGAAATACCTGCGGTTGCACCAAAACCCGTAAAATAATCTCCTGCATTGGCATTGATATGAAGACCGGTGGTATTCGGTACGTTTAAAAGGAAGGAAAAATAACCGCTTCCGCTTAAATTGGAAACCGCCTTGTTCACGTCCTCCGTATTTCCGGCTACGAGTTGAACACGGTTACCCACCGAGGCTTCCAAATTAGCAAAGGCTAAACTGTTGCCGCTGTTCGAGGCTGTATTAATGGTTTGAAGCTGACCTGGAGTGGCACCTGAGTGGGTAGTCCAACCGTTGGCGTTCACCGCTCCAAGGTAATTAAAAGGCTCCCAAGCTTGGGAAAACGAGGTTCCAACAAGCGCAGAACACCAGAGTAGAAGTAAATTTCTCATGGGTTTAAATTATAGTGTAAAGTTAATTTCTCTAAGTCAAAGAAGTGAAGTTTTTTTAAAAAAAATAGGGGATAATTTCTCCCCTATTTTTTGCTTAGTTCATTTCCGGTTTCGGTAACAAAACCTTACGGGACAATTTCCATTTTTTAGTTTTCGGATCTTTTCCAACCACCTTGAACGAAAGTACCTCGCCTTCTTTGCAAACATCTTCCATCTTATTCACTTTTTCCCAGGAAAACTCGGAAATATGAATTAATCCGTCTGTTCCTGGAATGATTTCCACGAAACAACCGAACTCTTTAATGGACTTAATTTTTCCCTCGTAGGTAGCTCCTTCTTCCACTTGCGGTGGGAAAGCTATCATCCGAACTCGACGCAATGCTTCTTCCATGCTTGGACCGTCGTTGGAAAGGATTTGAACCGATCCCTCACCGTTGGGTAATTCCTCAATGGTAATGGTTGTACCGGTTTCTTTCTGAAGTCCTTGAATGATCTTACCACCAGGTCCAATCACTGCACCAATCATTTCGTTTGGAATCAACAATGCTTCAATTCGAGGCGTTGAATCCTTGTAATTGCTGCGCGGTTCAGCGATGGTTTCGGTAATCTTGTTCAAGATATGTAAACGACCCGCTTTCGCCTGGTGTAGAGCTTGAATGAGAACTTCGTACGGCAAGCCATCGACTTTAATGTCCATTTGACAAGCTGTAATTCCTTTGGCCGTTCCCGTTACCTTGAAATCCATATCCCCTAAATGATCTTCATCGCCTAAGATATCGGACAATACCGCAAATTTACCTTCGTCCGCCACAAGACCCATTGCGATTCCAGATACTGGTGCAGTAATTTTAACTCCACCGTCCATCAACGCCAAGGTTCCAGCGCAGACCGTAGCCATAGAAGAAGAGCCGTTTGACTCAAGAATATCGGAAACAATACGGATTGTGTACGGGTTATCTTTTGGAAGTACCGGCTTCAAAGCACGCAAGGCCAAGTTACCGTGTCCAATTTCTCGACGGGAAGTTCCTCGAAGCGGCTTCGCCTCACCCGTAGAGAAAGGAGGAAAGTTGTAGTGCAACATGAATTTCTCCGTTCCTTTGAAGGTAGCGCCATCGATCATCTGCTCGTCCATTTTACCTCCAAGAGTTAGAGTTGTAAGCGATTGCGTTTCACCGCGCGTAAAAACGGCAGAACCGTGCACGTTGGGCAAGTAATCAATTTCGGACCAAATGGGACGAATTTCGTCAAATCCGCGACCGTCCAATCGTTTTCTTTCGTTCAACATAACCCATCGAACGGCTTTCTTCTTTACTTCCGAGAAATACACGCCGATAAATTTGCCAACTTCCACTAATTCTTCTTCAGAATAGGAAGCCTTGATTTCAGCTTTAATCGCATCGAACAATTCGGTGCGTTTTGCTTTATTGGCCAAGCCCATGCGGGCAACTTGCTTGCATTTCTCCATTCCCAATTCGTACACTCGAGCCTTGACGTCCTCGTTGTGTACTTCGTGGCTGTACGTTCTTTTAGGGTGGGCAGTAGCGATTTCAGCCCCGAGAGCCGTTTGAAAAGCGCATTGCTCTTTAATCGCTGCGTGGGCAATTTTAATCACTTCTACCAAGTCCTCTTCGGAGATTTCTTGCATTTCACCTTCCAACATGTTGATGTCTTTTTCCGTACCTGCAATCATGACGTCCAAATCAGCACCTTCCATCTCGGATTTTGTAGGATTCAAAATGTACTGACCGTTTACACGGGCCACACGCACTTCTGACATCGGTCCGTTAAACGGAATGTTCGACACCGCTATGGCTGCTGAGGCTGCCAAACCGCAAAGTGCATCCGGATTGTTTTCTCCGTCGTACGACATTAACTGGATCATTAACTGCACCTCGGCATGGTAGTCGTCCGGAAATAAGGGCCGAAGTGCGCGATCTACTAAGCGCATGACCAAAATCTCGCTTTCCGATGGACGTGCCTCTCTGCGGAAAAATCCGCCCGGAAACCTTCCTGCAGCAGCATATTTTTCGCGATAATCTACCGTAAGAGGAAGAAAATCTACTCCCTCTTTTGCTTCTGGAGCGGCAACTACAGTTGCCAACAACATGGTATCGCCCATGCGAACCACTACCGAACCGTCGGCTTGTTTAGCCAACTTGCCCGTTTCTACACTGATTTCTTTACCACCCGTATTGATGGTTTTTTTTAAACCTATATTCATATTTGTTATTTACTCATTAATTATTAACTATTACACATTTCAAAACCTTATGTTATCCCCGAGCCTCTTCAACCGCGCGAGGGTCGTATCCTATTGTCGTTTCTCTTCAGCACAAAAAAAGGGACCCCGACACTAGCCGAACGTCCCCTCTCCATAAAATTGTAACCGTTGAATTAACGACGAAGCCCAAGCTCCTTAATCAACGAACGGTATTTTTCAATGTCTTTTCGTTTCAGATAATCCAACAAGCTTCTTCGTTTACCAACCAATAACTGGAGGGCTCTTTGAGTACCAAAATCCTTTCGGTTTTTCTTCAAGTGCTCTGTTAAATGACTAATGCGGTATGAGAATAACGCGATTTGACCTTCTACAGAACCTGTGTTGGTCTCAGATCCCCCGAATTTACTGAAGATCTCTTTTTTCTTTTCTGCTTCTAAATACATGCCAATATTGTTTCAATAATTATTATGTAGCGGCAACGACTTTCGTTACAACGCTGCAAAAGTACGAAATAAAAGGAAATCACCAAGAATTTTAACAAGATTGGGTTTAAAACCACTGCCTCTTGGTTATCTTTGGCAAAATTAACAACAATGCGACCATTCTCCCTAGCCATACATGGCGGCGCAGGCACCTTAACCCGTGGTATGATGACCCCTGAAAAAGAAAGCTCCTATTTAGAAGGCATCAACGCTGCCTTAGAAGCGGGTTATTCAATACTGGAAAAGGGCGCTTCGGCAACGGAAGCTGTTGCAGAGGCCGTAACAACTTTGGAAAATTGTCCTCTATTCAACGCCGGTAAGGGCAGTGTTTTTACCGCCGAGGGAACCCATGAAATGGATGCTTCCATCATGGAAGGGTCAACGCGCCAGGCGGGCGCTGTAGCCATGGTCACAGGAATTAAAAACCCGATTTTATTGGCCAGGGACGTCATGGAACACAGCGGTCACGTATTGCTCGCTGGACCAGGGGCTATGGCCTTTGCAGCGCAACGAAATTACGAAATCCTTCCTCCCTCCTACTTTTTTGCTCAGTTCCGCTACGATCAGTGGCAAGGAATTAAAGGAACCGATAAAACCCAACTAGATCATGCGGATAGCGACCGAAAATTCGGCACCGTTGGCGCTGTCGCGTGCGACATTTATGGCAACATTGCGGCGGCAACATCTACCGGCGGGATGACCAACAAAAAGTTCGGACGCATCGGAGACAGTCCGATCATTGGAAGTGGAACTTATGCCAACAATCAAACCTGTGCTGTTTCCTGTACAGGAAGCGGGGAATTTTTCATTCGAGGAGCCGTAGCCTACGACGTTTCATGCCTCATCGAGCATTGTCAACTCGACCTTCAGGCGGCTTGCGACGAAGTCATTAAAAAAAGGCTATTAGCCTTGGAGGGCGACGGTGGACTTATCGCCGTAAATTCAAACGGTAACATTGCTTTTTCGTTTAACACAGAGGGCATGTACCGCGGATTTCGGCACAGCGATGGAAGCCGTTACGCCGCAATTTACGGTGATTAAATAAAAGGAGATCCAATCGGAAGCACCTTGATTTTTCGGGTATTGATTTCAAAGCGGTCACCGTTGGAGAGAACGTGAGTCACCATGTTCGTCAAGGTCATCGAACATCCCTCTTTCAAAATAGCTTCGTTGTTGTGCTCCAATTTTCTTCCGTCGAATATAATCACCATTCCCGATCCAATCACCTGAAACTCATCGTTGTTGCGGATGATCAGGCCGGTATCTTCAGCTAAACCGATGCCGATTAAATCCGGAAACTTAGCTACAGCCTCTGTGAGCCTTCCAAAACGTCCGCGTTGAATGAAGTGCGAATCAATGATCAAACTGGGGGTAAAACCCATGCCCGTCCCCATACCAACAACCCCCTTTCGAAACGCTTCGGTTGTGTTGCCACCGGTAATCATTTCCGCTGACATGCACATGGCACCTGCGCTCGTTCCGGCAATGACAAATCGTTCATTCTGATAGCGATCGAGCAAGATTTCGTGCAAACTTGTTCCGCCAATTTTGGAGGTGATTTTTGACTGATCCCCCCCTGAAAAAAGAACAGCATCGGCACGTTTCATCTTCTCAATAAACAAGGGGTTATCGGATTGTGAACGCTCGCGTATGTCCATTGGAAACAGGTTGGTACAACCCAACAACTTAAACGCTTCTAAATAAGCCATTATGACCTCGTCGGGAATGCTTGACGCAGTCGGAATGATGATAATTTCCGCATCCTTTCCACCTGCCTCACGGACCAAATGGCTCAAAATTCCTTCCCCAATGAATTCTAGGGTGTACATCTCATTATGCTCTATTCCTTTGTCTTCATTTCCTCCAATGGGAATCAAAATACCTTTCGGTTCGTGAATTTTCATGGTCTTTTTTTTACGAGCGCACAAAAATAAATTTAAAAGTCTTATTTTGCGGTATAAATTTTACCAAACCTATTTAAACTGAAATTTAAGAGTATGAAAATACGCGAGATAAACGCCATGCGAGGACCTAACTATTGGTCCGTGAGACGACATAAACTCATTGTCATGGTGCTGGATTTAGAAGACATGGAGGAACGACCTTCGAATAAAGTTGATGGGTTTTCCGAACGGATACAAGCCCTATTCCCCGGGATGCACGAACACCGTTGTTCCATCGGAGCCCCTGGTGGATTTTTCCAACGCATCGAACGCGGGACCTGGATGGGACATATCATTGAACATATTGCCCTTGAAATACAAATTTTGGCAGGGATGAAAGTGGGTTTTGGAAGAACGCGTGGCTACGGAGAGAAAGGAGTTTACAACGTGGTTTTCGATTACGAAGAAGAAGCGGTTGGCCGTTTCGCCGCCAAAGCAGCTTTTGATATTTGCAACGCGTTGATTGAAGGAAATTCCTACGATCTTGCATCGGACATCCAACGGATGCGGGAGATACGGGAAGCGGTACGACTAGGCCCTTCTACAGGTTCTATCATCCATGAAGCCGAATTGCGGGGAATTCCTTGGATTCGGTTAAACCAACATTCGTTATGTCAATTAGGTTACGGTGAAAACCAAAAACGAATTCGAGCCACTGTAACCAGCGAAACCAGTAGCATTGGTGTTGAATTAGCGGGTAACAAAGAAGAGACCAAATACCTCTTGGAACAGTCGGAAGTTCCGGTACCCAAGGGTCAAATCATACGCAACGAATCCAACCTTGAAGATGCTTGCAAACGCGTTGGCTTTCCACTGGTGGTAAAACCCATTGATGGCAACCACGGTCGAGGCATTACGGTGAACATTCAGTCCCTTGAGGAGGCTCTAACTGCGTTTCATGCCGCAAAAAAAGTGTCCAACAGTATCATCATTGAGCGCTTTATCACCGGAGTTGACTACCGTTTACTGGTAATCAACCACCGCTTTGTTGCAGCAGCGTTGCGCACTCCTGCCCATGTGGTAGGAGACGGTAAATCCACCGTTCAAGAATTAATCGACTTGGTCAATTCGGATCCCAGACGCGGCTACGGTCACGAAAAAATCCTTACCCAAATCACCATCAACGATTTAACCCTCGGGCTCATCAAAGCAAAAGGGTATTCCCTGGATTCGGTCATCCCCAAGGATGAAATGCTCATCTTAAAAGACACAGCGAACTTATCTACTGGGGGAACTGCGGAAGATGTGACGGATTTTGTGCACCCCGCCAACATCGCTATGGCAGAGCGCATTTCTCGCATCATCAATTTGGATATTTGCGGCATTGATATCATGACTTCGGATATCTCAAAACCCTTAAAAGAAACCAACGGTGCGGTGCTTGAAGTTAATGCAGGACCGGGATTCCGGATGCACCTCGCCCCAGCCAAAGGGCTTCCGCGAAACGTTGCTGCACCGGTGATTGAAAAGTTGTTTCCCAAAGGTAGCAACGGTAAAATTCCGATTGTTGCAGTTACCGGTACGAATGGAAAGACCACCACTACCCGCCTCATTGCCCACATCATGAAGATGGAAGGATATCGCGTAGGTTATACCACAACGGACGGAGTGTACATTCAAAACCGGCTTTTGGTGCAAGGAGATTGCACCGGACCGAACAGCGCAGAATTCGTATTAAAAGACCCAACGGTCAACTTTGCAGTATTGGAATGCGCCCGTGGCGGTTTATTGCGCGCAGGTTTAGGGTTTAAAAACTGCAATGTTGCCGTAGTTACCAACATCGCTCCGGATCATTTAGGGCTGAAGGGAATTCATACCGTAGAACAATTGGCCAAAGTTAAAGGGGTAGTTCCTGAAACCGTACTGCCAGACGGACATGCCATTTTAAACGCCGACGATGATTTAGTCTATGAAATGCGGCGAGGACTGCAATGCAATGTTGCGCTTTTCAGCATGAACGAAAACAATCCGCGGATTTTGGCCCTTCAGCGAAAAGGAGGTATTACTGCAGTTTACGAAAACGGTTATGTTACCCTATGCCGCGGTGAATGGAAAATGCGCGTGATGAAGGCGCACGAAATCCCCATTACCTATGGTGGAAAAGCTGAATTCATGATCCAAAACGTATTACCTGCTATTATAGCCGCAAACATTCAAGGAGCCAGCATCGAAGACATGAAAGCTGGACTGTCCACCTTTATTCCGTCGCCCAACCAAACGCCCGGAAGGCTTAACCTGTTTGAATTCAAAAAGTTTACGGTGCTCTTGGATTTTGCCCACAACGCGGCAGGAATGAGGGCCTTGAAGAAATTCACCGATACCTTGGAAGGGACGGTGAAAGTGGGAATTATTGCTGGAATCGGGGATCGAAGGGAACAAGACAACAACGACATAGGTTCGGTGGCTGCAGAAATGTTCGATGAAATCATCATTCGTCAAGACAAAAACCTTCGCGGGAAAACCGATCATGAAATCATTCGAATGCTGGAGGACGGAATTAAAAAGATTGACCCCAACAAACCGGTAAAAGTGATTCCTAACGAACGTGAAGCTATCACCTATGCCATTGAAAACGGTAAAGAAGGTTCCTTGATCGTCTTGTGCAGCGATATCATACCCGATGCCTTGAATTTGGTGAAAGAGCTCAAGGATAAGGATATGATTTCCTGAGAAAGATGCTTTCATACTACAACCAAACCTTAGATCCCTCGGAGCAATTTTGACAGATGTCAATTTGACTTCTGTTGGTAAGAATGGAATTTCGAAATTGACGGTACGAATCCGAACTCCATACCTCCTTGAAATCTTCAGCTTGAAGACTTCCCAGGGAGTGCAAAGCATCTTTATCAAAACAACAAGGTACAATTTTACCATCCCAAGTAATAACGCACCCCGTCCACATCCTCCAGCAACGGTTCCCCCCGGGATTCTTGAGAGAAAATTTTCCATTTTTCCCCAAACGGTAACGGCGGTAATCATCGTTGTCAGGCATCAACGGATGACCGTTTTCAAAATCGTATAATTGAGCACTTTTAATGCGAACTTCATCCACTCCAAACTCTTTAGCTTTTAAAAATATGTCGGGAATTTGTGCTTCATTGGGTTTTACTGCCAAACATTGAAAAATCAGTTGAGGGGTAGAACTTTTCAAACGTTTTTTTGCCTCCACTAACGCTTTGGTCGCCGTCCATACTTTTTCAAGATTACCTTGTACCCGATATTGCTCGTAAACTTCTTGAGTTACCCCGTCCACCGATATGATCAATTGATCGAGGCCGCTTTGAACAACCGCTGCTGCATTTCGCTCATCGATAAAATGAGCATTGGTGGAAGTTGCTGTGAAAAGCCGGTATTTTTTTGCCTCGGAAACGAGGGCCAAGAACTGAGGGTGCAAAAAAGGCTCCCCTTGAAAGTAATAGGTTACGTATATAAGGTGGGGAGCCATGGATTTCAACCAACGCTCATGGTGTTCTAAGCTTAGTTTTCCGGTTGCACGTGTAAACTGCTTGAGTCCACTCGGACATTCAGGACATCCCAAGTTGCAAGCAGTCGTGGGCTCAAAACTAACGTGGTAGGGTAAACCACAATGGAATGATTTTTTGAACCAGCGCGAAATACAATAGCTCAATCCCAATAGAACTAAGTTTCCCATTCGGTAAAAACTAAGCACTTTTAACCAACGCATCCAAGTAAGGTTTTGAGCCATACCACGAAGGTAATTAAGGTTTCACAATATTCCCGATTGAATGAACGGAATCGATTATATTTGTCGTATAAATACGCATGCAAATCATTCTAGAACATCCGGAAATTGAGCGAAAAATCTTTCGATTGGCTTATCAAATTCTCGAGCAGACCATCCATCAGCAGCATTTGTTTATGGGAGGAATCCAAGGCAACGGTTTGATTTTAGCCCATCGCTTAAAAGAAATCATGGATGCTTATGGTGGACCAGAAGTGGTGGTTTTTGAAATCATCATCAATAAAGACGAACCTTGGTCGGAACCGATTCAGCTTTCCATTGACGATGTAACCTTGAAAAACGGCTACATCATTTTGGTGGACGATGTTATAAATTCGGGTAAAACCATGCAATATGCCCTGATTAAATTTCTTCAACAAGCCACGCATGCGATCAAGGTGTTAACGTTAGTCGATCGACAACATCGACGATTCCCCATCAAAGCAGATTTTGTCGGTTTAAGCTTGTCCACCACCCTTAAAAATCGTGTGGAAATAGACCTCTCCAGTTCCAAGTTCTTTGCTTTTATGTCATGAAAAAAATCACCGAAGAATCCTCAGTTCATCAGAATTTAGAGCATTTAAGTACGGCCGAACTCCTGCGCTCAATCAATCAAGAGGATGCCAACGTTCCTAAAGCAATTGAACTCATTCTGCCAGCCATCGAGGCCTTTGTTAACGCATGTGTTGTCCGAATGAAACAAGGTGGACGTTTGTTCTATTTGGGTGCCGGAACCAGTGGTAGGTTGGGCATTGTTGATGCAAGCGAATGTCCCCCAACCTTTGGAGTTCCTCACGGATTGGTCGTCGGACTCATTGCTGGAGGAGACGCCGCCATACGAAAAGCAGTTGAATTTGCCGAGGACGACCGCGAGCAAGGATGGAAGGATTTACAGGATTACAACATAGGCAATCAGGACACCCTTGTTGGAATAGCAGCTTCGGGCACCACGCCTTACGTACTCGGGGCCTTGGAAAAAGCGAATGAAATGGGAATATTAACCGGAGGCATCACGTGCAATCCTGGAAGTCCCTTGAGTGCAATAGCCAAGTACCCTATGGTCCCTGTGGTGGGTCCTGAATTTGTTACGGGTAGTACCCGAATGAAGTCGGGAACTGCTCAAAAATTGGTGTTAAATATGATTTCAACCTCCATCATGATACAATTAGGCCGCGTAAAAGGCAACAAAATGGTGGATATGCAATTGAGCAACGAGAAACTTGTTGACCGTGCCATCCGAATGGTATGCGAGGAAATCCGGGTTACTCGAGAAGTAGCAAAAGCCTTGTTAGAACAACACACTTCCGTTCGTGCCAGCGTTGAAGCTTACCATAAATCCAATCCAAGCGTATGAGTTTTGATCCCAACGGTGTTGGCGTCGCCAACGGCAATATTTTCGGTTTTCCTGTGGACGAAACCTCCGCGGATCTCGTCATTCTTCCCATTCCTTGGGATGTTACGGCATCTTATGGAAAAGGAACCAGCCGAGCACCCCAAGCGATCTTAGAAGCATCAACCCAATTGGATTTTTACCATCCTCAGTTGCCTAAAGCCTATGACACCAAGGTGTATATGGCGCCTATATCATCGGAATGGCTGGAAATCAACGATGAATTCAATCAAGCTACCCCGGAATATTTCAGGGATTTAGAGACCCTGGGTGAGGCGGCCTCCATCGAAAAGCACAGCGATTTGATTGCATCCATCAATGAAGCGCATCAGGCACTTACGTCCCACTTGCAAGAGCGTGTCGAATCCTTGCTTCAGCAAGGAAAAACCGTGGCTGTTTTGGGGGGTGAGCACTCTACCCCACTCGGCCTCATTCGAGCTTTGGATGCTCGGCTTGCGACCTTCAGTATATTGCAAATTGACGCGCATGCCGACTTGCGAAAAGCCTACGAAGGCTTTGAACAATCCCATGCTAGCATCATGTACAATGCGGTAAACCGTTGCCAAAACCTGCATCGATTGGTGCAAGTAGGCATTCGCGATATTTCTGAGGCCGAGGTACTTTTTGCAGCATCTCACCCCAAAATAAAAACGTTTTACGATTGGGACCTCAAAACGGCTGAATTTAGCGGTACAACTTGGGATCAACAATGCGCAACAATTTTGTCGGAACTCAGCGATCTCGTGTACATTTCTTTCGACATCGATGGCCTGTATCCTTATTTGTGTCCCAACACCGGTACGCCCGTAGCGGGGGGCATGAGCCTCGAACAGGTGAGCTATTTGATTTTTAAATTGCTGGCATCTGGAAAATCCATCATTGGTTTTGATTTAAATGAAGTTAGTCCAGGTGCAGACAGCGATTGGGATGCAAACGTGGGAGCCAGAGCCCTATGGCAATTGGTTTGCGCCACGGAATTAAGCCGAAGAAAACAATGTTAGAGAAACTGAAATATAATTTTTGGTTGCTGCTATTTATTGGTAATACCGTTGTATTCTTAACCTTCTTGTCCCTTGCAATTTCCTTTACAAGCGTCTTTGCTTACCGATGGGTATTTTTTCTCTCAACCCCTTTCTTTACCAGTGCCATTCATCTGTTGATAAAATCGCGTTCAACCAGGGCTGAATGGTTATCCATTATCAATTTCGCATTGATTGGGTTGATGGTCATTTATTTCAACGCTTTTCCTGCTAACATCAAAGAACTGTGGCCCTTTTTCAGCATACCCATCGTTAATCAACTGGCGATCAATTCGTTCGATGTTTTATGGAATAGTAAATTTCGATTTAGGTGGTCCGGTATGATGGCCATTTGCGCTACTTGGTTCCTAACAACTCTTTCCATTGCGTTAAACCTACAGGTTTTAATTCCGTGGGTAACGGTGTTGACCGGAATTACGGGCCTTTGGTGCATCATTTTAGCTTCATCCAAAGAAAAAAAATCCCTGTACTGATCAATATCTGCCAAATCCAATAAGTCGCTCGCTGAAGTATTTGGAGTCATCAATGGATTGAAATACTACCCCCTTGCTGCTGGAAGCGTGAATCATCTTTTTGGGCTCTCCCGGTTGGTTAACCAAAATTCCAACATGGTTTACTTTGCCATCTTTACCGAAAAACACCAAATCACCAATGCGCGCCTCTTCGGATGCCACCTTTACGGAATTCGCGTACTGGTCTGCTGATACCCTTGGCAGGGTAATTCCGTATTCCTTAAATACATAGGAAGTGAAACCGCTGCAGTCAAAACCGTCTTTGGACGAACCGCCCCATACATAAGAAGTTCCCATGAGCGTTGCAGCAAACGAAATCATGGACTCTTGTGTTTTCAATTCAAGGGTATTACTTGGACTCCAAGATGCGCTAATTTCCTTTGCAACGATTAATTTAGAAAAGGTCATCTTTACCAAGTCTTGGTAGTAGGAAGCTATATCCGTATTACTCTGTTCAATCTCCGATTGTATCCAAGCATTTAAATCCAAGTACAAGGACTCCAATTCATTGGAATGCGTTCGCATTATTTCGCTTCCTCTTTGCGAGGAAGAAAGCTGTCCTATGAAGGAGAAGGAGGATTGAACCTCTTCGGTTTTACGTTGACGAAATTTGAATCCCTGCATGCGTTGTAACACAGCGAGCGAACGATAGTATTTTGGGAAAAGCGAATAATCATACTCCGGCTTGTTGAGGTATTTTCCGGCTTTGAAATAAACCAACCTGTAATGGCCTTGGTCGTATAACTGTTCTAAACGATCGAATTCCAACACTTGAGCCTGGTTCCTGTGAACCACGAAAAGCAACAAAAATAAAAATGCTAATTTGAGTACTTTAATTCGAATATATTTTACCATCCGAGAGCACTAAGTGGGAACTGTTAAACAATTTTACTAAAATCGAATTACCAAATATCTTGAATTCTGAATCCGGTAACAAGGTTATTTCTGTTGAAACCCCGTTTACCACACCGGAGACTCCGCCCATAATGTTGCGATAAGCAATGGTATTGTTTTTAATTTCCCATGCCGATGGAATAAAATTTGCAATTTGCACCTTAACGCCATCTACCAGGGTAAACATGTAGTTGTTTTCCCCCCATACCACTACGTCGTCTTTCACATCCCAAAACGATGAAATGAAATTGGTGAGCAGAATTTTCTCTCCTTTACAATAGTACCAAAGGTTGGAATTTAAATCTTCATAGACGATAAAGCCCCTTCCCGCCTTGTATTTGCGCATGTACTGGGATTCAACATCGGTAAACTGTCCGTTTTCAAAAGCTACAAAGGTTCGTGTGGTAGGGTCGTTGAAACAAAGTATATCCGTTCCCAATTGAAAATCAACAGCTCCGCTCCACGAAAAGATTTCATAAATCAATCCCTCGTGAAAAACCTTGTACAAGTTTCCATTATCCTTGAAAACAACTATATTCTCCCCGACCGTTGTGGGAACGTATAAATCTCCAATGATGGTCGCCAGGGGCATGGTATTTTTTCGCCAATAAACGTTAAGGGTATTAAACCGTGTGTCCTCGAAAAGAATCAGTGAATCTTTCACTAAAAAATTTCTCCCAAAATACGTTAAGGTTTGCAACCTTCCTCGCTCCCACATGTTGAGCGTTGGCCCGATCATGTAACCCAATAAATGGTCCGAAACCTGATATTCCACATTCAAATTGGTAATATCTTTACGCTGACGCCCGTCGTACAAGCGTAAGTTTCCCCGAGTATCGATATAAGCGACGAATTCATCGCCTGCTTTGTAATCTTTTACAGGTTGAATTTCGAGGGTCTTAAATCCACCGTTCTCGTACGTCAAGAAAAAATTATTAAAATCCCTAAACGGAACAACGGTTTGAGCTTTAGCGTTTATGTAACAAAGCAATACCAAACCGAACCACGCTTTTAGCCGCATATTCAAAGGTAGGACAATTTTAGTACCAAGTACTACTCTTCCGTGATAAAAATCGATGATTGGTTACCTACCGTTAAATATTGTAAATTAGCGCAAAAAAAAGTACATGAAATATTGGCTAGCAGGGTTTAGTGCATTGGTGGGTTTTTTCCCGGTGTACGCTCAAAACAAAATTAATTATATAGAATACGATTTACCCAACGGTATTCACGTCATACTGCACGAAGAACATGCAACTCCCATCGTTGCTGTTTCGGTTCTGTACCACGTGGGTTCAAAAAATGAAAACCCCACAAGAACAGGATTTGCGCATTTTTTCGAACATTTACTGTTCGAAGGTTCTCAAAACATCGAACGCGGAGAGTATTCCAAATTGGTCGAGAAAAACGGAGGAACCTTGAATGCCAATACCTCGCAAGACCGAACCTATTATTACGAAATCTTACCCTCCAACCAATTAGAATTAGGCCTTTGGTTGGAGAGCGAACGCATGCTGCATGCGAAAGTTGAAAACGTAGGCATTGAAACCCAACGAAGCGTGGTGAAAGAGGAAAAGCGTCAACGGGTCGATAACCAACCCTATGCGAGCTTTATCTCTGAAATGTTTCAACGCGCCTTCCCAAAACACCCCTACCGATGGGTTCCTATTGGTTCCATGGAGCACTTGGATGCTGCCCAAGAAAAAGACTATGTGCAGTTTTACCAAGACTTCTACGTTCCTGCCAACGCTACTCTTTCTATTGCTGGTGACATTCCCTTGGAACAAACCAAAAAATGGATTGAATTGTATTTCGGAAGCATTCCTTCTGGACAAGCAATCAACCTGTATCGTAACCAATTGGCGCTGAGCGACGATGCTTTCAAAACGAAATATGGTGTTGCTAAAACGGAGGTAAACACTAAAAATCCTAAGTTAGGCACCAACAAAGCAGGTAACGAACTGTATGCTAAATTGAGCGCGACACCCACGGTAATTCCTAGAACGACTAAGGACAACGATCCTCTTAAACAAACCATTGAGGACACCATTTACGATAACATTCAATTACCGGCAGTTTTTATGGGGTATAAAATTCCGGACCAAAAGCACCCTGATGCCTATGCCTTGGAATTCATGAATGAAATCCTTTCTGGAGGAAACAGTTCAAGAATCAATAAAAATTTAGTCGAAAAACAACAAATTGCAACCTACGCGAGCTCCTTCAATTACGGACTTGAAGACGGAGGCATGAACATCTTCTTGGCACTTGCGAAAGACCAAGCATCGATGGGTTCCTTGAAGTCGGCCTTTGATGCCCAGATTGAGGCGATTAAAAATGAATTGATCACGGAAGAAGAATATCAATCGGTGTTGAACAAATTTGAAAAACAAGTCATTGAAGCCAACTCGTCGGTGGCTGGAATTGCTGAAAGTTTAGCGGATAACCACGTGTATTTTGGTTCCGCAGCGCGGGTTAATCAAATGTTGGATCTGTACCGAAAGGTAACGCGAGCCGACATCCAACGCGTAGCAAAAACCTACCTAAACAACAACGCCCGAGTCATTCTTTATTATTTACCCAAAGAAAAATAACCCATGAAGTTCTTATTATCTTTCGTATTGCTTGGTGCCCTTGGTCTAGTTCATGGACAACTTGACCGTTCCATCATGCCCCAACCAGCTCCTGCCCCACAAATTCAAATTAAACCTACCGAAACTTGGACCACCGCCAACGGAATCACCGTCATTCTTTCCGAAAACCATAAACTCCCCAAAGTTTCCTTTGACTTAACCCTGGGAAGCGGAGCAACCATGGAAGGAGAAAAAGCAGGGTTGAGCGAACTAGCGGGATCCTTGGTGATGTCGGGTACTTCTAACCGAAGCAAAGACCAGCTGGATAAAGAAATTGATTTCTTAGGAGCTTCGTTGAGCGCAAGCGCATCCAATGTTTACCTATCGGTGCTTACCAAGCATTTAGACCAAGGGTTATCCCTCATGGCGGATGTTACGAAAAATGCGTCCTTTCCAGAAGATGAATTCAAACGAATTGCTGACCAGCTGAGATCAGGAATGGTTTCCTTGAAATCAGAAGCCTCTGGAATGGCGGGAAATGCTACTGTGAAAGTTAATTTCCCCAAACATCCCTACGGAGAGGTTATGACCTTTACCACGTTGGACGCCATCACGCTATCCGATGTGAAAGAATTTTATCGGTCGCACTATACCCCACAAGGCGCTTACTTGGTCATCGTGGGTGATATCAACCGAGCTCAAGCCGAAAAGATGATCAATACCTATTTCGGAACATGGCAAGGTCCAAAACCAATCATTACAGAATACAAAGACCCAGTTAAAAGCAATGGCAATCAAGTGTATTTTGTGAACAAACCGGGTGCGGTTCAATCTGTCATCCAGGTGTCTTTTCCTATACCAATGCGCATGGGCAACCAAGATCAACTGGCCATGTCTGTTTTAAACGACGTATTTGGTGGAAGCGGATTTGGTACGCGCCTAATGCAAAACCTTCGCGAGGACAAAGCCTTTACCTATGGATGTTATTCGGGATTGAACAACCAAGACCTTGGAGGCTGGATTTCCATCAGCGGAAATTTCCGAAACGCAGTGACCGACTCAGCGATTCAAGAAATTATCAGCGAATTGAACCGCTTGTTGAACGAAACCATTACTACACCGGAACTTGAATTGACGAAGGCGGTTAAAAACGGAAGTTTCGCCCGTTCACTGGAAAGACCGCAAACGATTGCTCGCTTTGCCTACAACATCAGTAAATACAAATTCCCAGAAGACTATTACCGGAATTACTTACAACGCTTAGAAAGCATCGACGCTGCGGAGTTGAGCCGCGTTGCAAAAACCTATATCAAACCGAACAACTACAACATCGTTGTTGTAGGTAACGAATCGGTTTTGGAAAAGATTAAAGCTTTTGACAGCGATGGAAAAGTTACCAAACTTGACGAATTCGGTGATGTTAAACTCGATCGAACTCCTGCAGACATGGGGGTGAACGATGTACTCGAAAAATACGTTTTAGCGATGACACAAAGTACCACTTTAGCGCAAGCTCAAAAGAAAATTGGCAAGGTAAAGAACGTACTTCAAAAGGCGTCTTTGAGTTCAGATAAAATTCCATTCCCCTTAAAATCTTTCGACCTGTACACGAGCACCGGAGTGAGGGCAGAAAGGATTGAATTCAATGGAACGGTAGCACAAAACAAGTATTATGACGGCATGACCGGTTTTGAGAAAAACATGCAGACAGGTAAAACTCCTTTTGACGACAATAAAATGAAAGCCGCCAAATTGGAAAAAGCACTGATTCCGGAAATGGATTGGATGAAAACCGAAAATGCAACGGTGGTAAGTATGATGGGAATTGAACAAGAAAACAAGAAAGAATATTATGTTATTCGAGTAAGTACAGACCCCCAAAACGAAAGCTTGCATTATTACGAAAAAGGAACTTTCTTAAAATGGAAAACCGTCAAAACGGTCGTCAATAAAGAGGAATCGTTCAATGCTATAACTGAGTACAGCGACTACCGTGCGGTCAAAGGTCTCATGTTTCCCTACCAATCGGTATTGAATGCAGGTTCTATGACCTTCACCCAAAAAATTGACGAGATTCTCGTGAACGGAAAGGTGAATGTTGCTGAGTTTCAGTAGTTCATTTTCTTACTCTTGTAAAGAAACTTAGCGATAGAAAACGTTCGAAATGAAACAGCACCTGCTTTGGTTCCTTTTCATCTCCTCGGTTGCGAATGTAAGAGGACAATTACTTTACACTATACAACCCAAGAACGGGAATTCCATTTCGTATCTGTACGGCACCATTCACATGATGCCTGAGGATCAATTTCAACTTTCCTCTTCTTTGCTCGAGGCTTTTGAATCGTGCAGTACCCTCGCCATGGAAGTTGATTTGAACATGGATTTTTCCGCCAAGATTGCCTTGGCACAGCAAACCATTCTGCCTAATGGTCAAACCTTGAAAGATATTACCACTCCCGAACAATACACCAAAATTGTACGGTATTGTTTGGACAGTTGTGGAATGACCAAGAAAAAAATCAAGCGCTACTCCCGCCTAAAACCCTTTTTCTTTTCAAGTGCGATGCTTCAAGACCAACTTAAAAACACGAAATCGTACGAACTTGAATTCCAAAAATTGGCTGAGAAAGCAAAGAAAACCATGATGGGCCTTGAATCGATTCAGGTACAAATGGAAACCATAAATACCGTACCGTTGAACGATCAAGTGAGCATGTTAATGGACGGAATTCAAAACCCGCAACAATACGATGGTATGCTCGATGCTTACCTCGCCGAGGACTTAGACGCTTTGTACAAGAGCGTGATTGCGGAATCTCAGAACTTCCCGAATTTCATTGAAAATTTCCTCAACCGTAGAAACCGGAATTGGATTCCTGTCATCAGCTCCCAAGTGGAGCGCGGCGCTACCTTCATTGCTGTTGGGGCGGGTCATTTACCCGGAGAACAAGGCGTTATTACCTTGCTCCGAAACGCGGGATATACGGTGACACCTGTGGTGCAATAGTTTTTTTCGCCGTAAAAATTATAGCTATGCAAGAGTAGCTTCTTGAAAAATTTTGTTATTTTAGGCTAACCTTAAACTAACTACTATGACAGCATCGATACATAAAAGCAACGACGAAATTATTGAAGAGGCAAAGGTTGCCTTTAAAGGGCAATGGGGTGATGTAATTTTAGCATTCATTCTCTCCGCAGTTATAAATAGCTTAATTGGCCTAGGATTATTCTTGATTTTAACAGTGATACAGTTGATGGCTAGTTTCATTTTTAGCTACGAAATTAGAGGTTTAATAAGCCTTGTTTTAATCCCTCCTTTTGCCCTGGTATGGCTCATTTTTCAGGGTAGAATTTGGATTTGGCAGAGCAGCTTTATTCTTAGGAAATCCCGGGGTGAAAATCCCAGTTTCACCGATTTCAACAACCTCTTTAAAGGATTCACAACTAAGGATGAAATTAAATCATCGCTGCTCGATGTAAACAATGTGCTAAAACTATTGTGGCCTGGTTTTACCATATTGCTAATGGGGATTTCCATAGAGCTTGGATTGATATTACTCATTGTACCAGGAATAATCATAAGTTTCATGCTCGCTTTGGTTCCCTTCATTTCCGTTGAGGAACCGCACCTAAACCCGTTGCAAGTGTTGCAGAAAAGCGCCGACACGATGAACGGTCATAAAATGAAACTATTTTACTGCTATCTTAAATTAATCCCGTTGTTCATTCTTTGCATACTCCCCTGCGGAATTGGACTCCTTTGGTTTGGACCTT
>CANMUN010000011.1 GCA_947500875.1 Flavobacteriales bacterium | reverse complement strand
GGCGGTACACCTGGATACAGTTATTCATGGATGGGTCCGAATGGCTATACAGCGACTACACAAGACATCAGTGCTTTAGGGCCAGGGACGTATAATTTAACCTTAACGGATGCGAGCCAATGTACGATTACAGGCAATTGGACGATCAACAACCCACAAAACTTACCGAATATTCAGAACATCAATACTCAACCGATTACCTGTTTTGGTGCAAATACCGGATCCATTTCATTTATAGCCAACGGAGGAACTCCAGGCTATAACGTGGAACTTGACAATGTACTTTTGGGTACTATTCCAAATGCAGGAGGAATTTTTAATATTCCCAATTTAACGGCAGGGAATTACACCCTCGAAATAATTGACAATAACGGATGTGTAAGCAGCCAATCAATTACCCTAACTCAACCAAATGCGGCCTTGAGCGCAGTGAACGATTCAGTATATAACGTTACGTGTAATGGGTTAAGTACCGGTGCTATTTTTACTTCAGTTACAGGTGGAACAGCACCGTATTCCTACTTTTGGTCCGTTGTTGGTGGCGTTGGAGGGCCCATTCCGCCGGGTCAAGTAGCCGCGCAAGATCCTCAAGGAATTCCGGATGGTTATTATCAAGTAACGGTAACCGATGTTTACGGATGTGACACATCCTTGATTGTTCAGGTAATAGAACCCGATCAAATAACGATTGGTTGGCAAGATTCTGGCCCTCTTTGCGACGGCAACAGCTTGGGATTCATTAATTTGCAATTATCGGGGGGCACGCAATTCGCTAACGCGCCTATTTACAACACCTCATGGCAATGGGCTCCGCTTCAAAACGCAGGAATTAACTGTTCCGCAACGAACATACCCAATAATACGTTCAGCCCTTCTTCGCTTACCTGTGGAATTTACACGGTAACGGTAACCGATGCCAATGGTTGTACGGCACAGTATACAGATAGTATTATTATTACCCCAACGCCTTTTCAAGCGAATTTCTCCTCTACAAATATTCAGTGTTTTGGCCAAACCGATGGCACTATTACGGTAACCCCAACTACAGGAACCGCTCCGTTTAATGTGGTAATAACTAACGGGGGCTTTTCCATTAACCCTCCAGGGGCTGAAATATTTGCAGTTAATAATAGTTACTCTGCGAACAACCTTTCTCCGGGAACCTATCTGGTGACGATAACTGACAATAATGGGTGTCAAGATGATGCGACAATTACCATCACTGCTCCACAATCTCCTATTGTTGCCTCGATATTATCTCCAGTAGATGTTTCTTGTTTTGGAGACAATGATGGTTCGTTTATTGTTGGAATTAATGGAGGTACGGCTCCGTATACGATTAATGTAGATCCGGTAGGTATTGCACCTCCATTTAGCACGAATCTCAACCTAGTTTCCAATTTATCAGCGAACACCTATTCGGTTACGGTATTAGATGTGAACCAGTGTTCATCAAGTCCGGTAAGCGTTACCATATTCCAACCACCTTCGTTAACCGCCTCGCTAACGGGTACATCAATCAACTGTTTTGGGGATTGTTCCGCAGGGATATCTTCCGCAGTGTCGGGAGGAACCTTACCTTATACGTATCAATGGACCAGCGGGGCAAATTCATGGAATACTCCGAACATCAATAATTTGTGTGCAGGGTCTTATCAATTTTCGTTGGTTGATAATAACGGGTGTACTTTTGCAGATTCTTACACCATCAACCAGCCGCCATCGCCAATGGTGGTAACGGTAGTTGGTGTAGATTCGTTGTCCTGTTTTGGAGCAAATGATGGTCAAATTGTCGTTGCTGTGAACGGAGGAACCCCTAATTACACGGTTTCTTTAGGGGTCAACACCCAAAATATTAATCCAAACATCAATAATACGGCGACGTTCTCCAACCTTGGAGCAGGAAACTATGTTTTAGTGGTCACGGATAATAACGGTTGCGATACCAATATCAATTTTACAATTAGTTCACCTCCTGCGTTAACCCTGTCGGTTGTTCCTGTAAATATTTTGTGCGCAGGTCAAAATACAGGAGCATTAAATCTGTCAGTAATCGGGGGGGTGCCAAGCTTAACCTATGTAATTACGGGCCCATCTTCTTCTACCGGCGGAATTAATGGAAGCACCTCCGTATCATTATTGCCCGCAGGAGCCTACACGGTTACGGTTACCGATAACAATGGATGTACATCAACCGTGAGCTCCACCATTTCCGTTCCAAATCCAATTCAAATAGACGAAACGATTACGAATGTATTATGCCATGGGTTATCCACGGGTCAAATCACCACTGCGGTTTCAGGAGGGGCGGGAGGATACACCTATGCTTGGGTAGCCAGTAATGGTGGCGCATTAACATCGGGCCCTTCTTCGACGGGTCAAATTAATGTTCCGGTGGGAACGTATACCTTAACCGTAACGGATGCTAACAATTGTTCGTATCAAGAAATTTACACGGTGACTCAGCCTCAATTACCGCTAAGTGCCGTAATATCAAACGTTACGAACGTTACCTGTGGGAATCAAAATAATGGACAAATTACCGTAGCTATTTCGGGTGGAACGCCGAATTATAACATCAATGGAATTGGTGCAACAGTGGTTGTTAATCCTGCGGTTGGCAATACCCATCAATTTTCGAATTTACCCGGTGGAAACTATGCATTAACCGTTACCGACGCAAACGGATGTTCGGTGAATTTAACGCAAAACATCACCCAGCCCGCACCACTTACTCTTGGGATTACTTCAACCAATGTAACTTGTTTCGGCGCCTCAACGGGTGCTCTTGAGTTTACCACATCAGGGGGTACAGCGCCGATTAACTATAGCATAGTTGGTCCACCGAACAACAGCGGTACGATTCCAACGTCTTCGTTAACCACAACTCAAGTAGGAACGCCTGCTGCGGGAATACTTCCTGCTGGTAACTATACAGTGAATATTATCGACGCAAACGGATGTACGAATGCCATCAGCACGATCATTACTCAACCGAATCCAATCGTGGTAACGCCTGCGACCACAAATATCCTTTGCTTTGGGCAAGGAGCAGGATCCATTTCTACCACCACCTCAGGTGGAGTAGGCCCTTATACTTACAGTTGGATAAGTGGTCAATTGACACCCAATATTTCCAACGTTCCAGCAGGCTCCTATACCTTAACAGTTACCGATGCTAACGGGTGTACCAACATTCAAACCTTTAGCATTACCGAACCGGCATTAGCCCTTTCGATTGGCCTAACACCTCCGGTGAATATTTCGTGTAATGGCGCAAATAATGGATCCGTTCAAGTAACGGCTTCAGGGGGTACCGCAGGATATCAAGTTTCATATCAACGCACGAATCCTCCCGGACCTTTAGTAAGTCCAGCAGGGATAGAAATTCCACTTTCAGGAGGATCTTACCCGGTTAGTAATTTGTCTGCTGGTAACTATACATTGACTGTGGTAGACGCGAATGGATGCTCGTTACAAGACACCTTTACGATTATTGAACCTCCCGCTTTTGGAGCAACCGTTAGTGCGAACACAATTTTATGTAATCCGGGTAATACGGGGGTGTTAACAATCAATACGCCTCCTGGGTCCTATCCCGTGACCTATGTAATTAATGGTCCTGGAGGGCCATATTCTGGAAACATTAACACGTCTCCTTTTCCGCTCAATGGATTACCTGGAGGAACCTATAATATTAGTTTGACCTACAATAACGGGTTGTGTTCACAACAACTAAGCGCAACGATTGCTCAGCCATTAAACCCCATTGCCGTCGCTAATTCCGTAACAGATGTGCTTTGCGCCGGGGTAAATTCTGGAAGTATATGCTTAACCGTAACCGGTGGAACCGGACCATATGCTTATGCGTGGTCGATTCCAGGAAACACCAGCTGTCAAAACAACCTCGCACCCGGAACGTATAGCGTGACGGTAACCGATGCAAACAATTGCTCGGTTCCAAACACCTACACCATTTCTGGCCCAGTTTCACCTTTAGTTGCGGATTCAAGTTTCACTAATGTGTTGTGTTTGGGTCAAAACGACGGAACCATTACCATTACCACCAATGGAGGAAGCCCAATTTATACGCTAACTTCTGCGACACTTACACCAGCCTCTACCACTATTAATTTAACGGGAGGATCGTTTCAATACACCAATGTTGCTGCGGGCACCCATGTCGTTTTAATTACCGATGATAACGGATGTACGGACTCTGAAACCATTACCATTACGCAACCACAAAACCCATTAACAGCAACAAACATCAACGTGACAAACGTGCAGTGCTATGGAGATGTGAACGGTAGCATTTCGTTCAATGTAACCGGTGGAACAACGCCATATACCGTGTCTTGGACAGCCACAGGATTACCTGCTATTTGTTCTGTTCCTGCCAGTACGGTAAGTAATTCGGGTATTATTACGGAGAATGGGCTTTGTCAAGGAACCTATACCATTACTATAGCTGATCTTAATAATTGCACCGATTCTTTTGCACAGTCGATTGTAGCTCCTAGCGCCCCACTAACCGCAAGCGCTACGCAAACCAATATTTTGTGCCACGGGCAATGTACAGGGGTTGCAACAACCGTTCCTTCTGGCGGTACTGCTCCTTATCAACATTCTTGGAGTAATGGTCAAACCACCCCGTCCATTACAGGATTGTGCATCGGGGACTATTACGACACCATCACCGACGCAAATGGATGCCAGATAATTGTTCAGTTCAGCATTACGGCTCCGGCGCAACCGATGGTAGTTACCATTTCCGACGTCGATGTGGATTGTTTTGACAATGCCACCGGATCCATTACCGTTTCTGCAACGGGAGGGACCCCTGGGTACAACGTTTCTTGGACTCCAGGGCCTCCGTTCCCGGGTGCTGGATTGGAAATTCTTAATTCAGGAGACACCTATACAATTCCAGGATTATTAGCAGGAACGTATTCCATTACGGTAGCGGATTTAAATAATTGTCCATTCACACAGAATGTAATTATCAGCCAACCTCCTGCGTTGACGTATAATGTGGCATCTGCCAATGTAACCTGTAACGGAGCGAGTAACGGTTCAATCAATGTAACAGTTAATGGTGGGGTATTGCCTTACACCTATCTTTGGAACAGTACCGCCGGTGCTCCTTGTAGCATTCCAATTAACCAGGCGAATGCAACCGGATTGTGTCCGGGTATATACGACGTACTCGTTACTGATGCAAACGGCTGTCAAATTAATACCGGAGGGACTATTACGGAACCTGACCTCTTGGTAATTAGTGTCGTGAACGACACGGTATATTGTTTACCAGGTACAGGTACTGTGCAGGCTGCAATTAGTGGGGGTACACCAACTTATACTGTTACTTGGCAAAACGTTTCCGGAACCAACATTGGAACAGGACTTTCTCTAGGTAATTTAGCACCGGGTGTTTATAATGCGGTGGTTGTCGATGCGAATAATTGTCAAAATACCGCACCGTTTAATATTATCGGTCCAGCAGCGCCACTTACTGCGGCAATCTCTCACACGAACGAAACGTGTATTAACAATAACGACGGAACGATTACCATTATCCCAAGTGGCGGTACCGCACCATTTGTTATAACTGGTTCACCGTGGAACGGTTCTCCTAATGTTGCTGTTTCTGGAGGAAATGCCGTTTCGAACAACATGGTAGCGGGATCATACACCTATACCATTACGGATGCATACGGATGCCAAATAACAGTTTCTACCACCATCACTCAACCAACGTATTTACAAGTAGCCCTTCAGGTTACCAATGTAACTTGCCATAATTCCAACAACGGAATAATTCAAATTACTCCGTCCGGATCAGTGCCTAACTACACGGTAACATGGATTTCCGGACCAAATACAGGGCCGTGCGCATTGCCTGTTACCTCAATTATTTCGGGAGCCACAAGCTTCAATAATTTATGTCCGGGAGTGTATGTGTTTAGCGTTACCGATGCCAACGGGTGTGACACTACGTTGAGCGCTACCATAATTGAACCTCAGCCCTTAGCATTAATTACCACCGCAAATGATGATCCGTGTAACGATGCAATCTGTCAAGGAAGCGCAGGGGTTTCAGTAACTGGAGGAACCGCTCCATATACCTATTTATGGACAGGAGGGGCAAGCACATCTTCTGTCGGACAGCTTTGTGTTGGCGCTTACAGTGTGACCGTGACGGATGCGAATGGGTGTATTCAATTAGCGAGTGTTACCATCAATCAACCGGCGCAAGCCTTAAGTGCAATTGTTACGACCACCAATGAAACATGTAATGGGTTGGGTAATGGAACAATTACGGTATCACCAAGTGGCGGAACCGCTCCTTACACGATTTTAGGAATTACAAATCCATGGGGAGGAGCGCCTTCGGTGAACTTTGCCGGTGGAACAAGCACATGGACCGCGGTTTCTGCTGGAATATATCAAGTAGAAATTACTGATGCAAATGGCTGTCAGATTTCGGTAAGTGGAACGGTTACCGAACCAACCCCATTAGCGGTAGCGGTTACACCCGTAGATGTAACCTGTTTTGGTGCCAATAATGGGTATGTTGAATTAGGAATTACGGGTGCTACGCCGTCTTACAATCTAACTTGGCTTAGCGGACCGAATACAGGGCCTTGCCAACTACCCGTGAATTTAACGGTTGCAGCAAATGCGATTTTACCTAACTATACGTCAACAAACTTATGTCCAGGGGTCTATGATTTCGTGGTTACCGATGCGAATGGGTGCGATGATACACTTTCCTTTACCATTAATGAGCCACCGGCAATTGTACTATCTGCCACAACCATTGATGTGTTATGTCATGGAAATGCAACGGGGCAAGCAAGTATACTAGCATCGGGGGGAACGCCGGGATATACGTATAATTGGGGAGCACTTGCTGGGTCTATTCCAGCGGGTCAATCTACCAATCAAATCATTGGTACTGCGCCAAACGGAATTCCAACCGGCACATATCAAGTTACGGTAACGGATGCCAATGGGTGTACTGCGATAGAAACCGTTAATATCAATCAACCAGCTACGCCGTTATTGGCCTTAATTGACCATACGGATGAATTGTGTTTCCCCATACCGAACCAAGCATCTACTGGAACCATTTCGGTTGGCGCCAACGGGGGAACCGGGCCGTATACCATTTCTGGGAATAATTTTGTTTGGACGGGACCTAGCAATATTGTAGCACCGAGCATGATACCATTCAATCCGTTAACGGGCCAAACGATGACAGGGGTAAGCACCAACCTTGCAGGAACATTCTACATCGTGACCGTGACAGACTATCACGGGTGTACTTCTACGGTGTCGGTCGTAGTTGGAAGCCCTGCGGCCTTATCGGTTGTAACTACCCCCACTAATTTGCTTTGTAACGGAGACATGAACGGATCCATAAATATTGCACCCGCCGGAGGAATATCCCCTTATACCGTAAATTGGCTTTCTGGGCCAACAGGACCCGGATGTGTTTTGCCTGTTACGTTGAACACGAGCTCTAACGTAAGTACGCCAAGTACCCTTTGTCCAGGTGCATATACCATTGAGGTGATTGATGCCAACGGTTGTAAAGACACCGTGGTTGAGGCAATCATCGAACCTGCGCCGTTGAACATTAATTATTCGGTGAACGATGTATTGTGTTACGGCGATTCTTCGGGTCAAATAAGTACTCAAGTTTCGGGAGGAACGGGTCCTTACTCGTACAATTGGACCACGCTTTCAACATGGAATGGTATTCTTTATGGTATTCCTTTCCCTACTGCAGCGAATCAACCTCCGGGCAACCCGAACCACCCATTTGGTTTACCAGCCGGAATCTATTTGGTAACAGTAAACGATGCCAATGGTAATACGGGGGGCTGTACGGACTTTTCGATAATCACGATAACGCAACCGGCTACTCCGGTAGCAGGGGCACTCACTCCACATGCAGTAGACTGTAATTCAAATGCCACCGGAAGCATCGATATTACGGCTTCTGGAGGAGTTGGGCCTTACACCGTTTCAGGCAATGGACACAACTATACAGGCACGATACTTCTGCCAGGGGGAATAATTACAGAAACCGGTTTGATAGCGGGGAACTATTCCTATAATATTACCGATGCAAACGGTTGTATCATTACGTTAAACACCATTGTTTCCCAGCCGGCCCCGTTGCTCGTCACCCTTAATAATTCGGTAGATGTTTCGTGCGTTCCTGGTTCATTTAATGGGGAAATTCACTTGGATGTCAACGGAGGCAATGGATATTACAGCTACAATTGGACCACAGCGGCGCTTCCTCCAAATCCTTTGCCATTGACCACACCGGTAGGCGGGCCTTCAGTTACCAACCTTTATCCTGGGGTATATACCGTTGTTGTAACCGACTTAATGGGTTGCCAAGATACGCTTCAAGTTACGATCAACCAAGACCCGGGCTTCACGGTAACAGCAACCGTCGGAGACGTTCAGTGCCATGGGGATCAAACGGGATCGATCAATCTCTCAATCAATGGAGGAACTCCAAACTTCACCTTCCAGTGGACAGGTTCTGGAGGGTATAATTCGGTATTCCAAAACATTAGCAGTTTATTTGTTGGGCAATATGACGTGTTGGTTACTGATCAGGCGGGTTGCACCGTGCCACTCACTGCAACGGTTTCAGAACCAAGCTCGGCCCTTACTTCCACCGTTATTTCCTCGAATGTGGGTTGTTACGGCGACAATAGCGGATCCATTACGATTACTGCTACCGGCGGCACACCGTTTGCGGCTCCGGCGGCTCCTTACAATTATAATTGGTTCTTGAATGGTCAGCAATATTCCACATCAACGACTTTAAGTAACTTGTTTGCCGGGGTATATGTTTGCTACATTACCGACGCAAACGGGTGTTTGTTAACCGAGCAAATTGTTATTTCTCAACCTCCTACGGCTCTAACATATTCTGTGAACACCACAAATGTTACATGTTTCGGCGGGTCTGATGGAGCCATTGACATTATCATAAACGGTGGAACAGGGGCGCCTTATAGCTTGTTGTGGAACACCGGGCAAACCACAGAGGACCTCGGAAATCTACCGGTGGGCACCTATACTTTAACGATTACCGACAATGGCCCATGCACTATTACCACGGCTCCCATTACCATCACTCAACCAACACCAATTGCCATAACGCCAAGTATTCTGAATGTTGGATGTTTTGGTGAAGCGAGCGGTATGATTACTACTCAAGTCAGCGGGGGGAATGTGAATATTAACTCAGGATACACCTATCAATGGACCACAGTAAACGGGCTAATTCCTGCGGGTCAATCAACGCTTCCAAACATTGGAAGTACAACGCATCCATTTGGATTAATCCCAGGGGATTATACCTTGGTGGTAACAGATGCTTCTGGCTGTACATCGAGTTTAGTGGCAACGGTTGTTCAACCGATAGCACCGTTGTACATTGCGAGCACTTACGTTAACGTGAGCTGTTTTGGTGACAGTTCGGGAATAATAAATGTCTATGCTGAAGGAGGGACCCTTCCATATAACGTGAGTTGGTCTGGTCCTGTTGCTGGTAATCCTTTCGGATTTGAGATTCTGGCGAATCCAGGGACCTTTGATATTTCCGGTTTACCTGCAGGCACCTATAATTTCCAAGTAACGGATCAAAACGGTTGTAACCTTTCCGGCGGAGCAGTAATACTTCAGAACAATCGAATCGATACGGTAAATTCAGTAATCAATAACGCATTCTGCGCAGGCACTAATTTAGGTTCTATTTCGGTAGATGTTTTCGGCGGTGTTCCAAATGCGGTAGGCACACCTTACAATGTTGTTTGGTCCGGAGTTGATGCTCAAGGAAACAATATTCCGATTTCTTTTACCTCTTATGTGGGCAATACCGTTTCGGCCTTTAATTTACCGGGAGGCACCTATACCCTAACGGTGGTAGACGATTCCAATTGTGCCCGCGAATTTGTCTACATTTTGAATGAAATTAGCGTGGGTCTTTCGAATATTGCAGACAACGACATTCTGTGTAAAGGCCAGTGTACAGGGGAAATCGAATTCACTCCAACAGGAGGCAACGCCAATTATTCCATAAGTATTATCAACGTTCAAACACAACTTTCAGAAAATGACACCCTTATAACTCTACAAGATTTATTAACGAACCCGAGCGGGGTATTTACACTTGGTGGATTATGTCCTGGAGCGTATTATATTTTAATTTCGGATTCGAATAATTGTACTACCAATTCGGCCGCAATTACCATTACTGAACCAAGTACGGTGTTTACTCCAAGTGTTACGGTTGTTACCAACAGTGGCTGTAACGATAACGCAGGAATACTTAACGTTCAAGTAATGGGAGGAACTCCTGGATATAACGTTGCATGGCATAATGTGAACGACCCCAATATCAACAACCCCATAGGTATGGAAATCAACCAAAGCCCAGGAAACTATCTCATTACGGGGCTTTCCTCAGGATTTATCGAAGTACTGGTTACAGACAACGTGGGATGTGAAAAAGTTGATACGGTAGAAATTGATGATACCGAGGTAACATTCGCTAATTTTACAGCGGTAGACTCGTCCGGATGTGGGCCTTTTGCTGCACAGTTTACCGATCTGTCGTTGGGTGATAACTTATCGTATTATTGGTCTTTCGGGAATGGAATAACCAGTACAGACCCTAATCCTAACGTGGTGTTTGAGGTGGGAGGTCCCTACGATGTTACGTTAACCGTGACGAACGGGTTTGGTTGTACCTCTACCATGGTTCAACCGGGCTACATTATTGCGTACCCAAGTCCAAATGCCGCCTTTACCACGGTAAGCCCTCAAATTGATTACTACTCCGGTTCCGTTGAATTTGTCAATAATTCGGTCAATGCTCAGTTTTACAGCTGGGATTTTGGTTATGCTTCGAGCGGATCCAACGAAGTGAATCCAAGTTTTCAATATCCTCAATGGACGGAAGGAAATTATGTCGTCACTTTGACCGCAACGGACACCAACGGATGTTTTGACATCGCTCAAATGATCATTAGTTCTTCTGAAACGGTACGTTTAAATGTTCCAAATACGGTAACCATTGATGAAAACAATTTAAACGAGTTGTTTTTCCCAGTCTTCTCCAATTTTGAAGAGGTTTCTGATTTTACCTTTACCATCTTTAATCGTTGGGGCGAGTTGATTTATGAAACAAAGGATATCCAAGGTGCTTGGGACGGTAAATCCAACAAAGGTCGAGACGTTCAAGATGGTACGTACATTTGGAAAGTGGTATACAAGGATTTAGAAGGCTTTGAGCACATGGCAGTAGGTCACGTGAACGTCTTGAGATAAACTTCGTATCTTTGCAATAAATCAAAACAACATGTATCCAATAGAAATAGTGCAACCCATGAAAAACGACCTAACGTCCGTTGGGTTCGAAGAGCTTTTAAGTGCTGAAGCGGTAGATCAAGTAATCAACGCCTCAACGGAAACGTTGTTACTAGTGGTAAATTCCGTTTGTGGTTGCGCCGCAGGCAACATGCGTCCGGGAGTTAAAATGTCCTTGAATAACACGAAGAAACCGGCAAAACTATGCACGGTCTTTGCTGGGTATGACACCGAAGCTACGCAACAGGCCCGCAAGTACTTTTTACCTTATCCTCCCTCTTCCCCTTCGATTGCGTTGTTTCATAAAGGCGCTTTAGTGCATTTTATCGAGCGACATCATATAGAAGGTGTTAGTGCAGCGTTGATTGCGGAAAATCTGAAGGCGGCTTATGACGAGTATTGCTCGTGAAAAAAGTATTTTACTTGAGCACTTGCTCTACCTGCATTAGAATTATCAAAGAAGTTTCTTTTCCCTCCGATATAGATTGGATTGATGTTAAATCGAATCCAATAGGTGAGGAAGATTTAACTAAATTATACCTTAAAACCGGATCATATGAAGCGGTTTTTTCCAAGAGAGCATTAAAGTTTTCCGCGATTAAGGATTCCTTAACAGACGACAAAAGCTACAGAGAATGGTTGTTAAAGGAATATACGTTCTTAAAAAGACCCATTATCGTGTACGATGATTTTATTTCGGTAGGAAGCGATAAGAAAGCGGTTGAGGCGTTAAAAATTAAGTTTGGTTCCGCTTAACCTTGAAAAACGCTTTTTCATTTCGATACACCATGTAAATGTAACCGGCAATTAACAGGTTGCCCATGAATAAAAGTCCAACATTCATTTCTTTGAGGGACAGTTTAAGGCCGGTTCTAACTAGGCTGAAAAGACAATAAATTCCGATGGCACTTCCGATATATAGAAAGAACTTCCGCGTATTGTAGGGAATAGGATAGTGTTTTTGCCCCCAATAATACGAAAGAACCATTTGGGTTAAATAGGCAAGCAGCGTCGCCCAGGCACTGGCCATGTAACCGTACATAGGAATAAAAAGAACGTTAATGAGAACGGTAATAGACGCCCCAAATAATGCAATATAGGCGCCGTATTTTGTTTTGTTCGATAGTTTATACCAGACACTTTGATTGTAGTATATTCCCAAACAAACATTGGCGAAAAGCAGGATGGGAACCACCTTCAAACCAACATAGTAAGCCTCTTTTCGAATAAAGAACTTGAGCAAACCTATATTGATCGATACTGCAAGAAAGGCAATGCAAACGGCAGCAATAAAGATGTTCATAACTCGAGCAAATACCGCATTACGGTCTTGATTTTTCAGCTGCCCAAAGAAAAAGGGCTCAGCGGCATATCGGTAGGCTTGTAAAAGTATGGTAACTAACATGGCTAATTTATAACAAGCACTGTAAATACCAACTTGCGCGGTTGCTTGTTCAAGGGAATTTGGAATATTGGGGTCATAAAGGAGTTGTTTCAGTAATACACGGTCTAATGTTTCATTGATGATTCCAGCAAATCCCGCAAGCATGAGTGGCCAAGCATATAAGAGTATTTTTCTAATGAGTTGCCAATCGGCAGTCAATCGAACTCGAGCAAGGATGTCATAAACCCTTACAACTTTGACCCCTGATGCAAGTAAATTGGCAATTAGGACAAATAAAATTCCTTCTTCTGGTCGCTGTGGATTAAAGAAAACCAAAAGAAATAGAAGGTTAAGAACTATATTAACTAGGATCGAACTCATTTGCACGCTCACGAACCGTTTCGATTGATTTTCTGCCCTTAGCCGCGCCAAGGGGAGTGCAGAGATGGCATCAATGCAGACAATGGACCCCATGAGTAGGACATACTCTGTATGCTCCTTGTAAAGCATCCATTTCGCAATCCATGGATTGGTAAAGTACAGCGCGATAAAAACTCCGGAATTCACCAACACAACAGGAACCAATGCATTATTAAATACTATGTCGGGATCCTTTTCTTCTTGAATAAATCGGAAATAAGCAGTTTCCATTCCAAGCGGAAGTAAAACCATTAAAAAAGCAACGTACGCATACAAATCGGATAGCACCCCATAATCGGCAGGTTTAGCGAATACCGCGGTGTATAAGGGCACTAAAAGATAATTCAATAAGCGACCTAGAATGCTCGGCAATCCATATAAGGCGGTTTGACCAAAAAGCTTTGAAATCGGAGAGGCCATTATCCTCTAAAATTGGCTTTTTCTTTTTTAAGAAACGCTTGCGTTCCCAAAATAAACTCTCGGGTGCCAAAACAAGAAGCGAAAGACTGAATTTCTACGTCGTATCCATTCTGGCGGCTATCAAAACCGGCATTGACGGATTGAATGGCTTTATCGATGGCATTTGGAGAGTTCTTTAGGATTTTAGAGGCCAAGGAAAGCACCGAAGATTTTAGTTCTGTGGGTTCAACCACGGTATTCACTAAGCCCCATTCCTTGGCTTGCTCTGCTCCAATCATCTCTCCTGTAAATATTAGTTGATTGGCCCGTCCTCGCCCAACCAGTAGAGGAAGGCGTTGGGTTCCTCCGTAACCGGGTATAACTCCGAGTGAAACCTCAGGAAGCCCCATTCTTGCATTGGAAGAAGCTATTCGAATGTGGCAAGCCATAGCTAATTCTAAGCCGCCTCCGAGGGCAAAACCATTAACTACCGCAATGACGGGTTTATTCATTTGTTCGATAAAATCAAAGAGTCGTTGTTGTCCGTGAAGAGCTAATGCTCCTCCCTCTGCAACGGTATATTCTGCAAATTCTTTAATATCTGCTCCGGCTACAAAGGACTTTTCACCGCTTCCCGTGATGCATACAACACCAATAGTTGGGTCTTCACGAAAATCGGAAAGCGCTTTGTTTAATTCGCTTATGGTGTTTCTGTTAAGGGCGTTTAATTGGTCCGGACGGTTAATAATAATCCATCCAACTTGCCCTTCTCGTTCTACAATTATATTTTGCGACATCGTGGAAATTTTTATAAAAATAAAGGTTTTTTCGCAGGTCGATTCGAATTAGCACAAGGAGTTATCCGACATTAAACGAATAACATTCGAACAAAAACGAATAAAAACCAGCTCTTCGACGTTTACGCCCCAATCTTTGCAAAGTAAACGAGGGACGCCTCAAAAAAACAAGTTTAATTTTTAATACTAAAAAACATGAATCATCTAAAAAATAAAGTAAACCTTATTGGCCGTTTAGGCAATGCTCCAGAGATTAACACTTTTGACTCTGGAAGAAAATTAGTTCGTTTTTCATTAGCCACCAACGAGCGCTATAAAGATAAAACCGGCGAATGGCAAGAGGAGGTACAATGGCACACCATCAACCTGTGGGGAAAGATGGCCGATAGGGCAGAGAAACTAGAAAAAGGACAGGAACTCCTTTTAGAAGGAAAGATTGCTTATCAGTCTTACGAAAACGCCAAGGGGGAGAAAAAATACAGCACCGTAATTGAAGCGAATGACTTTATGCTGTTAAATAAAGCTGGTTTAGAAGTTAAGTAATGAATTTTGTTTCTTTGATTGGTAAGATGGAAAAGCACCCGGTTTTCGGCGAAATGAGAGGGGGGATGTGCTGTTCAAGGTTCAAGTTGATTACTGAAACCACTTGGGTTGATTCTGACGGAAAAGCACGAAAAAGCCACCAAAAACACGATGTGTTGGCCTGGGGCAAATGGCAACAATTGTTGGTTGAAGTTGGAGAACCTAATTTATCAATGGCCATTGAGGGGCGCTTGGTGAATCGATACATTCGTTGGAATGGGCGACCGATAAAAATTACCGAAGTCGAAGTAAACGATTTATTGCTTTTGTAAAATTCACGCAGGAAAAAGGGTTGCGCACAGGTAACACCGACCCTTTTCCTCTCAATTATAGATTAAATGAACAATTATGTAACACTGGTAGGAAGCATTTCACGCTCCCCGGCGGTCATTAAGTTTGAAGATGGAAGTAAAGTCGCAAGGTTCTTAGTCACGACACCTAAAGTTTACAGGAAAAACGACGGCAAGTACAGTTCCCGGTTGGATTGGCATCGTGTTTATGCTTGGGGGAATATGGCTTCTTTTGTGGAGAACAATGCGGAAGTAGGAAAAAAGGTAGCCATACATGGCCGCCTTGTGAACAGGACGTTCTTGGACAAGAAAGGTAAGCAACGAAGTTCGACCGAGGTTGAACTGAGGCAGATTATTGGACTCTGATTTTATGGAAGAAAGGGCCCGGGAAACCGGGCCTTTTTGCATTAAAAACGATAATCACTGAAAATAGGAGTCCTTATTCCAACGAAAGGAATAACGGTAGTATTTGACGCTGAAAAACTTTTAAAATGTTGTATTACCACCTCACAAAAAACTTCTTTCAAAAAGAACTTCTTCAATCCGTAAGAAATATTGATTCGCGTTTTATGAAAGAACGTGGATTTTCCTTGAAGCAAGGAAATGCCATAATCGTAGGGTCGATTGGTGTAAGGTAGATAAATATTACCCCCAAAATTAACGGCCGAAGAATCAACTCCTTGTTCCCCAAAGGACACCTCAGCCAACACCGACCACGAATTTTTTGTCATCTTACATTGGGCAAAAACTTCCCAAAAATTAGCTCCTAATGGGTGCGCGAGCACTTGGGAACCGTGGGTGTAGCTTAATGCATCGCCAAGATGTGAGAAGGTATAGGGTCGTGCAGTGTTCGCTTCAATTCTAGTTAGGTATTTAATCTGGTTCTTTGAGAATTGATGCTTCCAACCTAATTGTCCTGCAAATTTATTTCCCCAATACTTGGACTTCGACAAAAAAGCGTCCAGTAAAAAGTCGTCCAAAACAAATTGACCATAGAGTTTTCCTCTTTTTGACAGCTTAAAAGAAGCTCCAATTCCAAGAAGCACGTTGTCTCCAGATCCTATCGCATATTCCTGGGGGCGTATAACCACAAAAGGGTTTAAATATGAAGGATCAAAGGATCGATGGGAAATCGTATCTCCACTATTGAACACGACGGCTTCAAATAATTGCAGGTCGATTCTTTTTCCGATGGAGGCATGAATAAAGTGGCTCATGTGAAATTTTTGCTGCCCGGAATTATTGAATAAATAAGCAAGCATTGCTTGGTAGTTTATTGGGCCAACGTTGAACCGGGTTGACGCAAAGGGGTATGGCTTCCCGAAGTCCGATAAAAATAATGAGCGAGCTCCCTCGCCGTAGAAATTTCGGTCAAATCCGATTTGTGCGTTAAAATATTTGGTGGGTTTAACTCCGAATCGTATGTTTGGCGTCCATTGTCGAGGTTGTTCTTTTTCGGATAATCCGTTGTTGTTTAGTGAAGTCAAATTTGAATTGTATCCCGCTAGAAATCCAAGCCGCAGGAATAAATGAGGGTTCTCATAATCGAGAAGAAAACCGCTTTGTACTTTTCCTTCAAGGGGAATGGATGTTTTTAATGCAACATCCATCCATGGCATAAATCGTTCAAAAGGCACTTTGCTCGGCTCCATACTTATTGTTGGAAGCACGGGGAATCTATCGGATTTTCGTAAGCTATCGTATGGTGAGTCTTGTTGTAAAAAGCCAAGGGATTGTGCAAAACTTGCTGCTCCAAAGGCGATTCCTACAAAAAGCATCATCCACTTAATATACATGTCGGTTGGGGAAAATGGCGGTTTTTATTCCAAGAGAAAAAATAAGTGTTTGCAACGAAGAACTTCCCTGCCTGAAATCGCATAATGCGAACAAGGTACATTGAGTAATAGGATTCACTAAAAAACCGAATTCACCCATTGAATGAATCACCTCCTCCTCCGCGGTGTAAGTTGGCCTAAAAAGCACGTTCTTTGAGGGGTATGAGGTGTAATACTGCATCAACACATCCAAGTACAAACGCCGATAGGTTAACTTAGTTGAAAGCAATATTTCTTGCGTACCATTACCAATCAAAGAGCCCAAAGGAAGGTTATTGGTAGTAAAACTCAGGGAGTAATTATCGCCGTAAAAACAACTTCCTACGCATACAAATGCCAGGTTCACGTTGAAAGCGAAGAGGCCTTTCAAATTCGATGCGTAGTTAACACCTGCTTGGTAGCTCATGGAGGTTTTTTGAACGCCTCGAAAAAATGCTTCACCATAGAATACGATGTTGGAAATCGGCTTGTAATGGCCAACCAATCCCCACTGCGGAAGAGAGACGCGGTTTTTAGCGAAACGATCGAAACCGGCAATGGGGCTCCAAAACCAAGGAGATAAAGAACGCTCTCGAAGGCTATCTCCGCCCTCCCATATGGTCTGATAAACGACGCCAACACGAAGGTTTCTCAAAGAATAAACAAGGGCATTCATGGAATAACCTTTTTTATAATATGGGCTTTCCACGTTGGCATATTTTGGTTTTCGAATCAGGTCGAACAATCGGCCTTTAGTAAAAATGTACTGAAGATGAGGTGTAATGTTGACGGCGGTTCCCAACAACAAGGCTTGATTATGGTTGGACCAAAACAAGGACCGAAGTCCTTCGCCGATGCGCAAGTTCCCGTTGCCTCCAAATACCGTGATTTGTTTGGAAAGCCCCCACTTTAATCCTCCTTGAGAAAAGGCATAGTCCAACCCGTTGTTTTTAAATGGTTTGGTTCTTCCTCCTCCAGGCACCATCCCATTTTGTTGGTTGTAAGCGTTCGTACCGGGATAAAATTCCCCATGACTTTTTATAAATTGGGTTTGATAATCCGGCAATAAGGCTTGATTTTCCATGATCATGGCGTAGCAGGAAAACCCTTTATGCCCCGCAGTTACGAGTAAACCTCGTGAATTCTGATATTTTAATCCGCCGTTACCTTGTTCGGTTCCTGCCCAAAGGTTGAATATGGGAGTGGCACTAATGGTCGCTCCGAGGCTATCTCGGTACGACAAGAGGTAAAGAGAGTCATACTTAAAAAAACCTTTGCGATGCTGGGGATTTTTCCAATGCCTGAACCCCATATCAATCCAATTTTCAAGGTTTATTTGAGGTTCTTGTTGTTGAAATACCAGGACTTGTCCAGAAACTCCAAATGAAAACAATCCAATTAAAACCAATAAGTATCCTTGGGTTTTCACGGTTAAATTATAGCACCATTTCGGGCACGAATTCAGGCACTACGAGAGCACCCTCGGTTTTCGATACGATTTCTTCTACAGTAACTCCTGGCGCTCGTTCTAACAAGTGAAAGGCGCCGCCCATGATTTCCAGTACAGCAAGTTCGGTTACGATTTTTTTAACACATCCTACACCGGTAAGGGGAAGGGAACATTCTCTGAGTAATTTAGATTCTCCGGCTTTATTGCTATGCATCATGGCAACAATGATGTTTTCTGCTGAGGCAACCAAGTCCATGGCTCCCCCCATGCCTTTAACCATTTTCCCGGGTATCTTCCAATTCGCAATATCTCCATTCTGTGAAACTTCCATTGCTCCCAAAACAGTAAGCTGTACATGTTTCCCTCGAATCATAGCAAAGGAAGTTGCAGAATCAAAAAATGCTGCACCGGATTTTACGGTAATCGTTTGTTTTCCGGCATTAATTAAGTCTGCGTCCTCTTCTCCTTCAAAGGGAAATGGCCCCATACCTAAAACGCCGTTTTCCGATTGAAATTCAACACTTAGGCCTTCGGGAACATAGTTGGCAACTAAAGTTGGAATGCCAATTCCGAGATTAACATACCAACCGTCGCGCAATTCTTGAGCGATTCGTTTTGCAATGCCTATTTTATTGAGCGCCATGGTTATCGTGTTCTTACGGTTCGTTGTTCAATCCGCTTTTCAAAGACTTCACCTTGAAAGACGCGTTGAACAAAAATGCCCGGGGTGTGAATAAAATTTGGGTCTAAGGTGCCCGCAGGAACAAGCTCTTCTACTTCAGCAATCGTTATTTTTCCCGCCATGGCCATCATGGGATTGAAATTCATAGCCGTTGCTTTATAAATCAGGTTTCCTTCAGTATCTCCTTTCCACGCTTTAACAATGGAAAAATCCGCAGTTAGAGCCTGTTCCAAAATATGCGGTTTATTGTTAAAAATTCGGACTTCCTTGCCGACGGCCACCTCCGTCCCATATCCTGCAGGGGTAAAAAATGCGGGTATTCCGGCTCCCCCAGCACGGCAACGTTCGGCCAAAGACCCTTGAGGTATTAAGTCTACTTCTAATTCACCGGAAAGCATTTGCCGTTCGAATTCCTCGTTTTCTCCCACGTAAGAGCTAATCATTTTCTTGATTTGTTTCGCTTGGAGCAACAATCCTAGTCCATAATCATCGACGCCAGCATTGTTGGAAATGCAGGTTAAATCCTTTACTCCCATTTTAACGAGTTCTTTAATAGCATTTTCGGGAATTCCGCACAGTCCAAAACCACCGATCATTAGGGTCATTCCGTTTTGAATTCCTTCAAGCGCCTTCTGTATATTGGGTTGTACTTTATTCATTTAAGTGTTCTCGTTAAAATAAAACGTCTGTTTCATCAGCGGCCGCTGGATCGGGCGCGTCGGAGCAATCGTAGGCTTTAGGGTCGTAATTAGGAGGCTCGGAGAAATCCCGGGTGGACAAAGACAATACAGGATCCTTGTAGGCTTGTTGCATGTAGTATCCATAAATCGGCAAGGCCATTCGTGCACCTTGTCCCCAATTCATGGATTTAAAGCGTACTGCCCGGTCTTCCGCGCCAACCCAAACACCTGTAACCAAATCGGGAGTAATGCCTATAAACCAACCGTCGGAATTGTTTTGGGTAGTCCCTGTTTTTCCTGCTGTTGGAGGAATTGGACCGTATTTACCACTTCTTAAACTTCCACCGGTTCCTTGGCTAATTACCCCCTTCATCATTTTTAGGATTTCATAGGCAACGGTGGCATTAAGCGCTTCATCGTTGTATGGTGTTGACTCATAAATTACCTTTCCGTTTCGATCTTCTATGCGCTCTATGGTCGTAGGCCGGTTGTATTCCCCATTGTTTGCGAAAATGCACTGTGCCCCGACCAGTTTAAATAAAGAGAGGTCCATGCTTCCTAAACACATTGAAGGAACGACGTCGTTGGGATTTAACGTTATTTCCATTTTCCGAAGAAGTTTTTCGATTTCATAGGGACCTCCTGATTTGTTGGCAGGATTGTATGTACCCATTTTAGCCATTACGGCTACGGTGGTTGGGTTGGAAGACTGCGCAATTCCCATTTTTACATTTCGAGCCACTTCACCTTGTGGACAGTATTTACCCACCACGTTGTTATTTGGGTCTACTAAATCCACGCAATATTCACCCGGATTAAAGGTTGTGCAGGGATTAACTGCGTTTAATGAAAGAGCCGCAGCATATACAAAAGGTTTTATGGTGGATCCCACTTGTCGTGTTCCTTGTTTCACGTGGTCGTATGAAAAGTGTTTGAAGTTTACGCCACCAACCCATGCCCTAACGAACCCTGTTTGTGGCTCCATGCTTACCAGTCCAGCGTGTAAAAACGCCTTGTAATAACGAATTGAATCGTTCGGACTCATCACCGTGTCAATTTCACCCATCCAGGAAAACACCCGCATTTGTGTCGGCACGTCGAAAGAGGATATCGCATCTTTTTCTGTTAACCCCGACGCAATGAGGGACTTATACCTCCCAGAATTTTTTCGTGCACTGTTCATGAGGGTCTGCACAACCTCTTGAGAAATTTGATTCGAAAAAGGATAGTTCTTTAGCCCTCGGTTATTGCTGTTAAAGGCCGGTTGCAAGGATTCTTTTATGTGCTTCTCAACGGCAGCTTCCGCATATTTTTGAAGCCGTGTATTTAGGGTTGTGTAAATCTTCAGCCCGTCACGGTAAATATCGTAGGATTGTCCATCTTCACGAACGTATTTTAAGGAACCGTCCTCTTTTTTCTTTAACAGGATCTCAGTAACCTCCTGCCGCAGTACCTCTCTAAAGTAAGGAGCCATACCTTCTTTATGATCAACGGATTGATAGTTGACTTTTACGGGACGTTTAATCAGCTGCTCATATTCCTCTCGGGTTAATTTATAACCCAACGATTCGTTGCCCTTTTCACTGTTTCTCAGCCATTGGTATAGCACCTGATTTCGGCGGTTAACGGAACGCATGGAGTCTTTGGTCCGAGCCTCTTGTATGTCTGAATAACTGACCGCTTCTGAGGGTATGCCTTTGCGTCGGCCGATGATTTTACGGTAATTTTTGATTTTGTACGTGTAAGGATTGTAAAGTGCCGGATTTTTGCACATACCAACCAACATGGCGGCTTCCTCTTTTTTGAGGTTTTTAGGGCGCTTGTTGAAATAAACCTTAGCGGCATTTTCGATACCTACGGCATTGTAGAGAAAATCAAATTGATTGAGGTACATGGTAATGATCTCTTCTTTAGTGTACCTGGATTCAAGCCGCGTTGCGATAATGTTCTCCCTTGCTTTTTCGTTAAGACGCCGAAATTTTCCGATAATTCCACCACGATGGGATAACAGCGTTTCTCCGTTGGCACGAGCAATTTCCTCGCGTTGGCGTTGCTGAAGGGTAAACAATAGTTTTGCTAATTGTTGCGATATTGTTGAGGCTCCACCGGCCCGCCCAAGAGAACCAAAGGAACGCGCTATTGAACGGAAGTCCACTCCGGAATGCTCTTTAAATCGTTCGTCCTCGGTTGAAATTAAAGCATCAAAAACAAAAGGGGAAATATTCTTAAACTCGGCGCTGGTTCGATTTACCTGCCAATAGCGGCCTAAGGTGTCTCCCTCTTCACCAAGTATTAAGGATGCTTGCAATTCAGGAGGATTGTCCAACATTGAAATAGGAGGCAAATCATCCTCTGATTGAAGTACTACTAAACCTAAAACGAACATGAACGGAAACAAAGAAATGATCCAAAAAATTCGAGTAAACCGTTTGCGAAGGTTTTCAGTGAGCATGGAATGAAGATTTAGTCCAAAAATACGATTTATCTAAGTACGTCCTTACGCTGACAGTCGAGTTTTAGAAGAATAAAAACCATGGAGGTAAAGGCTAAAATGGAAGAACCTCCATAACTCATAAATGGAAGAGGAATGCCAATTACCGGGGCCAATCCGATATTCATGCCTAAGTTTATGGCAATATGGTAGAAAAAAATCATTCCAACGCAATACGCATAAATTCTAAAAAACACGGATCGTTGCCGCTCAGCAATGAGAAAAATGCGCAACACAATGAACATGTATAGCGATAACAATAGCAATGTGCCGATGAACCCCCACTCCTCAGAAAACGGACAGAAAATAAAATCCGTCTCACTTTCAGGCACGTGATTAGTTCTCATACTTGAAACAGATGCTTGTAAATAACCTTTTCCATAAAGCCCCCCTGATCCAACAGCCGCCATGGCTCGGTTTCGGTTGTAGTCAGCGCCGTTGGGGTCTTCTTTCAACCCTAAAACTAATTCAATCCTGTTTTTTTGATGGGGTTTTGCTAAGTTGTTGAATACAAAAGAAATACTGTTAACAAGGAATAGCGCGAAGGCATATGCGCTCACAAGAACAATCAGGTTGTTTCTGCGGTATCGAGGATATCCCAACAAAAGGATTACCAACAGAAAAAGAAGTGCGATTCCTGTCACGATGAAACAAAGCAAAACAATTCCCGAAATGCTCGATCCGGCAAAGGAATATTTAGATCCAGACAAGTACAAGCTTAGAAGACTAATGACCAATACAAAGAATAGAAAAGGAATAAAATGCGTACCGAGCCACGTTGTTTTGAACCGCACTCCACGAAAACGGTTGACCAAATTTAAAAACAAGGGGTCAAAGGAGATGCCCTCACGGTAAAGAACAAACAAGAAAGAACTGAAGACCAGCAAGGTGCCTGCGTCGGGTTGTAATGCAACCAGCACACTGGGAAGGAGAAGGATAAGGAGTAAATTAAAGACCGCTCGTGCGTTTTGAAGTTTCAAGTTGATTTCATCGATGGCTTTTGCGAGCAGTAATGCGGTGGAAATTTTCGCAAACTCTGCCGGCTGTATGCCTAGGCCGCCGATACCCAACCACGCCCTTGCCCCATGCACAGGAGGCATAAATAATACCAACACCAGTAACACCAAGCACCCTAGGTAAATAAAATCTGCGAATTTACGATAGACGTCGGCATCAATTAATAGGAGAAGAACTCCCAAAAACAAGGAAGCACCAATCCACAAAAGTTGTTTTCCATATTTTTCGCTGAAACTGAAGAGAGAAGGAGAATTTGGGTTGTAGGTTACGGAATAAACGGTGGTCATTCCAATCACCATCAATACCAAAACAGCGATAAGCAAAGGTAAATCAAGATTCGCGAAGAGCCGTTCTTTGGTTCTCATTTAATCTACAATCGAGTGGTTTTAATGTATTCCTCTTTTTCTTTATTGGTAACGGTTCGTTTTAGGTATTTCTCCAGCATTAACCCGGCTATGGGTGCGGCCCAAACTCCCCCGGCACCGGCATTTTCTACGAAGACAGCAAGTGCAATTGTTGGTTCATCTTTAGGTGCGAAGGCAATAAAAACGGAATGGTTTTTTTTGTTTTTGCCGTTTTGTACCGTTCCGGTTTTACCGCATACTACGAATTGTTCGTTTCGTGCTTCTTTGCCCGTTCCCCCGGGTTCGTATACGACTCGTCTCATCCCTTCGATGACCACTTCAAAGTGCCTTTGATCTATGGGAACCACATTTCTGGTAAGGTATTGTTTCCTGGGCCCCTTCTTGCCGATGGAACGAACGAAATGAGGGGTGATATACCATCCTCTATTGGCAATCATGGCCGCTATATTGGCCATTTGAATGGGCGTTAGTTTGATTTCACCTTGTCCAATAGCGATAGAACGAATGGTGGAAAAAGCCCAGTTTCCTTTCCCCAGATATTTGTTGTAGTAGGCGGAATTTGGAATTAACCCCCCTCTTTGAGCGTTAAAATCAACGTCTACATCCAGTTTCTTACCTAAACCGAAAGAACTCATGTAACGGTGCCAATTATCCAAACCAATGACGGCGTCTTCTTCGTTTTTTTTCTTTTTATTGGGTTGAATAACTTTTCGAACCGCGGCATAAAAATAGGGGTTACAAGAATATTGTATTGCTTTTTCAACGGATGTGGCGGTTGGATGGTTATGGCATCCAACGACAGATTTATTGCAAGAAAAAGAGCTATTCGGTTTGATTACCCCTTCCTGTAAGCAAATCAAGGATTGTAGGAGTTTAAAAATGGACCCAGGAGGATATTCTGCCTGAAGCGGCCTGGCGAAAAGAGGAAGTTGTGGATCGGTAAGAAGGGTTGGATAGTTTTTCCGTATGTTCTTCCTTCCTGAAAGCAAATTAGGATCGTAGTTCGGCGAAGAAACCATGGTTAAAATTTCACCGCTTTTGGGCTCAATCGCCACGATACAGCCCTTTTTCCCCTTCATTAATGCTTCGCCATAAGCTTGTAATTCAATGTCCAATCCTAAGATTAAGTGGGGAGAAGGTTTTGCTAGGGTGTCGAATTTCTTATTAGCAAAAGGTTTGATTTCATGAGCTGTTGCATCCGTTACCACATAACGCACTCCTTTGATTCCGCGAAGAACATCCTCATAGGCCCGCTCTATTCCTGAGCGCCCAATGTTCATTCCTGGACGGTAAAACGCATCCTCCTCCACTTCTTTTCGATTGACTTCACTCATGTATCCGAAAATATTCGCGCCATTAGGAAACGGATAATACCGTGTTCCTACGGGCTCCTCATATATCGCACCGTTAAAATCGCCGAGTTGATGGGCTATCTGGGTGATCTCTTCTAGGGTTAAATCTTTGATAAAAGGATATGGACGGTCTTTCCGGAAATTTGATTCCCTTTTTCCGGTTGCAGGGTTTAAATAATATCCTTCATTCTCTTTGATTTCTTTAAGTCGATGGATGACTTCTGCCTTTTGCCACCCAATAAGCTTTGCAAAGGAAGCCGTATCAAAATCCTTTAGTTTTTCTTCAACAATCATTAAGTTGTAGGAAATTTGATTGATCACGATTTTCTTCCAGTTTCGATCATACACAGTTCCTCTCGGGGGAACAATCTCTCGGCGTTTTTCCGCGATTTCAGTGGCCCTTCGAGACCAAGAATCATCGATTAGTTGCATGTAAGCAAGCCTTGATATGAAAACGATAGCTGTGAGAAGCACCAGCCCAATTAGCAAGTATTTTCTGTTTTCTAAGTTCATGAAAGCGTTTTCTTACGAAAGAAAAGTTGAAGGATTAACGCCACAATCATGCTGAAGATGAAGCTGAAAAAGCTGTTACGCAAAATGAGTAAAAATTCACGGAAGGAAAAGATTTCCACAAGAAAATACCAAAACACATACATTAAAAGCAAGGCCCCATAACTGAATAGAAACCAGGTCCAACCCATCTCTGAAAGGGTGGGGTTTTTTAAAGCATCATACCCTTCTTTCGGGGTGAAGGATTTAAAAACGAAAGGCCTTAGGTAAGCAAAAAGCACCAAAGAAGAGGCGTTCAATCCATATGTATTCATGATGCTATCGGCAATAATCCCCATCATAAAACCAAGACCCATTAAAACAAAAACGTTGGTCTCAAAGGGAAGAAGCATAACGAATAAGGGCAGAAGAAATAAATGCGCGCCCATTCCAAGCTCAAGGTTTCTTGCCAAAAAAACCTGAAGGAATAGAAAAACAAAAAATAAAAAGATAAATCGAAGTAGGGCTTTCATGGCTTATTCAATGCTTTCCGTTGGAATCTTCTGTTGTAATTGTTCAATTTCGTTTATAAAAAGAGCATTAATAACAAATGCTTCATGCACGTTGCGCAAGTCTTCTTTAAAAAGCACATCAATATCCCAAAGAGACTGGTTTTCCATTCTGCGTTTGGCTTTAACTTTTCCCAAAAGTATCCCTTTTGGAAATATTCCTGTAGAACCTTGTGTGCGCACTTCGCTCCATTTTGGAACGTAGACGTCGGTAGATATTCCCGTAATGCTTCCAATCCTTGGGTTCATGCCATTCCATTTCAGAATTCCCCGAATTTGTTTTTTACCCACGATCACATCAATGTTGATGTCCGAAGTTAGCACGGATTTTATCAAACTGTATTTTTTACCGACTTTAAAAACCACACCAATAACCCCTCTGCTGGAAATGACCCCCATCCCCTTTTTAATCCCTTGAAGTTCGCCTGCATCAATGGTAAAATAATTATTCCGTTGTCCTGTGGGGGCGCTAATGATTTGAACAGGGATGAACCGAAAACGTTGTTGATAAACCGTATCGTTTTTCTCAAGGGTCGGTCGCTGAAGTTGGTAATAATTATCAAAGGTAACCCCCCGCAATAATGCATTCTCTTGTTGAAGCTTTTCATTGTCTTCCGACAGCCGAAGGTAATGATAGAATTGGTTTTCCCACGTTAGCAATTGACCGTTTACTTTCCCAGCACCCGTAAAAAAAACGCTACGAGGGTAGGTAACGAATTGGATATAAAGGAAAAAACACAGTGTTTGAAACGCTAAAAACCCTAAAAAAACACGAAAACGGATTAAAAAAGCTATGAGGTTCTGCATCTCGCAACAGTAAAAAAAGAGGAAAATTCCCCGCGTTAATCCTTAATAAGGAATTGATATCGGCCAATATTTTTCAGCGCGATACTGGTTCCAAGTGCAACCGCACGTAGAGGATTGTCAGCAACGTGCACTGGCAATTTAGTTTTTTCTTGTATTCGCAGGTTCAGCCCGCGCAACATGGATCCTCCCCCGGCCAAATAGATGCCGGTTTTATAAATATCAGCGCTCAATTCTGGTGGGGTCGAAGCCAGCGCACTTAAAATTGCTTCCTCAATTTTAGCAATGGTTTTATCCAGTGCCGCCGCAACCTCATCGTGGGTGATGAGAATCTCTTTAGGGATACCTGATAACAAGTCCCTTCCACGAACCGCATAGGGCGGCGGGGGGTCTTCAAGTACAGGAATCGCGGCTCCGACTTCAATTTTAATCTGCTCGGCAGTACGTTCCCCGATCAATATATTGTGCTGACGGCGCATGTATTCTTCGATGTCATTTGTGAAGTCATCTCCTGCAATACGGATTGATTTATCGGAGACAATTCCCCCTAGAGCGATAACGGCGATTTCAGAGGTACCCCCCCCGATATCAATAATCATGTTTCCGGTGGGCTCTTCCACATCAATCCCAATTCCAATGGCTGCAGCCATCGGCTCGTGGATCAAATAAACCTCCTTTGCTCCAGCATGTTCCGCAGAATCGCGTACCGCTCTTTTCTCTACCTCGGTAATCCCAGAAGGAATGCAAATTACCATCCTAAGGGTGGGCTTAAAAAGGGTATTCCCGGTATTAATCATTTTTATCATTCCGCGAATCATCTGTTCAGCACTGTTAAAATCCGCAATAACACCATCCTTAAGAGGACGAATAGTTTCGATGAGTTTGTGGGTTTTGCCATGCATTTGCTGCGCCTTTCTTCCGATCGCAACGATTTTGCCCGATTGAATATCTTTCGCCACAATGGAAGGTTCATCCACCACAACTTTGTCGTTCCAAATAATCAGCGTATTCGCTGTACCTAAATCAATCGCAATTTCTTGCGTTAAAAAACTAAATAAACCCATGAATTATGGAATGGTAAAAATTGACATCGAAGTTAGGCAAAAAGATTGAAAAGAAAAACTAATGTTTAAAATGCCGATGGCCAGTGAAAACCATGGAAACATTCAATCGATTGCACGCGTCAATGGACAGTTGATCTTTGATGGACCCGCCTGGCTGTATAATTGCCGTAATTCCTTCGCTTGCAGCAATCTCAACGCAATCGGGAAAAGGAAAAAACGCATCACTTGCCATCACCGAACCTTGCAGGGAAAGCCCAAATCGTTTGGCCTTATCAACCGCCTGTTGCAAGGCGTCTACACGGGAAGTTTGTCCCGTGCCACAGGCCAATAACCTACCATCTTTTACCAAAGCAATGGCGTTTGATTTTGTGTGTTTTGCGATAATATTTGCCATGATCAAATCGTTCGTTTCCTGCACGGTTAATGGCCGCTCCGTTTTTAAATCAAGGGATTCTTTTCCGATGATAACGGCATCCGAATCTTGGGTTAATGTTCCGTTTAAAATGGATCGAACCTGGGTTTCAGGCCAAATGAATTGGTTGATTTTCAAAAGAATGCGGTTGGCTTTTTCTTTGAGCAAAACTAAAGCGTTTTCGTGGAAATCAGGAGCCAATAAAACCTCAAAAAACAGCGGTTGTAATAAGGTTGCACACGCAAAATTCAGGGGTTGGTTCGTAATCAAAACACCACCAAATGCACTGACGGGATCGGAGGCTAATGCCCAATCATAGGCTTGTTCTAAGGTGTCAGCAAGCGCTAATCCACATGCGTTGTTGTGTTTTATAATTGCAAAGAAGGGCTTTTCTGCGGGGAAATCTTTCATAAGCCGCCAAGCAGCATCGATGTCCAGTAAGTTGTTGTAGGATAATTCTTTGCCGTTGAGCTGTTCAAAAACGCTTGTCAAATCACCGGTAAACGTTGCTTTTTGATGCGGATTTTCGCCATACCGCAAAGGAGTGTGTTGAAGCGCCCCCCCCTGAAAGTAATGTTGAATGGCGAGGTCATAAGACTGCGTTCTTGCAAAAGCCTCTCCAGCCCAACGCTTTCTATCGGATATGTGGGTGAATCCGCCCGATGATGTAAGTTTCTCAACTAAATCTGAGTACTGGTTTGCCGATGAAAGAACCACAACGTCGTTGAAGTTTTTAGCCGCTGCCCGAAGCAAAGATACGCCCCCAATATCTATTTTTTCTAGGATGTCTTGTTCGTTGTCCGTGGTTTTAACGGTTTCTTCAAAAGGATAAAGATCCACCACAACCAAGTCAATGAGGGGTATTTGGTGTTGGGCAATGGTCGCTTGATCCGAAAGATTATCTCGTCGGTTCAAGATGCCTCCGAAAACCTTAGGGTGAAGGGTTTTGACCCGCCCCCCAAGAATCTCAGGAAAAAGTGTTACATCTTCAATTTGAACAACGGGTATTTCCTGTTGCGCAATAAACGATGAGGTTCCTCCGGTTGAGTATATTACGGCACCAATTTCATGAAGTTTTTTGACCAAGGGCGCTAACCCGTCTTTATTGTAAACGGAAATTAACGCCGACTGAATCGGACGAATGTGAGGCATGTGTTCAGCTTATTTCTATCCAGAGCACATTTCACAGCTGTCGGGGTTTTCCAAAGAACAAGCTATTTGGGCCTGTATTTCTTCTTCGGTTTGAGTTGGTTCCTCAACAACACGTTTGTCAATGGTAAATTTGATGGCGTCAGTCGCCGCTTTTGTTCTTAAATAGTACATTCCCGTCTTTAACCCTTTCTCCCAACCATAGAAATGCATGGAAGTCAATTTCCCAAAGTTTGCATTTTCCATGAAAATATTGAGGGATTGGCTCTGACAAATGTAAGCCCCTCGATCCGCAGCTTGGTCAATGAGGGCTTTTTGAGAAATTTCCCAAGCGGTTTTGTATAAATTCTTGATGCGTTCTGGGATTTCAGGAATATTCTGTACGGATCCATTGGCGGCCATGATTTTTTGCCGCATTTCGGGATTCCAAAGACCTTCTCTCACTAAATCCTTGAGAAGGTGTTTATTAACAATAATAAATTCTCCGGAAAGAACCCGTCGTGTATAAATGTTCGACGTATAAGGCTCGAAGCATTCATTGTTCCCCAGTATTTGAGCGGTAGAAGCGGTAGGCATGGGGGCAAGTAATAGCGAATTCCTCACGCCGTGCTTCTTAACTTCAGTCTTGAGCGCTTCCCACTCCCATCTTCCCGATGGAGTAACCCCCCAATGGTCGAATTGGAAAACACCTTTCGACACCGGAGACCCCTTGAAGGTTGTATAAGGGCCGTCTTGTATTGCCAAGTCCTTTGACGCCGTCATTGCAGCATAATAGATGGTTTCAAACAACTCTCGGTTTAATTTACGCGCCTCTTCGGATTCAAACGGATATCCCATTAAAATATAGGCATCCGCTAAGCCCTGAACCCCAAGTCCGATAGGGCGATGACGTAGGTTGGAATTTTTAGCCGCATCAACCGGGTAGTAATTCTCATCGATAACCTTGTTCAGGTTGATCGTCACTTGATAGGTAACCTCGAAAAGCTTATCGTGGTCGAATTCACCGTTTTCGTTGATGAATTTGGGGAGCGCCAAGGAGGCAAGGTTACACACGGCAATTTCATCCGGTGCGGTATATTCTATGATTTCCGTACAGAGGTTAGACGACTGAATCGTTCCTAAGTTTTGTTGGTTGGATTTTGCATTTGCCGCATCTTTGTAAAGCATGTATGGCGTACCCGTTTCAATTTGAGACTCTAAAATCTTAAACCACAAATCTTGTGCGTTGATGGTTTTTCGCCCCCGGCCTTCTTGCTCATATTGGGTGTAAAGGGCCTCAAACGCTTCACTATGGGTGTCAGACAAACCAGGACATTCTTTAGGACACATGAGCGTCCAAGTACCATTTTCTTTGACCCGCTTCATGAATAAATCCGGAATCCAAAGGGCATAAAACAAGTCCCTAGCTCGCTGTTCTTCCTTGCCATGATTTTTCTTCAGGTCCAGGAAATCAAAAACATCTGCATGCCAAGGTTCTAAATAAATGGCAAAAGAACCTTTTCGTTTGCCTCCTCCTTGGTCCACATACCTCGCGGTGTCATTGTAGACCCGAAGCATTGGTACGATTCCGTTGGAAGTGCCATTCGTTCCTTTGATGTACGATCCCGTTGCACGGATATCGTGAATGGAAAGACCAATTCCCCCAGCGGCTTGAGAAATCTGAGCGCATGAAGTTAGGGTGTCGTAAATCCCAACAATGCTGTCTTGTTTCATCGTCAGCAGAAAGCAGGACGACATTTGGGGTTTTGGGGTTCCGGCGTTGAACAAGGTCGGTGTGGCATGGGTAAACCACCCTTCGGACATTAAGTTATAGGTTTTAATCGCGGAAGGAATATCGTTCTTGTGAATGCCAATGGAAACACGCATTAACATGTGCTGCGGACGTTCCGCAATTTTTCCGTCAATTTTTAACAGGTATGATCGGGTCAAGGTTTTAAAACCGAAGTAATCGTATCGGAAGTCGCGGTCGTAGATGATGCTAGAATCAAGAACTTCTTTGTTTTCCTGGATAATGCTGTAAACATCTTCTGCGAGGAGCGATGCGTTTTGACCTGTTTTCGGGTCGGTGTAATGAAATAAATCCGACATCACTTCGGAAAAGGACTTTTTCGTTTCGCGATGTAAATTGGAAACGGCGATTCTCGAAGCAAGCAGCGCATAATCGGGATGCTCTGTGGTTTTAGCCGCAGCAACCTCCGCCGCTAAATTGTCCAAGTCTGTGGTCAACACCCCGTCGTAAAGACCCTCAATTACCTTGATAGCAACCGATTCAGGAGACACGATAGGGTCCAGTCCATAACACATCTTCACCACCCTTGCGGTGATTTTATCAAATTTTACAGCTTCTTTTCTGCCGTCACGCTTTAAAACGTACATCGTATTCTTTATTAAAATTAAAATTCCTCATCCAAACTGAAACGTTGCGTTTCTTTTTCCCCCAATACGTTCGCTTTTTGATATTCTCCAACCCTGCGCTCAAAAAAGTTGGATTTACCTTGAATGGAAATCATTTCCATAAAGTCGAACGGACAGGTGACATTGTAAATCTTTTCGTTGCCTAATTCCATTAAGAGTCGGTCGGCAACAAATTCAATGTATTGACTCATTAAATCGCTGTTCATTCCGATTAGTTTCACCGGTAGAGCCTCCGTAACAAATTCCTTTTCAATTGCCACAGCATCTCGAATGATTTCCTCAACCTGCGCCTTATCCAACTTGTTCACCAAATGGTTTGAGTATAAAAGGCAAGCAAAATCGCAATGTAGGCCCTCGTCGCGAGAAATAAGCTCGTTCGAAAAACACAGGCCGGGCATCAATCCCCGTTTTTTTAGCCAGAAAATAGAACAAAACGACCCGGAGAAAAAGATCCCTTCAACCGCAGCGAAAGCAACCAAACGCTCAGCAAAAGACCCTTTCTCAATCCAACGCAATGCCCATTCGGCTTTTTTCTTGACGCAATCCAAGGTGTCTATGGCATTGAAAAGCGTTGCTTTTTCTTTCGAATCTTTGATGTAGGTATCAATGAGTAATGAATACGTTTCAGAGTGGATGTTCTCTATAGCCAATTGAAAGCCGTAAAAAAACTTGGCTTCGGTATACTGAACTTCGGATAGAAAATTTTCAGCCAGATTTTCGTTGACAATACCATCGGATGCCGCAAAAAAGGCGAGCACATGTTTGATGAAATGACGTTCGTCATCGTTCAACTGCCCCCAATCGGTTAAATCTTGTGACAAATCGATTTCTTCCGCAGTCCAAAAACTGGCCTCGGCCTTTTTATAAAAACTCCAAATATCGTTGTGCTCGATGGGAAACAAGACAAAGCGATTTTTATTTTCCGTAAGTATTGGCTCCATTTATGTATTATTTTATTTTACAATTTTTTAACACCTTGAGGTAAATCGACAAAACTTCTGCCCCACTGCTGAGGATGGTAATGCACCGTAAAAACAAATTAACCTTTCTTGTTACATCCGCAATTAAGTTGCTTAAAATTCGTTCTCGAAAGGTTTACAAAGGTTCGAAAAAAAACCGCTCAAAAACATCGATCCAATGTTAAATTTTAATGTCAAAATTTCAATTTTACCCTGCATTTCAAACTACGTCTATGTTTGAAGATTTTATTAACAATAAAAAAAGTTATTAAGCCTTGCAAAGTGCTTTCTTTTGAAATTCAACGATCTTTCCTTCTTTGCAAGAACAGCCTTAAAGTTCTGCATTTTTAGGGTTGAAACGCTGGGTTGATTCAATGGGTTTTGAACAGGTACTTGTTGACTTCGCGAACAACGTATATGGAACCGAAAAACATGAAAAAATTCCACATAAATAATTTATTACACGTCTTTTTTCCTTTTCGCTGTTTGCGGTGTTCGGAAGAGCTGATTGGAGCCGAAAAAGGCCTATGTGCGTTCTGTTCGGAAGAACTACTTCCTTTGAATTACGGTCCGGTTTTCCTCGATAATTTAGGTCCAATTCCATGTTATGGGCTGTATCGATACGAAGAACAAACCGCCGCACAAGTACTTATTCATCATTTGAAATATCAAAACAAAAGAGAAATCGGCGTTGATTTAGGGGTTAATTTGGCAAAAAGCACCCCGAGGTCGGCTTGGCCACAACTCTTGCTGCCCGTACCCATTGCTTCAAAAAAACGATGGGACCGAGGATACAATCAAAGCGAATGCATCGCGCAAGGATTCTCCGAATTCACCCGCATTCCTTTTTGCATTAAACACGTAAAACGCCTGAGGAATTCCGTGAGCCAAACACGTTTAAGTAAGGTAAATCGCTTACGAAATGTCGAAGGGGCATTTACGTTAGTCCATCCGATTCCCAAAGAAATAACCCATGTTGGCATCGTTGACGATGTTATAACAACGGGCTCAACCGTGTTGCAAATTGTTAATAGTTTAACCTTTGAGCACCCGCACTTACAGATTACTATCTTTGCCGCAGCGATAGCAAATTAAGAACATGAACCCAGTACTAATTGTTGGAGGAGGGGTTGCCGGCATTTCCTTGGCCCACGCTTGTGCAGAAAAGGGAGTCGATTACCGAATAATGGATGACGGAAAGAATGTATGTTCTTCCATTGCTGCCGGCATTGTAAACCCTTTTTCTTTTCGAAGAACGCTCTTAACCTGGATGGCACACCCGTTCTACCAAGAAGCGCTTAGTTTCTACCAAAACAACGAGAAACGGATGAGAACCCAACATTGTTTCCCCATAGATATTCGCAGAATTTTCAGCTCAGAGGAAGAAAAAACTACGTGGGAGCGGCGATTTAATGACCCGGATTTTGAGCCCTTCATGATTCCTTTTGACCGCGACGACGAGAAGCGCCCTCCTTTTGGTTCTGGAAGAATCAAGGGTTTTTGGATTGACGCGAAAACCTTCATTGAGGAGAACCTCCGGTTTTTTGAAAAGGAAGGGACCTTGTTGAAGGAGTCGTTTTCAAACGAGGCATTTTCGGTAGGTGATTTGACGTACAAAGGAAAAGGGTTTTCGAACGTTGTTTTCGCCTTAGGATACAAAAATAAAGCCTTGCCATGGTTTCAAGATTTGCCTGTTCATTCAACCCAGGGCGAGGTTCTTACGGTTTCTTGGAATAATAGCGACATGAGCTCTTCCCTCCACCGTAAAGTATATGTCCTACCGATACGCCCGGGTTATTTTAAAATAGGAGCAACCTATATGTGGCATACGGAATCTCTCGAGCCCACAGAGGCCGCCCGAAAAGAGCTCTTGGAGAAATTTCACCTTATTTCCAAAGATGAAGTTCAGGTGGTGAAACACGAAGTAGGAATCCGTCCAACCTCCCCTGATAGGCGACCCTTAATCGGAGAACACCAAACGTATAAAGGGATTTTTGTTTTTAATGGCTTAGGTACCAAAGGGTATTTAACTGCACCGCCATTGGCACAGCGATGGGTCCAACAGTTGATATCGGGCAATGAAATGGATGCATCAACTTTGCCCTATCGATTCAAGCCCTCGTAAACTTTCGGTATTTTTGTCCTGTATGAATTCCTTAGAAGAAAAAACAGTTCGGTACGATTTAGCGTATTTGCGTTTAGCGTTAAGTTGGGCGCAATTATCCCAATGTTCTCGCAAGAAAGTAGGGGCCATCATTGTGAAGGATAGAATGATAATTTCGGACGGTTACAACGGAGCGCCTTCCGGTTTTCCAAACGCCTGCGAAGACGAAAACGGAGAGACGCATTGGTACGTATTACATGCTGAAGCCAATGCCATTCTCAAAGTGGCCAAATCCACCAACAACATGGATGGCGCAACGCTTTATTTAACCCATTCGCCCTGCAAAGACTGCAGCAAATTGATTTTGCAATCCGGAGTCAAAAGGCTTGTTTACATTCATGAGTACAAAGACCAAAGCGGCTTGTTGTTCTTGGAGCAAGCAGGAATAAAATTACAACAATACAAAGACATTGAATCATGAATGAACCGCGAAAATTTATCTATCCCCTTGTTGCTGCTGCTTTAGTCGCCATGGGCATGTACCTGGGCTTTAATTTGCATCCGAGCGTTGATACCCGTCGGGCGAGTAAATTTGAAGAGGTTCTTGTGGCGTTAGAGGAAAAATACGTCGACAGTGTCGATAAGGATGCACTTTTTAACGACGCTATCAACGAAATGCTGCACAAATTGGATCCTCATTCTAGGTACATTAGCCGGGCAAATTTATTGAAAGAACAACAGGAAATAATGGGTAGTTTTGGGGGAATTGGTGTGCGGTTTCAACGAATCAACGACACCGTATGCGTAATATCTGCCACGAAAAACGCTCCAGCCTTCATGGCGGGAATGCGAGCCGGAGACCAAATCATTTCGATCAATGGAAAGAACTTTACCGGACCAAAAATCACCAACGATTTAGTCATGGAAAACCTAAGGGGTAAGGAAAACACCATGGTTAAGGTAAAAGTGCTCAGAAAGCAAAAAACATTGGATATTCAAATCGAAAGAGGCGAAATTGCTGTGGAAAGCGTGGATTCATATTTTATGGTAGATGCTAAGACAGGGTATATGAAAATCAATCAGTTTTCCGTTCCAACCCACCAAGAGTTTCAATTCGCTGCTGAAAAGTTATTGTCGAAAGGAATGCAATCTTTGATACTGGATTTGCGCGGAAATTCAGGGGGGGTGTTGGATGCGGCGGTCGCGATTGCAGACGAGTTCCTTCCCAAAGGTGATGTCATTGTTTCGGTGAAAGGAAAATCCATCCCAAGCAATACCTCTTATGCTCGGGGGGGCGGGATGTTGGAGTCCGTTAAAGTTTCTGTTCTGATTGACGAATCGTCTGCTTCCGCGGCAGAAATTCTGGCGGGGGCCATTCAGGACAATGATAGAGGATTATTGTACGGACGTCGAACCTATGGAAAGGGGCTTGTTCAACAAGACCAAATTTTAAGGGATGGGAGCAGTGTGCGCATGACCATTTCCAGGTACTACACCCCTTCCGGGCGCACGATACAAAGATCCTACTCAGGAGATTATGAAAGTTACATGAAAGACGAACTGCGCTACAGAGAAGGGGAGTTGTTCCATAAGGATTCTATACCAATGGATAAATCAAAAGCGTTCAAAACTAAAAAAGGACGAACCGTTTACGGTGGTGGTGGCATTGTCCCTGACGTTTTTGTGCCTTATGATAGCAGCGAAGTTTCAATGCTCGCAAGCATGCTTTTTACCCATCAGGTATTCAGCGCCTATTCGTTTAAATTTCTACAAACACGGCCCAACGAATGGAGCTCTGTTCAAACCTTGGTCAAGTACAACTTCACCAACGCAGAATGGAATCAATTTGAACAATTTGCAGAAAATCAACTTAAGATGAAGGATTTAGCCCTGTTGCTGCGCCAAGAAAAGCAGTCGTTGATCCCCTACATTAAAGAAGAGTTTTCTCGTCAACTTTGGCAGGAATCCAACCAAATGAGATTTCTGTTAGGCAAGGACCAGGAAATGAAGAGGGCGCTACAGAGGTAGGAAAGACTTATAAAACGTCGACCTCAGACCCAGTAATTTGCTGTTTTTCCCAACTTTTTTGAAAACTTAGCAACAAGCTTGGAAGGAGAATGAGGTTCGTAAACATTCCAGTAAGAATCGTAATGGAGATTAATAGGCCGAGGGCTTGCGTTCCGCCAAACTGGGATAAAGTAAATAAGATAAACCCGAAAAACAAGACAATGGACGTGTAGGCCATTCCAAGTCCGCTATCTTCCAGGGCTTTTATAAGTAATTCAGACCTCGACAGATTGGGGAAGAGTTTGATTTCGGTTTTTAACTTGGCTAAAAGCAAAATCGCATCGTTAACGGTTATACCAATGGCAATTCCAAAAATAATGAGCGTTGAAGGTTTTAATGGTATTTGTAAAAACCCCATGAGTCCTGCCGTAATAATCAACGGAACAATGTTTGGAATCATGGTGGCAACGTTTACCGAGAAAGAACGAAAAAGGATAAAAATGATGATCGCGATCAACAAAACCGTAAACACTAATGTCTGTAATAGGTTGGTTACTAAGTACTTCGTTCCTTCAGAAACCACAACTGAAATTCCTGTAAAGGTGACGTTTATGCGCTGTTTTTGAACTATTTCTTTCAAGATTGGTAAAGACTGCTTAGAATTTCTGTAGCCATATATTTTATCGGGATTAACTTCAAGTTCTTGCATCAATTCAGCGTTGCCTTTGGATATTTTAGATATAAAGTCGTTGGCAAGGGATGTGTTTTCCAAAAGCGAATCGAAATACAGGGCATTACCTTTTTCAAATTCAACGAAATACGCCTCTATTTTTTCTTGGTCGGGGTTGAACAAACGATCGATTTTTAATTTGAGTGAGTCCACTTTGTGAGCCACAATATAAGAGCCTAAATCTTTCATTTGTGCCCTGATTCTAATATTTTTTGAGGTTGTGTCTACCAGGTCTTTGATGGAGATACGGCTGTTGTTGACTCCGTTGAAGTTAAAATTATCCATGTAGTCCTTCAAAATCAGTAATTCACGTTTATTGGGAATGCGATAGAAGCTGGAATCATTATCATGCAGCGACATGTTTAGGAACTTGAGCAAATTAACATACGACAACGATTTAGAGAAAAGACTATCCTCTGCAAGGACAGTTTGAGCTTCTTCTACTTGCGCCATCAACGTTTTATTAAAAACTCCTGACCGTGAACCGTAGTTTACCAGAATTTCAAAAGGAATGGTTCCCCCAAAATTCTTTTCCATGAAAGCAAAATCTTGAGCAATGGGATCGCCTTTTAAAATGTCTCCAGTAACATTGCCCGTCACGCTGATGAGGCTCATACCCCAAACCCCTGAAAGGATGAGTGCTAACGTGATGAAATATACCGTCCAACGTTTTTTTTGTACAATGTGCAACAAAACATCGATGAACTTTTGCGAGGTGTTTTTGGATAAAAAGGCTAAGTGCTTTTCCTTTGGAGGTCCAAAATAACTTAGAATGATGCCAACAAGAATTAAGGATAAAATGAAAACCACCATCACATTGATACTGGAGATAATTCCGAATTCTGCCAGACGTTCACTGCTCGTGAACGTGATAAATCCAATAGCTGTGGTTAGGTTCATTAAAAAGGTAACGGGCCCGATGTACCTAAGTGTTTTATAAATGCTCTTGATTTTATTCAAAGATTGCTGATATTCTTGATAATACCGAGTAATAATATAAATGATGTTGGGTACCCCAATAATCACCAACAAAGGAGGAACAACAGCCATCATTGGGGTGATTGGATAACCCAGAAATGCGGCCATTCCCAGTGCCCAAACAATGGATATTCCAACAATTACTCCGCAAATGAACATCATTCGGATAGAACGATAGAAGTAATAAATGAGTGCTACGGAAATCACCAAGGAAAGCGTCAAAAAGAGGTACATTTCCTTCATGATTCGCTCGGTCATGGTATATCGGAAATGAGGAAGCCCCGTGAAACGCATGGGTCCTAGCGATTTTTCATACTCTCTCGCAAGGGACTCTATTTTGGCGACCACTCGGGCATTGTTTTTGTCTTTGATAAAATGTTCATCAAGTCCGATAAGAAGAAGAGAAACCTCCGCTTGTTGGTTATACAAAATCTTATCGTAAAAAGGATTGCCTCGTACTAAATGTCGAATGGTTTTAATGCTTTTCTCTTTGAACGTTGTGTCAAAGAAAATGCGATGGGAAACAAACTGTTTTTTGAACGAGTTCGTATCTTTCGTAAGATAAAACAAATTGGCTTCAGATATCACGTGAAGTACTCCTGGAAGGGCGAGTATTTTATCTCCAAGTACCTTTAGTTTCTTAAAGTTATGGGGTTCGTAAAGCTTTTTCGATGATACGACGACAACCATCGTTGATCCGTCTTCTCCAAACTGTTTTTTGAATTTTTGATAATCAATCTGAACAGGATGGTCTTTAGGAAGAATAATGCCATAACGGTTATCTACCTCAATTTCAGTGACTAAAAAATAGCCAAAAAACAAGGTTATAAGCGCAATGATGGCCAAAATATAGAGCCTATTCCTTAAAATGATTGCTGCTATTTTACGCCACATTTCCTTTGTTCATTTGAGGATTAAACCTTCCCCCCGCACAAAAAAATAAACCCCGGGTTTCGGGGTTATCCTCAGTACTCGAGGCGGGACTTGAACCCGCACGGGCAAATGCCCACAGGATTTTAAGTCCGGCGTGTCTACCGATTCCACCACTCGAGCAATCCTAGAGCGAGAAACGGGATTCGAACCCGCGACTTCAACCTTGGCAAGGTTGCGCTCTACCAACTGAGCTATTCTCGCAAACAATGCCTTTTCGACACTGAGAGCACAAAAGTACGAAAAACATTTTTTTTACCAAATAAACCGGCTATCCACCAATGACTTTTTTGATTTCATGGAGCTTTATTAACGCCTCTACCGGTGTTAAACCGTTGATATCGATGGATACCAAGGCTTCATGAATCTGTTCTAAAACGGGGTCGTTCAGTTGGAAAAAACTCAACTGGACCCCTGGTTCCCCTTTTTTGAGTGGCTTTTTTTCCTGGGGTTCGCTCACCTTTTCAGGGCTCGACTCCAAATCTCGAAGCACTTTTTCTGCCCTTGTAACAACCCAATCCGGCATGCCAGCAAGGCGCGCAACATGAATCCCAAAAGAATGCTCGCTGCCTCCTTCGACCAATTTTCGTAAAAAGAGAATGTTTTTTCCAATCTCTTTAACCGCAACGGAGTAGTTTTTGATACGAGGAAAGCGTCGCGCCATTTCATTCAGCTCGTGATAGTGCGTCGCGAACAAGGTCTTCGGTCGAAATTTCGAGTGTTCATGCAGGTACTCGGTAATCGACCATGCAATCGAAATACCATCGTACGTGCTCGTCCCGCGTCCTATTTCATCCAAGATTACCAAGCTCCTTTCTGATAAATTGTTCAAAATGCTCGCTGTTTCATTCATTTCCACCATGAACGTGGATTCACCCGCTGAGAGGTTGTCCGAGGCACCAACCCTGGAAAACAATTTATCGACAATGCCAAGTACCGCTTTGGTAGCAGGCACGAAAGAACCGATTTGAGCTAAAAGAACGATCAATGCTGTTTGCCGAAGCACCGCACTCTTTCCGCTCATGTTCGGCCCAGTGATCATCAGTATCTGCTGCTCGTCGTTCGAAAGGAACACGTCGTTGGCCACGTAGATTTCTCCCGTTTTAAGGGCTCGCTCAATCACCGGGTGGCGGCCCTCTTCGATGTGAATTACTCGAGAGTCGTTGACTTCGGGTTTGCTGTAATGGTGTTCTTTCGCAAGGACCGCTAAGCCGCAAAACACGTCAATGCGTGCCAAAGCAAGGGCATTTGCTTGAATTTCTTCCACGTCGCTGATGAGCGATTGAACCAATTCCGAGTATAACCGCAGTTCTATTTCCAGGATTTTTGATTCCGCGCCTAGAATTTTTTCTTCATAGGTTTTTAGTTCTTCCGTAATATACCTTTCGGCATTCACCAAGGTTTGTTTTCGAATCCACGTCTCGGGAACCTTGTCTTTGTGCGTGTTGCGCACTTCTATGTAATATCCAAAAACGTTATTGTAGGCTATTTTTAAACTGCTGATGCCCGTTGCTTGTGCCTCGCGTTCTTGCAATTCGTCTAAGTAGGCTTTTCCGTGGTGTGAAATCCTTCGCAGTTCATCTAAAGCATCGTCCACGCCTTCGCGAATAACCCCTCCTTTACCCACGCTAAGCGCAGGCTCATGCTCTAAGGTTCGATCGATGTTACCAAGTAGGGTACTGCAATCCTTGAGTGAGTTAATGAGTTGTGCTATTTCTGGGTTTTTGATGCCCGCTTGCAGCACGGCCTGTAGAGGAACGATTAAACTCAAGGTTCGGTGCAAGTGACGAAGTTCTCGTGGGTTAACTTTTCCCACGGCTACTTTCGAAACCAAGCGCTCTAAGTCACCGCACTGCGCCATCAGGGCCCGAATCTCTTCCGTCCGGTCCGTTTCCTGATAAAACCAATCCACCGTATTAATTCTTCCTTGCACGGCTTTCAGGTTCGTAAGAGGCATTACAAGCCACCGCTTCATTAAGCGACCGCCCATGGGCGTTAAGGTCTGATCGATGACCTCTAACAAAGAAATTCCCTGCTCATGTTGCGGGTACAACAACTCCAAATTGCGTAGGGTAAAACGGTCCATCCATAGGTGCTCTTTTTCATCGATTCGGGTTAAAGAACGAATGTGATGAAGGGTTTTAAGTTGATTCTCCTTGACGTAGTGGAGCGCTGCGCTGGCCGCAATGACGCCCAATCCGATGTGTTGAACTCCAAAACCCACCAAGTTTTTCGTGGCAAAATGCGTGCACAAATGGTCGTTGGCAAAATCCTCGGTGAAGACCCAATCTTCGAGGCGATAGTCGCACTCCGTGGGCCGGGTCAAGGCTTTATACGCTTCTTGTCGCTGTTTTTGATAAATGATCTCTGAAGGATTAAAATCGGAGAGCAATTTCTCCACCCGTACGGTGGACCCTTGGCCTGCGAAAAAGTCGCCGGTGGAGACATCTAAAAAAGCCACCCCAAGCTCGGATTTACCGAAATGAACCGCGGCCAAATAATTGTTGTTCTTCTGCGTAAGAACCTGATCGTTAAAAGCAACCCCGGGCGTTACCAATTCCGTGACACCGCGTTTTACGATGGTTTTGGTCATTTTGGGGTCTTCTAACTGGTCGCAAACAGCAACCCGTTGACCTGCCCTTACTAATTTCGGTAAATACGTTTCCAGAGAGTGATGCGGAAAACCTGCTAACTCAATTTCAGCAGCGGCGCCGTTTTTCCGCTTCGTAAGCACGATGCCTAGAATACGGGACGTTTTCACGGCGTCTTCCCCAAAGGTTTCGTAAAAATCCCCCACCCTAAATAGCAACAACGCACCGGGATGCTTGCTTTTAATTTGATGGTATTGTTTCATCAAAGGAGTTTCGTCGCTGCTGGTAGATTTCGCCAAACGTAAGGGATTTTAGATTTTAACCTCTAAATTAGCAGTACTTTACGGAATTTCAAAATCCCCTCAATACGACTTATCAACATGAATAAAAAACGAAAGCTTTGGGAACTCAATCGCCCCACTCCGGAGGCTTATGCTGAACAAGTTAAAACGCCTATTGTGGTATTACTTGACGATATCCGTTCTTTTGAAAACGTGGGGGCCGTATTTCGTACTGCCGATTCTTTTTCCATTGAACACGTAGTGCTTTGCGGGATAACTCCCGTTCCTCCGCATCGCGAAATTCATAAAACTGCGCTAGGGGCCACAGAAAGCGTTTCGTGGCGCCATGCTTCCACTGCCTTGGAGGTTGTTGCGGAGTTAAAAAGTCAAGGATATTCGGTGTACGCTATAGAACAAGCGGCGAAAACAAAGCATTTGCATCGGATACATCAGCTACCTCTTGAAAAGGTGGTCCTTGTATTTGGTAACGAGGTACATGGTGTGCAACAGGCAGTAGTGGATAAGTGCGATGGCGTTATAGAAATTCCTCAGTTCGGCACCAAGCACAGCTTGAATGTAAGCGTTTGCGTTGGAATTACCCTGTGGGAATTCTCCAAGTACTTGAACCCACAGCTCCGAGACTAACCGGTAATTATTGGTAAAAGCCGCGCGCTTGAAGGGTTTGCTCCACGGATTCTGGCACCAAATATTTGATGCTCTTTTTTTGCTTAAGAAGGTTCCGTATATAACTGGACGAAAGCGGAAGAACGCACAGGTGGTCTAAGCGCTCAATTCGAGCCTCCGGAATTACCGGTAATTTTCCCTCTTTTTCATTCATTTGAGAAGACCTAGGATATACCAATAAACGGTAATTGCGCAATATGTATTCGTAATTATACCATGTGCCAAGGCTTCGAAGGTTATCCTCTCCTATGATTAGGGAGAATTCGTGGTCTGGATGTTGTTCTTTGAGATGCGTAAGGGTTCGAGCGGTATAATAAGGAGGAGTTAATTGGAATTCTATATCTGACGCCCGAAACCGCAGGTTTTCATACAAGGCATCTCGAAGCATGTTCAAGCGTTCGTGGTCGGACAACATCGATTCTTTTGTCTTATGAGGGTTTTGCGGCGTGAGCACAAACCAAATTTGCTCTAAATTACTGGCGTTTAATACCCCTTCGGCAAGGATGAGATGCCCGTTGTGCAGGGGATTGAAAGACCCGAAAAACAAACCTATTTTCATGGGGTAATAAAGGAGCTTACGGCCAACATTGCTTCAGCAACAGTGGTGGCTAAATCTTCGTTTTTTATGCTCACATCGAATGCTTTGGATTGTGCAATTTCCCAGCCCGCTTTTTTTAGCCGAAGGGTTATTCGTTCTTCGCTTTCCGTCTCCCTTGAACGAAGCCGTTGTTCGAGTACTTCCAGGCTAGGGGGTTCGATAAAAACGGACAAGGCCTTTTCTTGGAACAGTTTTTTCAAGTTCATTCCCCCAACCACATCTACGTCGAAAATTACGACCTTCCCTTCATTCCACAAGCGCTGCACTTCCTTTTTCAGGGTGCCGTAGTAATGGTCTTGATAAACTTCCTCCCACTCAATAAATTCCTGTTGCTCAATGGCGGATTTAAAACCCTCTAATCCCAAGAAATAATAGTCTTTTCCATCAACTTCGTTGGGTCTTGCATTTCTTGAACAGGCAGATATCGAAAAAGCCAAGGACGGAAGTTGTTCCATTAACTTTCTAACAATGGTCGTTTTTCCTGCTCCCGAGGGAGCAGAAACAATGATGCTTTTACCAAGTGGTACTGTATCAAAGGACATTTTGCACCTGTTCTTTTAATTTTTCAAGGTGGTTTTTCATTTCCACGACCTTTCGCTGCATGATGGCATGGTTGCTTTTACTCCCAATGGTATTGATTTCCCTTCCCATTTCTTGTACAATGAACCCCAATTTTTTTCCATTGGAGGCACCCTCCTCCAAGGTTTCTCGAAAATAATGGATGTGGCTGCGTAGGCGAATTTTCTCTTCGGAAATGTCTAACTTATCCAAGTAAAAAAGCACCTCTTGTTCCAAACGCCCCGCATCGACGACGTCGGAAGACAAGTCACTTAATGCATTGTCTAAACGTTGCCGTGTATTCACATAACGTTCCTGTTCGAAAGGCTCTAGCGCCGTTAGCAATGCATCAATATCGTTCAAAACCTGTTCTAAGTCTTTTTTGAGGTTGGCTCCCTCGCTGTGTCGAAAAGTTTGTGTTGCGCTTAGGGCTTCTTTCAGCAGGGAAAACAGGAAGGCTTTTTCTGCTTCTGTAGGTTCTATCGCGTTGGTTTTAATCACTCCCGGCATTTGGGTTACGGCTGTTAACCAATCGTGAAGTGGCAGGTTGTTTTCGGCGGCAAGAAGTTTGAATTCTTTCAGATATCCTTGAGCGAGGTTCCAATCAATGTTTTCGATGTTTGCCGTTTCTTGGTCTTCTAAATGCAGTCCTAAGTCTATTTTTCCCCGTTCTAACGTTGAGGCAATCAAGGACCGAAACTCGGGTTCTAAGGCTCGATAAAGGGCGGGTAATTTTAAGGTGAGGTCGAGGCCTTTTCCATTCAGAGATCGGATTTCGATGGAGCGCTTTTTTCCCTCAAAAACTCCGTTGCTTTTCCCAAACCCTGTCATGGACCACATACCTATCTTTTTTTCAAAGGTATAAAATTGCGGAGGTTTTATCGGTTATTCCTCCAATAACTTGCGCAGCAATGCTTCCGTTGTTTGCTGAAGGCGGGTGAAATGGATTCCTGTTCCTGGGCCGTCGAACCCTGAATGCACCTGAACGATTTCTCCTTTTTTGTTCAGAAACAGCGTGGTTGGAAAAGAATAAACTCCGTTCAAAGCATGAAAAACGATACCCGCTTGTTTCGTGCTGGCTTCCCCACCAAGGTAAAAACCATAATTCAGGTCCATTTTCCGAGCATATTTTTTTAGGCGTTGAAGGCGGTCTTTATCGTTGGTGCCGTTTTCGAAACCCACCATGACAAAGCGCACGGATTTAAAATCGTCTTTTTCTTTCAGGCTCATGAAATACCGTGTTTCATCCAAGCAATTCGGACACCACGTCCCCATGATTTGCACCACACTGGGTTTTCCTTGAAAAAAACCTGGGTCTAAGGTTCTTTTTTTTCCTTTGGAATTTTTCACTTGAAGCGTCAACGTAGCGTGCTCTACGAGCGGGCGCGAAATGGAATAAGGAGAGGTTAGTTCGGCATTTGGATTGAGTACCCCTGTCCACGAAGCTTGATAGCGGGTTCCTGAGTAAAAAGTTCCCGACAGCCCATTTCCGCTTGTTGATATTGCTTCAAATAGAAAAGCGTGCACCCCATCGAAGCAACTGAGCCGCATAGTGCCGTTCACTACCCCACCCGAGAGATACCGATAGTCTCCGGTTTCTGTACGAAAAGTACCCTGAATTTGGGATCCGCTCTGTTGGAAAATCCCAATGGCTTTTTCCGTTCCTTTGGCGTCGGTGAACACCACATCGTAAGTGCCTGTAAAAACATGAGGAAGGGTGTCCAGTCTTTCGTCCAAGCGCACGTTGTACAACAACGATTGAGCTTCGTAAAACTGAAACGGTATTTGCAGGGGGAGGGTTTTATTCAAGTTCAACCAGTACCCTTTTCGGTTGGTTTTGTGAAACACGATGCGTCCAGCAATTTCGGGGAACTCAAAGTATACGGAGTCTTTTTTTTTCGTTAAATACCGTAGTTCTATGCGTTCTTCCCCGTTGACTACCGTTAGCTTTGGCCCTTTGTCCTCGTGGTATACCACTTCAAAGGGGAGGCTCAATCGGTCGTTTAATTGGAGTTCTGCATGGAAGGAGGTTTGAGAAAAAAGCGCTATTTTTCCGCAGCATATGAGCAGCGAAAGTAATCGGCCAAAAGTTCGAGGATTGAAGAAATTAAAAGTTTTTTCCGCCATAATGCAACGTTGTTGGGTTAAAATTAGTCATTTGTCCTGAGCCTATGGAAGATGTGCAGCTCGTGAAAGAGTGTTTAAGCGGAAAAGCAAGGGCTCAAAAAACGTTGTTTGATAAGTTTGCCCCAAGGATGATGGCGCTTTGTTTTCGGTATATGAAAGACAAAGACGAAGCGGAAGATGCCTTTCAGATTGGCATGGTTAAAGTGTTTTCAAAGTTAACAGAGTTTAAGTTTGAAGGCCCTTTGGACGGTTGGGTTCGCCGCATAATGGTGAATTCCTGCCTCGACCAACTCCGCCGAAACCAGCGCTTTGTTGCTGACGTAACTTATGATGATGTTGCGTACAAGCTCGAAGTGCAAGAAACCGTGACCTCTTCCTTGAATACCGAAGTGCTGATGGGTTTGGTACAATCCATGCCTACAGGCTACCGTGTGGTATTTAATTTGTTTGCGATTGAAGGGTTTTCCCATCAGGAAATTGCGGAACAAATGGGTATTTCGGAGAGCACTTCGAAATCGCAGTACCTCAGGGCCAGGGCATACCTACGTCAACGAATAGAAGAAAAAGACCATGGAAAAGAATAGTTTTGAAAAGTTATTGAAAGATCAACTGGGCAACCACGAAATGCCGGTGGATCCTGCTTTGTGGAAAAACGTGGCGGCTCAAGCGGGAATTTCTACGGGAGGCACAGGACTCGGACTTGGTGCGTGGTTGGGCATTGCAGGTACTGCGGTATTGCTCACGGCAGGGGTCTTCTATTATAGCGCATCAAAAGAGAATATTTCAAAGCCAGCGCCCCATAAGCAAGAGCCAAAAACGAAGGTTAATGAGTCGATAGAAGCGGAGAATAACGTCAGCAACGTTCAAATCGGCGTAGAATATGCGCCTTCAGTAGTTCTCACAGATCCAACGGAAAAAGTAATCCATTGCTCAGGAGGTGAAGAGGTCGTTGTTTTAGAGCCCGAAAAAATCCAAGAACCCCTTGTTTTACGAGACGATCAGGCAGCGGAAACGGCGGAAACTAGCAATCACGACCCCTTGGCTTCGGTTCAAACTCCTTCAAGCCCTTCTTCGCAAGAAGTTTCCATGGCGGAATCACCCGAGGTGAATGCAAAACCTAAGAACCTGGTGCTGCCGAACGCGATAACCCCGAACGGAGATGGGGTCAACGACGCACTTACCCTAGATGCGGAAGGCCTGACCGACTTCAGTGTGGTAGTATTGGACGCGAGCAACAAGGTGGTTTTTTCCTCTACCGACCCTGAATTTGTGTGGAACGGGTTCCTGCCGAACGGAGATCCCGCTCCAGCAGGCATGTATCAGTACTATTACACCGCCAAAGATGCCAACGGACGTTGGTGCAATCAGTTTTCAATGCTTACCGTTCTTCGGTAGTCCTTTGGATTTCTAAGAAATGTTGTATATTTGCCTCCTCAAATTGAGGCCCCGGTGGCGGAACTGGTAGACGCGCTGGATTCAAAATCCTGTTCTTTCGGGAGTGCCGGTTCGATCCCGGCCCGGGGTACTAAAACCAGAGGGAGGTAACACTGCTAAAGCGATGTTCCGATCTCTGGTTTTTTTTTCATTCCAACACTTTTTCTCGCTTTTTACTTTCCGATACAAAAAGGTAGAAATTTTTAGTCTGACACAGACAGAATTATTTGAACGTGTAAATATTAGTTGCTTTTGTGATTGTTTCGGTATCATCATAATTATTTTACACATAATCAATGAGGGCGTTGTTTTTTATTTTACTATCAGGCGTATTTTTCATGGTATCATGCACAAAATGGAAAAATCCTGATATAACTTTTAAGGTTCATACGGATTTTTATGTTGACTCAATTTATGCTTTAGTTGGCTCTCCAACCGGTGTTTCTCCGTGGATTGGCCCTATGACAAGTGACCAATTTGAATACACATTAGAGAAATGTAATATAGAGCCTGGCAGTAATTATAATATTCAGGTTATGTATTATGGAGTTGAAAACCCTGGTGTAATAAAAGTTGAGATGTTTAAAAACAATAAACTATTAGTTTCTAAGGAATCCGATTCAACTTTTCTTAGTCAAGGCATGTATCAAGGTGAAGTTTTTCTTTTTTACACTTTTTAGTTTAATTCGTGTCTTCCTTTGTGAATTATATTTCCTGTTTTGTTTTATGGTGTTGAATAATCCTTCATTTTTTTAGAATAAATGTTGAAAAATGAATTTTTCAGAAAGAAATAAACTGGCACATAGCTATTACAAGACGGGAGATATTGAAAAAGCTATCGAACTGTATGAATTAAATGTTCAGTTGGATGCTCAAACTCCTGCGACCTATAATAGATTGATAACTATATATAGAAAAAAAAATGACCCAAATAATCAATTGAGAATACTTCGAAAATTGCTGATTATTGAGCTAGACCAACTTAAATCATTTGAAAACGCGGATAAGCAGAATATACGCTATACATTGAACTTGGAAAAACAGAAATTAGTTATTGAATTTATTAGGAAAACAATTGAAAAGTTACAATGCTCAAGATAATTCAAAGGCTTTTTTCCGTAAACGCTTTAAACTTCACCCCAACTAAGCCCATTCAATTTCGTGATAGGGTATATTTTGGCTTTCTTTTCGAGTTAAAATTTCTTGCGGGCCTTCCATTTTTTAAGTTCTCACGGTTTTAGCCCGTTTAACTAGTTCCAAAAGGAGTTAGGAAGGGCCTAGAAATTCTTGGTAATTCGAATGTTTATTAAGCATTTACTTCCAATGGTCCTGCCGCCGTCGTGAAGGTTCGCGTGTATTTATAATGCTTATTTTTGACCCGATGAATAAAATAGTACTCCTCAACATTCAAGAACTATTGCAAGTGCGCCAAATGCCTACGCAACCGTTGAGAGGAGAAGAATTCACAAAACTTCCCAAGATAACAAATGCCTATTTGGTTTTGTGCGACAATGAGGTAGAGCGTTTCGGTGAAATGTCGGAGTTAAATCCGGATGTTTTGCGGGATTCTGAAGTGATTGACGCCACGGGTAGATTGGTTTTTCCGGCTTTTTGCGATTCTCATACACATGCCGTTTTCGCATCGCCCAGAGAATCTGAATTGGTGGATAAAATCAAGGGATTAAGCTACCAGGAAATTGCGGCAAGCGGGGGAGGTATTTTGAACAGCGCAAAAAAAGTTCAGCAAATGTCGGAGGAGGATTTATTCCTTCAATCCTTGGAAAAAGTCGAGCAGATAATACAAGGAGGGACCGGCGCTTTAGAAATCAAGAGCGGTTATGGATTGACGCTTAAGGATGAGTTAAAAATGCTTCGGGTAATCAGCCGGTTAAAAGCCCATGTGGATATTCCAATCAAAGCAACTTTCCTGGCGGCACATGCGATTCCTGCTGAATTTGAAAGGGATAAAGAAGCTTTCATGGATGAGGTGGTTCATCGATGGATTCCGAAAGTCCTGGAGGAGGGACTTGCGGATTATGTCGATTTGTTTTGTGAAACCGGTTATTTTGATGCGGGGGATGTCCAAGCAGTCGCTCAAGCTATTCAGGGAACGCCGTTGAAATTGAAAGTACATGTCAATCAATTCACCGCCATTCAAGGCATTGAGGCCGCGGTAAAAAATAAGGCAATAACCGTAGATCATCTTGAAGTTCTTGATCATCAAGACCTTGTTGCTTTGAAATTGGGAGAAACCATTGCAACCGTGCTTCCCGCATGTTCATTTTATTTGAACATACCTTTTTCACCGGTTAAAGAACTTATCAAAGAAGGAATCCCCATTTCTTTGGCAAGTGATTTTAATCCCGGTTCCTCGCCCTCCTCCAATATGTTTTTTGTTTGGTCATTAGCTTGTATTAAAATGAAGTTGACTCCAGAACAGGCCCTGAACGCATTAACCGTAAATTCCGCTTTTGCGATGGGCTTAGAGGCGACCCACGGCGCCCTTTTTAAAGGGTACCGAGGCAAAATAATTGTAACGAACAAGGTTCCATCATTGGCTTATCTTCCTTATGCTTTTGGAACCAATCATATACATCAAATCTTGAATTAATGAGGTTTTGGAACAGCATCGTTTTTTTGGTTTCAGTGCTTTCCTCGGCTTTTTCCCAATCCTACAGCCGATCCGGTGAACTCCTCTGGGAAATTGATTTCGGCAACCATAAATCGTATCTTTGGGGAACGCTTCATACCAATGAAAAAGAGCTTTTCGAATTTCCTGATTCGGTGTTTTGGGCCTTTGACAGATGCCAAGTCGTAGCGGTGGAGATTGATGTTTTCGATTATTTCTTGGAGAAAGAACCGATAATTGAATACCCGAAAGTTTCGTTTGACCAAAGAGGAAAAATGTATACTTCTTCTGAAGAGCCAACTCAAACCTATTATGGATCCGAAGACGGCATGCCGCAGTTCATGGATGCTTTTTTTCAAGAAGTGGCAGAAAGAGAGGGTAAAAAAGTGGTGCCTCTCGAATCACCGGACCTTCAAACCAAGGCTTTGGATGCAGCACCATTGGTAGAGAAAGAACTCTACGGAGGTTCAACGGAACATGTGCTGTTGAAATCCTATTATTTACAAGGCAGAATTTCTGCTATTGACCAATTGGTTCGAGCGAAATTTTACCAACAGAAACAAGCATACACGGAACTTGTGGAAAAAAGAAACCAACACCTTACCGACCAACTGTACAAAGAGGGCAAGTCGAATCCCGTTTTTTGTTCCGTTGGTGCAGCACATCTGTATGGGGATAAAGGCATGCTTAATTTATTGAGAGCGAAGGGGTGTAAGGTTCGAAAAATGGAACTAACGACCTCTCAAAGCAACGAGGTAAAAGGCTTCCCAAAATCTCGAAAGCATGAGTTTGTTTTGTCGATGGAACAAAGCCTAATTAAAGCCACTTTTCCCGGACTACCGCGGAATATTCTTTCTGGAGTCGTGTTCAAGGAATTGGGTCAAGGAAATACGTATAAAATTCAATGGCAACCAAGGGACACTGCCGTGACGCTTTTAGAATATGCCGAGATTTTAATGGCACCCCCCCCTAACAGTCCCTATTCCATCGGGGTTTTGGACGATGGAACAGAATACGTTCAAGGCTTAAGCGATGCTTACCCTGAGCCATTGACATGGAAAAGAATCATATTGAACGAGCACCATGTTGCCATATTAACGTGCCACGGAGGCAACAAATTAATGAATTCCAATCGCCCAACCCGATTTTTCAATAATGTAGTCTTGGAGTAATGCTGATGATGGAAGAAGTCAACGTAAATCAGATACTGAATCAACCAATAAGTTTGATTTTCACTCCCTTCCCGGAGGAATTAATGCGGGTGTTGATAGAAAACACCAACGCCGCAAACATTTACGATTGTTCTAACCCCTCTCTAGTAAAAACACTGCTTCAATTGAATGAGGAGGAATTGCTGTTTTTATGCTCTCAGGCTGAATGGTCAATTTTTTCGCACGTTGAGCGGCTATCCGTGTTCTCAAAAATGCTAGAACTTTTTTGCAATGGGCCAACAAAAGTTCAAGTCATTGCCATGGGGCAAAGCCAATCGCACATGGAAAAACTTGGGACGCTTGCTCAAATAAAAACGCAGGTGTTTTACGCAGCAAATTTCCCAGAATTATTGCAGAATTATGGGGTTTTTCAGTCAGGAGATTACCTGTCAAAGTGGTTGGTTTATGGGATGATCATGGATGAAACATACCGTTTTAACCGCACCAAGGCGGCATGGTTTATAAAATCGAAAACACAACGGATTAACAAGCCGGATAACATGGAAAAAACCTTGGTTTTTTTAGCGAATCGTGTGCACAAGACCTTGGGATATAATGAAATTGGCTCTTGGTGCGGAATGGACAACGAAACGGCTCAACGCTATGTCGATAAGTTGAATGATTATGGAATTGTGGTTCCTTTAGCCTCATTTTCATCGCGTAAGAGGTATGAATACGTAAAAGGCATTAGGGTAGGGTTTTGGGACAATGGAATTTTAAATACTTACAAGAATAATTTCGAAGGAATCGATTTTCGTGCGGATGTTGAGGATTTGTGGAAAAACTGGATTATTTCTGAAAAAATTAAAAAGGATGTTCGAGAACAAAAAAAGAACCGGTACTTTTTCTGGCAGTCTCACACGCGTCAAAACATGGATTTAGTGGTGATTTCGGAGACTGGTGAAAAACAAGCTTTCATAGTGGTTTGGAGGTCCAAACGTGCGATTTCACCGCCGCCACTTTTTTTAAAATACTACCCTGAAATCCAGGTTCAAGTCATCAGTCCGTCTAATTATTTATCGTTATTATCCTAATGAAATCACTCATTGCTTCCTGTGTACAAGAGCTCATGTTGGCGCACGTAAATCCCGATGAATTTGTGCTTGTGATTCCATCGAAACGAGCCAAAAGGTATTTTTTTGAAGCTTTTGTCCAAGCCTACAAGAAACCTATTTTCTTACCGGAAATTTTAACCATTGACGAACTGCTTCATCAAAACCTAAGTAAAACCCCTATTGACAAAACTCGGCAGTTGTTCTTGCTCTATCAAGTGGTGGTGAAAAACCCAGAATTCGACGGATTGTCTTTTGAATCTTTTTTGTCGTGGGGCCCCATTGTTTTGAACGATTTTGAGGAAATGAACCGCTATTTATTGGACACAGATCAGGTTTTTCGTAACCTCTTATCCATCAAAGAACTGGACAGTTGGAATTTGGAAGAGGGAAAAGAAATCTCCGAAAGCCAGCAACAGTTTATGGCATTTTGGGAAGTCTTGCCCTTGATTTACGAGCAATATGTTCATGAATTAACCCTTCGGGGGTTTACCACCGGGGGCTTATTGCTTCGTGAACGAGCGTTAAATCCGGAGGCGCTTTTTGGAGAGAAACAGACCTACTTTATTGGATTTAATGCCTTGACAAAAGCAGAGCAAAACATCATCAATGCGTTTATTCAAGCTAAAAAAGGAACTTATTGGGCGGATGTCGATGCGTTTTACATGAATAGCTCCACCCATGAGGCGGGAATGTTCCACCGAAAAAACAAGGAGATTTTAGGGCAGGCTAAAGCTCCATTTGAATTAAATGAATTGAATTCCAAAGAGTTGAATATTGAAATCATTGCATGTCCGCAAGCATCAGGTCAGGTGAAAGTTGCTGCATCGGTACTTTCAACATTAACCCTTGAAGCATTAAATTCGACCCTGGTGCTCTTGGCAGATGAAAGGTTGATAATGCCTTTATTGAAGAACATTCCGGCTTCGGTAAATCAAGCCAATGTCACGGTAGGATTGCCGCTAAACCAAACACCCCTCAAACCTTTTGTTGAGCTCATTTTTTCCATCCAAGAAAATAAAGAGCGATTTAAGACGCAAAGTGCCTATTACAAGGATTTACTTGCCCTTTTTCAACATCCATTCATTACAGTTTGGGTACCGCAAGAAGTGCGCGAGAAAATTACTCAATGGGAAATTACCAGCATTAAAAACAACCGCGTTTTTCAATCCGAAAAACAGTTAACGTTCACGCCTATCCTTGACAGAATATTGCATTTATTGCTACGTAATTGGGACAATGATTATCCAACGGCGATCAAAAGCATGCAAGAAATAACACAGGAATTATTAGATGCAATAGGAAAAAACAACGAATTCGAAACTCAAATTTTAGTGGTTTTCCAACAAGGACTGATGACCCTTCAAAATTTAGCTTCGGAAGGATTTCCGATGATGAATTTAAGAACCTTTAAGCAGTTTTTTAACCAACATTGGTCTTCGCTGTCGCTGGCGTATCATGGCAATCCTACCCAAGGCGTGCAAATAATGGGGCTGTTAGAGACCAGGATGTTGGACTTTAAAAACCTGATCGTTTTAGGCTTGAACGAAGGTGTTTTACCTCCCAATAACGGCCTAGATTCGGTGATACCGATGGATTTAAGAAAGGGTTTAGGTTTGCCAACACCCCGGGAGAAACAAGGCCTTTTTTCGCATCATTTTTATCGCTTATTGCACCGTGCAGAAAACGTTGTTTGCACTTATGCTATCGGAGGAGAAGGGATCGGCACCGCAGAGCCCAGCCGTTACCTTACGCAAATCGAGATGGAACTTTGCAGGGTTAATCCTCGGGTAAACTTGGTGAAAAAAATGTATACCACCCCGCTTTTGTTAAACCAAGACTACCGGTTGTCTAGCATCGAGAAACGCCCTCAAATAGTCCATTTATTGGAGAACTATTTCTCAAAAAAAGTTTCCGCAAGCGCAATGCTTAAGTACCTTCAGTGCCCTTTGGATTTTTATTTTCGGTATTTAGCAGAACTTGGAGAGGAGGAAACGGTGGAAGAAGATTTGGAAATGAGCAGCATGGGAAAAATAATCCACAGCACTTTGGAAGAACTGTACTTACCCTTCGCAGAAAGGGACAGAAACAATGAGCCGGTCGCTCCCCCTCCTCCTCCCGTAAAAGCAACGGATATTGAGGGACTCATTTCGAAGGCCCCCGAGGTATTGAGAAGGCATTTTACGCTTTATTTGGATAACGACGAGAGTTTAATCGCCTCAGGCAAGAACTACCTAACCTATACGGTGGCTCTGGAATTTGTTTTGAATTTATTGAAAAATGACCGAGCGTATATCAATTCCATTCAGGGAGACCTTTACATACATCGGCTTGAAGCCTACCTAACAGCACCAATGCCTGTTGAGGTCAAGGGAGCAATAATAACCTTGAATTGGGTGGGGTTTGTTGACAGGATTGATCGAATTGAAGAAAGGTACCGTTTAGTTGATTACAAGAGCGGTAAAGTCAAGGCAGAACACGTGGAATTTGCACAAAAAGAGGATGTCCGCAAATCATTCATCGCATGCAAACACGGACTACAGCTGGCAGTTTACGCTTATTTGTTTGAATATAATTACGGGTTTTGGCCAGACGAAAAAGGGATTTATGCGATACAAAAAAGCCGAGATGCATTTTTTCCTTTAACATTAAAGGAGGTTGACGAGGCTGATTTTATGGAAGACTTCAGGACACTGATTGTACTTATTCTGGAGGAAATCTATGATTTAGAAAAACCCTTCGAGCACCTGGTTTCTTCGAAATACTGTAATTACTGCTAAAAAAAAATCCGGAATGTTTGGCATTCCGGATTTCTCTGCAAGTTAATTAAATCTAAGTGGCATGAGCCGCTGTTAGCAAGACGTTGATTAACTCAAAAAGGTTGCTTAATAAAGTTCACTTTTTAATGCGTCACGGTAATCTTTCAATTCTTCCCGATTAACTTTTTGCTCGGCATTTTGAAGAAGTGAGAGCAAATACACTAAATTCTCTTGATCTTCAATGCCTTCAACCGGGAAACGATTCCCCTCTTCGTCTTCTTCAAATTGACCTTCAACATCGAAGGCTCCAATTTCCTGCAGGTATTCGTACGTGAAACGTAAAAGCTTAACAACTAAAGGGTCTTTTTCCATTTTTGCAATCTCTCTTAAGGCTTTCAAGTCTTCAATTAAGTTCTCCGCTTGAACACCATTTTGTTCAACGGACTGGATGATTTTGCTTAATTTTTCTTTGGCTGCAAGTGTTTTCATAGGGTAACAATAGGTGCAAAAATAAGGTTTTTTATGGTTCTTCAAAAGAGCTAAACAAGGGATTTTCTTATTTTTGTCCATGGACTACTTTTTTCATGCCTTTGTTATAGGAATACTTCTGAGCTTGATGATTGGTCCGGTTTTCTTTCTTCTCCTCGAAATCAGCATCACCAAAGGCTTTAGATCTGCAATGATTTTTGACCTTGGAGTCCTGTTGAGCGATGTGTTTTACGTTTTTCTTTCCATGTTTTTTGCCTACCAATTAAGGTCCTTGAGTTCTTTGAAAAACAACGTTGTGTTGAGCATGGTCGGAGGAGGGCTGTTTTTGGCATACGGCGTATACAATGTTTGGTTTAAAAAAATATCCATTGCCAGTCCAGAAGAATTGGAAAGCGGTTTGTTGGAGGAAGATCCGCTCACCAAGGCCTCTAATCCCACCCGCAACGATAGAAGAAATAATGCCTTGTTGTTGTTGAAGGGTTTTACCTTGAATTTACTCAATCCTGGTGTTGTAGTGTATTGGCTTGCCATCGTCGCCAAGGGATTTGATTTGGTGGAAGAGCACCAAGGGTTTTGGCATATTTACATTTTTATTGGAATTGTTTTAGGTGTTTTCTTTGGCCTCGACTGTTTAAAGGCCTACCTCGCCAATAAGTTAAAACCTTTGGTAACGGTTAACTTGTTGAAAGCACTCAACCTCCTCATCGGTGCAGTGTTTATTGGAACAGGGGTGTTTTTAATCGTTCGACAGCTGCTCCGCATGTAACTCCTCAGGAGAAATTTGTTTTGATGAATATGATGAAACGTACACTCTTGTTTTTTTTTATCGGTTGCGCAATGTGGGTGAATGCCCAAAAAGTACTTTCGGAAAATTTGGGCCCGAAGGTAAAAGTATATTGGGACGCCGAAAACAAAAAACTGCATTCGACCGGGTGTTATTACACCGATGAAATTCGTCCAGAAACAACGGAGAAACACGGCAAATGGATGTTTTATGGATTGAACGGAGCCTTAGAGGAAGAGCGCTATTATTATCGTAACAGGGTGCATGGAAAACAAACGGTTTTTTTTCCAAATAAAAAGGTAAAACAGGTGTATTTTTCAACGTTTAATGTACCTGATTCTACCTTCAAAGAATATAACGAACAAGGGACTTTGATCATACAGGGCAATTATAATTTAGGATCCCCTGAGGGCAAATGGATGTTTTATTATCCGGATTCTACCGTTTGGAAAGAAGAATTCGTTTCCAACGACACAACGTATTTGATGTCCTATTATCAAAACGATAAAAACCACACCCAAACGGTAAATAAAGGGAACGGAACCGTGGTAAGCTATTTCCAGTCAGGCGCAATAAAAGAGTCGTATGAATTTAAAAATGGACTTAGAAACGGTCCTTTTTTTGAACAATTAGCTTCCGGAGTTACCGCTATTTCAGGAGAGTTCTTGAATGGAAAAAAACAGGGAACGTGGACCTTTAATTTTGCGGACGGCTCGTTGGAGAAAAAACAAGGGTTTGTGCAAGATTCTTTGGACGGAGAATATTTGGTAATGTATCCTAATGGAGTTACACAGACAACAGGGAACTATCGAATGGGCAAGAAACATGGCTTGTGGACTTGGAACATGCAAAACGGGGACGTCGAGATGAGGGGCAGTTTTGATAATAATTTGCAAGACGGGGATTGGAACTATTATTTTTCTACTGGCGAGTTGTCCTACAACGCGCATTTTTCGAAAGGTCTGAAAAGCGGATTATGGGAGTATTTTTACAAAGACGGTCAACCTTTTCGCAAAGGCTCTTATGCAAGGGACATGAAGGAAGGTGAATGGCAAACGTGGTATGAAGACGGAACCCTTTTAATGGCAGGTAAATACCACTTCGACAAGGAGGTCGGTGAATGGAAAAACTATTGGCCAAATGGACGGATTAAAAATCAATCGTATTACACTTCGGGTAAATTAAACGGAGCCTGGTATTCGTTTTCCCCTGAAGGAAAACTGCAGTTATTTGGCCGCTACAAGAAAGATCTCAAGAAAGGAAAATGGACGGAGTTTTATGCTAATGGTCAGAAAAAAGAAGAAATTACTTATGCCATTAAAAAACTAAAGAACGCGTCTAACGATGTTGTTGCATTGGGGTTTAAGGACGTTAGAAGTGTCGAGCATGGGAAATATAGAGCCTACTCTCAGCTCGACTATAAAATCAAAGAAACGGGCAGGTATACCTCCGGAAATAAGGTGGGTAAATGGACCAACTTTTACCCCGGAGGAGTGGTCCCCGCAGTGGTGTCGAATTACAAGAAAGGCCTTTTGCACGGTGTTTTTTGTCAATACGACCGTCGAGGCAATAAAATGAACGAAATTCACTACAAAAAGGGATTGAAAGACGGGTGGTTTATCGTATACGGTAAAAGCGGTGCCCCGATTGTTAAAAAAATGTTCAAGAAAGGACATGAATTGCAACGCGTGAACGCTGAAGACATGTTCATGCCTTAATCCTCCAACAGCGACAAGTCGATTTGGCGTTTTCTTGGACTAACCTCTTCTACCCGAACCCGAACCGGTGTGCCAAGGGTGTAAAATCGCCCGGTTTTTTTCCCAACAACGATGTGCTTTTCTGTGTCAAACGAAAACCGGTCTGAGGTGATGCTTTGTAAAGCGACCATTCCTTCGCAATGGTTTTCCAACAATCGAACGAAAATACCATATTCCGAAATCCCTGAAACCATTCCATCAAAGGCCTCTCCAATTCTGTCCAACAGCATGAGTGTTTGAAAATACTTAGTGGATTCTCGCTCCGCTTCTGTTGCTTTTCGTTCGTTTGCCGAAATCTTTTTGCAAATTTCATCGAGGTTCGGTCGAGGCATTATTTTTCCAAGCTGTTTTTTTTCGAACAATTGACGATGCACGATGAGGTCCGCATACCGACGAATGGGAGATGTAAAATGAGAATAATGCTTGAAGGCCAACCCAAAATGACCGATGTTCTGAGTACTATACACGGCTTTGGCCATTGACCGAACAACCATGCTTTGAATTAAGGGGTAAAAGGGTTCGGATTCAATGGACTTAAGCAAGGAATTGATGGATTTGGCGGCACTTTTTAGGTCCTTAATTTCCAACGAAAGTCCGAATTTCTCACAAAACAAATGCAGCAAGCCTAATTTTTCTAGGTCAGGTAAATCATGAATCCGATAAATTGAGGAGTGTGTTTCACCCTTCTCTTTTTGTGGAGTAAGTTCAACCGCAACCGTTTTATTCGCTAACAACATGAATTCTTCAATGAGTTGATGCGCCTCTTTAGAGGTTTTCAATACGGTTCCCGTGGGGTCTCCTTTTTCAGAAAGCACGAACCTTAATTCTTCGGAAACAATATTTAGTGCTCCTTCTTTAAACCGTTTGGCACGCATCTGTTTGGCAATGGAATTCACCCGTAAAATGATGGAAGAAAGTTCATCGGGCTTTCCTTCGATAACCTCTTGCACTTCTTCATAGGCGAACCGTCGGTTGGAATGAATGACCGTTTTTCCATACCAATGTTGAACCACTTCACCATGGGCATTGAATTCAAAAATCACGGAAAAAGCGAGCTTGTCCTCGTTGGGTCTCAAGGAACATAATACGTTCGAAAGTTGCTCGGGAAGCATGGGCATAACTCGGTCGACCAAATACACGGAGTTCGACCTTTTCAGCGCCTCCTTATCCAAAGGCGAACCCTCTCGAATGTAGTGCCCGACATCCGCAATGTGAACTCCAATCATCAAGTTTCCATTCTCCAGCTCTTGATACGAAAGGGCGTCGTCAAAATCTTTGGCATCAACGGGGTCAATGGTGAAGGTTAAGACATTGCGTACATCTTTTCTCGCCTTAATTTCTTCTTCTGTAATTACGGTAGAGATACTGCTCGCCTCTACCATAACTTCTTCTGGAAAATAGGGATCAAATCCTTGGTTAACGAGAATTGCAATCATTTCAGCATCGTTGGAACCGGGAAATCCCAAGGTTGCAACTACTTCCCCAATAGGCATCGAATGATCTTCGGGCCAAACGTCAATTTTTGCAACGATTCGCATACCGTTACGTGCGCCGTTGAGCTGTTCTAATGGAATTTGAATGGGAACGCCGTGTTTTACACTATCGGGATATAGAATTGCTTTATCGTTTTTGATGTTTAACGTGCCCACCATTTGAACGCGGGTTCTTTCTAAAACGTTCAATATTCTACCCTCTCTTTTACCATTTCTTTCGTGAATAACAGAGAATTGCACTCGATCGCCGTCCATTGCAGGACCTTTATTCTCCTCGCGAACCAACACGTCGTTTTTTTGAGAATCCTGCCGAATGAACCCAAATCCCTTTGGATTTAACTCAAAGGTGCCTTCCAGTAACGCTCCCTGCTTTAAGGAAAAGCTATGGGCGTTGACTTGTTCCAGACGATTTTTGGACACTAATCGCTGAACTGCGTCAAGAATTCGCTGCCGGTCTATCGGTTTTTGAGCATTTAAAAGGTAACATAACTGCTTGTGCGAAAGTACGGCGCCGGGATTCTTCGAAAACACCGTTAAAATGGACCGGCTTACACTTTCTTGACCTTGCGTCGGGGAGGAAGAATTACTTCGCTTAGCGAATTTCTTTTTAGACATTTCCGAATCCCCCGTTTAATGGCGGATGATCACTTTTCGGGTGAACGGTTTGTTGTTTTGGCTTTCGAAATTCACGAAATACACACCGCTCTTCAAATCAGCTGTACTGATTTTTTTTGAACCGCTTAGTACGTCTTTCATAATTACAGCCCCCATTGCATCGACGATTTTAAAGGTGAAAACTTCACTGTTTGAACCGCTTAATTGCAGGTAATCATCGGCGGGATTGGGAACAATAGTGACACTTACTGGGTCTTTAACAACCTTGTTCTCGGCAACATAATCCACCATAACATCGACGGAATCCAAAAAAGATAATCCTGAACTGTTCGTAATGTAATATCGGTAATGGGCGAAAGCGGATATACCATCTGCGGGGTTAAAGTCGGGCTTCATTTTTCCGTATTCTCCAGGCAAAATGTCAAACAAAACCGCTGCTCCTCCGGGAGACGTCCATGGGTTTGTGGTCATTTGCGTGCTTGAATAACAGGCCCCTCCAAAAGGATCTGAAGAATGGCCCCAACACAATCCATCTGCCCATCCAGCAGGCACAGAAAGTTGTTTTCGCGTGATCCGCCACTTTTGGGTAATCGCGGAATTATTATGAATTTCAAAGGTTACGTCAAAAGTTGCTCCAGACGGTGCACTGACCGTATGAGGAGAAATTCCAGAAGACAAATCCGTGTTTTGACCCTCTAAGTATATGGAAATGTTATCCTGAGCCTTGAGGAGAGTTAGAGGCAAGAAAAGAAATAAAAGGAGATAAATTTTACGCATGCGTTAGTTGAATATGTTTCAAACATAAGAATTAAAACGGACTAAAGCAAGACTCTTAACAGAAAACCTGTAAAATAAATTATCTTTGCTTTCGGCACTGCTTTTGTTTTGGACTTTAAAAAGTTAATTATGAAACGATTATTTACCCTATTTCTTATTTCCTGTTCTTTGCACGCGTTGAGTCAACATTCCATTGAGGACTCCACGAGCAATAAAAAAGTTCCATCCGTATTACTAAAGGACATCAACGGAACAAGTTACAACACCTCTGAATTGGGATTTACGGGTCCGGTGGTCATCAGTTTTTGGGCGACCTGGTGCGCGCCGTGCAAAAAGGAGCTTATGGCGATTCATGAGTTGTACGAAGGATGGCAAACGGAAACCGGAGTTAATTTAGTTGCGGTATCCATCGACGACGAAAAAACAAAACGCGACGTAATCACTTATGCCAACGGTAAAGGGTGGGATTATACCGTTTTACTCGACCCCAATGGGGACTTTAAACGTAGCATGGGCGTAAACAATGTGCCTCACACGTTCTTATTGGATAAAAATGGAAACATCGTATATACCCATAATAATTATGCTCCGGGAGATGAAGAAATTCTATACCAAGAAATCAAAAAACTTTCCGTTGAATAAGGCCGTTTTAACCGCGTTTTTTGGGTTTTCTTTCTCGGTTATTTGGTCGCAAGGCAATTTTACGGGAAACATTGAATCGACCTTTCAATACCTCAATGACGACCCTATTATTAATGCATTTCAACCCCCAACGAAAGGGCTAATCAATTCTTACATGAACGTGTTTTACACCCAAGGAGGGTTTAAGGCAGGAATGAGGGTGGAAAGTTATCTTCCTCGCATTCAAGGTTATCCGAATCGTTTCGATGGAACAGGAATTGGATACCGATACGTTGGCTATTCCAATGATAAAGTAGATGTAACCCTTGGCCATTTTTACGAGCAGTTTGGTAATGGCTTGGCTTTGCGAACGTATGAGGATAGGGCGCTTGGCTATGACAACGCATTGGACGGAGCACGAATTATATTCAAGCCCATTTCCGGATTCCAGATCAAGGGGGTTTACGGAAAACAAAGGTTGTCCTTCACCGATGGACGTGTTATCAATTCGGAAGGGATTGTTCGAGCCCTTGATGGGGAATTTCACGTAAATGAATCGTTCAAAAAAAGATTGGCGGCCTTCCCTGTTGATGTAATTTTAGGAGCCACCTTTGTAAG
>CANMUN010000010.1 GCA_947500875.1 Flavobacteriales bacterium | reverse complement strand
TATTGCAGTTCGGCGAGCATAAGCCAGCGGTTCGACTTATCGTCTAAGTGTTGCACCAATTGGCCTAAATCCTCCCCAATTTTCATCAGCTCCTCGTTGCTGAGCATTCCTTCGGAAAGTTGCTGGGTGAGCATTTCTTTTTCGATTTCCATTTGGGCGATTTCCGCTTCCAAGGTTTTTATTTCGATTTGTTCCTTATAACTGAGTTTTCGCTTGACCTCCTCGGTGCGCTCCTTGGGTTTTTCCTCCACCTTTGCAGGTTCTTTGACTTTTCGTTGGTTTTTACGGTAGTCGGTGTAGTTGCCCAAAATATCGTCGATCACTCCGTCTCCTTGGAACACCAATAAGTGGTCAGTAATTTTGTCCATGAAATACCGGTCGTGGGAGATGACCACTAAGCATCCTTGGAATGTTTTCAAATAATCCTCCAAGGCCGTCATTGCAAAGAGATCCAAATCATTGGTGGGTTCATCCAAGACCAAAAAATTAGGATTGGACATCAATACCCGTAACAGTTTTAAGCGGCGTTTTTCGCCCCCGCTCAATTTCGATACGAATTGATAGTGCATGTCCCGAGGGAATAAAAAGCGTTCGAGCAATTGTGCCGCCGATAATTGCCTACCTTTTTCTAAGGGGATGAATTCCGCTACCTCACGAACGATATCTATGACTTTTGTGTCGTCTTTGAATTGGATCATGTCCTGGGTATAGTGCCCGAAAAAGAGGGTGTCGCCCACCACCACTTTTCCCGAGTCCGGGGCTATTTCTCCTAAAAGCATTTTCACAAAGGTGGTTTTTCCAGTTCCGTTGTTCCCAACGATTCCCATGCGCTCCTGCCGTTGAAAGTTGTAGGAAAAGGACTGGAGCAAGGTTTTATCCCCGAAGGCTTTGCTCACTTTGTGAAATTCGACAATCTTGGTTCCAAGGCGTTCCATTTTCACCAAAAGCTCCATCGAATCGTTCTTGATTTTCTGCGATGCCGTTTCTTTGACTTCTAAAAAGGCATCAATGCGCGCTTTTTGCTTGGTACCACGGGCTTTGGGTTGTTTTCGGATCCATTCCAACTCGCTGCGAAACGTGTTTTGCGCCTTTTCGATGCTCGATGCTAATTGCTCTTGCCGTTCCGCTTTTTTGTACAGATAATAGGAAAAATTACCGTTATACTTGTACAGGTTTTTCTCGTCCAATTCCAAAATCACATCGCATACCGACTCTAAAAAATAACGGTCGTGGGTGACCATAAATACCGTGGCATTCGTCGAGGATAAATAGCTTTCCAACCATTCAATCATGTCCAAATCCAAGTGGTTGGTGGGTTCGTCCAAGATGAAAAAGTCGGCATCGGCTAACAGCACTTTAGCGAGGGATATCCGTTTTTTTTGTCCTCCCGATAGGGAGCCTACTCGGTCTTTCGGGTTGAGTTTTAAGATATGCACGATTTTCTCTATTTCCGCCTCGACTCCCCATGCGTTGTTGGCGGTAATGGCATCCGTTAAGCGGTCGATTTCAGCGGCATCGTTGTTTTCGAGTGCTTGGTTGTAAGCGTAGAACAACTGATGGTTTTCGTGCTGGTTGTCTGCGATGAGGTCCCATACAGTGGCGTTAGGATCAAAATCTTCGGTTTGTTCCATCCACGAAACACGTTGTTCCTTGCGAAAGACGATGTTACCTTGATCCGCCGACTCCATTCCGCAGAGGCAGCGCAACAAGGTGGTTTTTCCCGCACCGTTTTTGGCAACAAGCGCCACTTTTTGACCTTGATCCAATCCGAAGGTCACGTTTTGAAATAAGATTTTTTCCCCGTACGATTTTTCGAGGTTTTCTACCGATAGTACATTCATAGGGTTTTACCTCAGGCGGTCTACAGAGTCTAATAACATTTTGTCGCGCAATACCCCACGGTATCCAAAGTAACTCAAGGGAAGGGTCACACACAGCAAGTAATAACCAAGCCCCACCGAATTGCTGGAACCTTTCGGAGCATTCGAAAACAAATAGGTGCTCCAAACCACCAAGGCAAACACTAAGAAGGTATTCAAGAGCAAGGTAAATCGCGCCAATCCCAATTGCTTTCTTGGTGATTTATACCGCATTAGGGTTAGGAATAATAGAACGATCATCAATCCACACAGAATAAAAATTGGTTGGTTCTCAACCTTGAGTAAGGTCTCTTTTCCGTCGGCCATTTGAAATATTTTTCGACCAAAAACCGAAACGTTTTCCAAGGTTTTTGAGGAGGTGTTTTCAAAGCTCAGCAGGGAAACTCCTGTGAAAAAAGTGCCCCAAAGCGCGATGCTCAGTGCGAAATACAAGGTTTGAATGCGTTGCAACATACGTTTTACAAAGTTATGGTTTTGTTTTGAAGGTAAGCATCTAATAGTACCAATGCGGCCATGGCTTGCACAATGGGAACTGCTCGAGGCACCACGCAAACGTCGTGGCGTCCTTTGGGGTCGATGGTGACCGCTTCTCCCTTTCGGGTTACGGTTGCTTGTTCTTTCATCAGGGTGGCCACCGGTTTAAAGGCTACGCGAAAAGATATGGGCATCCCGTTAGATATTCCTCCCTGTATTCCGCCTGAGAAATTGCTTTTTGTCGTCAAATCCTGTTCAAAGAGGTCGTTGTGTTCGCTTCCTTTCATGCTTGCAGCATCGAATCCGCTACCAATTTCGAAGCCTTTTACCGCATTAATGCTCAGCATGGCCTTGGCTAAGACTGCATGCAATTTGTCGAAGACCGGTTCTCCCAATCCTGCCGGCACCCCTTCGATATAACAGCGAATGCATCCGCCAACGGTATCGCCTTCGGCACGAACTTCCTCCAAAAAGGCCAGCATTTTTGCAGTAAGGGCGGCATCAGGACAGCGAACGGTGGAAGATTCGATGGCCTCGCTTGAATAAAAACCTTCTTGGCAACTGCGGTGCGGCCCAATTTGCTCCACGTAACAGGAAAAACGAACGCCTACTTTGGATAACAGCTGTTCTGCCAAAGCACCGGCCACCACTCGGCAAGCCGTTTCGCGAGCGCTGGAACGTCCTCCGCCGCGAGGGTCCCGTAATCCGTATTTTTGGTCGTAGGTGAAATCCGCATGCGATGGTCGATATGCTTCTTGGAGGGAGGTGTAGTCCTTGGATTGTACGTCTTGGTTTTCCAAGATAAATCCTATAGGGGTTCCGAGGGTTTTGCCGGCATAAATTCCCGAGAGGAATTGAACGCGGTCCGATTCTTTGCGGGGACTGCTTGCGGCGTATTGTCCTGGTTTACGGCGGTCTAACGCTTGCTGGATTTGATCCAAATCTACTTCAATTCCGGCAGGACATCCTTGAATAATGCCGCCTATGGCAGTGCCATGCGATTCGCCGAACGTAGTGAGTTGAAATACGGTTCCAAAGGTTGAGCCTGACACCCAACAAAGTTAAGGTTTTTCGATGGGTTTTAAAAAACGGAGGTTGCGCATGAGTCCTTCGTAACCGGTTCGTCGAATCGCGCTGTGTTTCATCCACGATTCAAAGGTGCTTTCTTGAACCTTTTCCCAGGTTTCAAGGTCTAAGTCGAGAAAATCAAAGGCTGGTTCGAACCGTTTTTCTTGATGGGCTTTGGAGAAACGGTTCCAGGGACATACATCTTGGCATATATCACAACCAAAGGCCCAATTTTCCATTTTACCCCGAAATTCCGCGGGCAAATGCTGTTCTTTCAATTCGATGGTGAGGTACGAAATGCATTTGGAGGCATCAATTTCATAAGGGGCGGTTAACGCTTGGGTAGGACAAGCCTCCAAGCAGCGGGTACAGGTGCCACAATAATCGGGCAGGGGAGGGTCTTGCGTAAAGTTCAAATCGGTGATGAGTTCGGCAATGAAAAAGAAACTTCCTTCTTTCGGATGGATTAAATTGGTGTTTTTACCGACCCATCCCAATCCGGATTTTTTGGCCCAGGCCTTGTCCATGACCGGGGCGGAATCAACAAAAACCCTTCCTTGGATGTCCCCAATTTCTTGGCGCATGACCTCCACCAGTGTCTTTAGTTTTTCTTTGATGACGGTATGGTAATCTTCTCCGTAGGCGTATTTGGAAATCTTGGGCGCCGATTCGGAGGGACTATGCTGGGGAAAATAATTGAGAAGCAACGAAATAACGCTGTTGGAGCCTTCTACCAAGCGCTGGGGGTTGAGCCGCTTGTCGAAGTGGTTTTCCATGTAGGTCATTTTTCCGTGGCGACCTTCGTTGAGCCAGCGTTCAAGTTTCGGGGCCTCTTCTTCAAGGAATCCGGCTTGGGAAAATCCGCAATAGAAAAATCCGAGTTCAGCCGCTTTGGTTTTAATAAATGACTTGTAGCGATCTGCGTTCATGCTTAAAACAAACCGCCCTGAAAATACCCTAGATCGCGTCCAAGGTGTTTGTAGGTTTTTTCGGTGACCTTCCTTCCACGCGGGGTGCGCATCAAGAAACCTTCTTGAATCAAGAACGGTTCGTACACTTCCTCCAAGGTACCTGCATTTTCACCTATGGCGGTTGCGATGGTGGTTAAACCGACGGGACCACCGCTGAATTTGTCCAAAATAACTTTGAGAATGCGAAGGTCCATTTCATCGAGTCCGTTTTCGTCAACGTTCAAGGCTTTCAGTGCTATTTCGGTGATGTCGTCGTCGATGGTGCCGCTGCCTTTGATTTGCGCAAAGTCGCGAACCCTGCGCAGCAAGGCGTTGGCAATACGTGGGGTACCTCGGCTTCGGCTGGCAATTTTGTAGGCGGCAGATTCGGTGATCGGGATATCGAGCAAGCTGGAAGAACGTTCCACGATGCTGGTTAAGGTTTGGGCGTCGTAATACTCGAGCCGTGAGTTGATCCCGAAACGCGCACGAAGTGGGGACGTGAGCAAGCCGCTGCGGGTAGTGGCACCTATGAGGGTAAAAGGGTTGAGGGTGATTTGAATGGTGCGAGCGTTGGGCCCGGAATCCAGTAAAATATCAATAACGTAGTCTTCCATGGCGGAATACAGGTATTCTTCCACCACAGGACTCAAGCGGTGAATTTCATCGATGAAGAGCACATCTCCCACGCTGAGGTTGGTGAGGAGTCCGGCCAAATCACCGGGTTTGTCGAGCACGGGACCGCTGGTAACCTTAAAGCCAACGCCCATTTCATTGGCGATAATGTTGGCGAGGGTGGTTTTACCCAAGCCCGGAGGACCGTGCAACAGAACGTGGTCGAGTGGTTCGTTGCGTAGTTTGGCGGCTTTCACGAAGATGCTGAGGTTTTCGACAATGGCGGGTTGACCAGCGAAATCGCTGAGCGTTTTGGGGCGCAGTACTTTGTCGTAATCCTGATCGGGATTTTCAGATTGATTTCGGTAATCGAACGAATCTTCCAAGAGCTTAAGTTTTTACAAAGGTATCAATCCTTGTGAAATGGAGAGGGGAGGAAGGGGTTTCTATTGAGGACTAAGTATTTCCTTTATGCCCTTTAATCAACGAAAGTTTCTCGGATTATGCGTTTACATTCGCGGATTTCTTTTTCTGTAAGGGACCCCAACGGTTTTACTATTCGAATTTTGTCGATAGTTCTAATTTGATCGATTACAACCCAACCTTCTTGACTTTGGTGTTTAACCTTTACCCTTGTCGGGTATTTTCTGCTGGTAGAAGTCATTGGTGCGATGACAACCGTTCTTAAATGATCGTTGATTTCATTGGGTGAAACAATGACACAAGGACGAGTTTTTTGAATCTCACTACCCAAGGTTGGGTCTAGATTCACCAAAACTATTTGATATTGTTTTACATCCATTCGTCAAAGTTTTCATCTTCAAAAACATCGTTCATCAGTAGTTGGTCATCACCCTGTTCATGCATCTTTTGAAATGCTTTATCCCAGCCTTTTCGAGGTTCTGAAATAGGACGCAAAATGATTTGGCCTTTTTCAAAGATCAATTCAATTTTGTCGGTGATGTTATACCTCTCAAGAATTGTTTTGGTTAATCGAAAACCTTTTGAATTCCCTATTTTAATAATTGAAACTTCCATGATTTATTTTTTGCGTAATTACAAAGTTATTACAAATAATTCAATTCATCAAGTTTGGTTACAGGTACTAGGTCTTTTTTGTAAAGGTCTGCGTGAAGGTGATGTTACCTTGACAAAAGCTCGCCTTACCCTTCTATATCTTATTTTCCCACCCCTTTCCATGCTTCGAGTAATTCGAGGAGCGATGCGTACTGATGGTCCGCCACGATCAATTTTGGGTTGGGATGGTGCGTTTTTTCTGGAATGCAAATCACCTGCATGCCCGCGGCCTTTCCGGAAATTACCCCGTTCAAGGAGTCCTCGATTACCCAACAATGTTGCGGTTTTCGCTGCAAGGCTTCCGCCGCTCGCAAATACACCTCAGGATGCGGTTTTCCATAGGCTAGAAGTTCTGCGGATTGCACCGTTTGGAAATACGGCCTCAGCTCCAAAGCATCCAATACGGCGTCCATCAAAACCGTTGGCGATGAGGTTGCCACCCCCGTCGGGATGCCCCGCTCCTGCAAATACTGCAAGGTTTCGTATACTCCCGTTAATGCATAAGGGTTTTCTCGGACCAATGCCACCATGCGGTCGAGGATGGCTTGCACCACCGAAGCCTCGCTTTTCAAATTCCAGCCTTGGCTCACATTCCAGTAGTGCACCACTTGGTCGATGCGCAAACCCACCGTTTGTTGAAAATCTTGAGGCGTTAAGTGACTGCCTAAAGGCGTAAACACCTCGTACATGGCCACCTTCCACAGGGGTTCCGAATCAATTAACACCCCATCCATGTCGAAAAGGACTGCTGACGTCGAGGGGTTCATGAAGGTCATTGGTCGAGTAAAATGCGTACTTTCTCGATCCTCCGTTCGCTCGCTTCTTCGATAATCAACACCATGTTGGGTTCCACTTCCAAACGTTCTCCTAGCTCGGGAATTCGTTCCAAACGATGCGTAATAAGCCCACCCAAGGTATCGTATTCTTCTGATTCTGGCAAATGAAGTTGGTAGGTTTCGATGAGGTAATCGATGTCGGCTCGGGCCGAAAACAAGTACTCGACGTCGCTGATTTTTTCCTCCAACCAATCGTCCTTGTCGTGCTCGTCAATGATGTCTCCAAAGATTTCTTCGATGACGTCCTCCAATGTGATGATTCCCGCCGTGCCGCCGTATTCGTCGTTGACCACCGCAATGTTGCCGGTTTGTTTCGAGAAGTTTTCGAGGAGGCTTTTGCCCGAGAGCACTCCCGGAACAAAACCTATGGGTTTCAGGATGGACTTGATACTCTCCGGTTTGGAAAAAAAGTCAAACGAATGAACGTATCCGATGATGTTATCGATGGAGCCTCGGTAAACCAGGATTTTTGACAAACCGCGGTCGATGAACAGTTGAAGGGTGTTTTCTACGCTTTCTTCGAGATCCACCGCTGCAATTTCGGTGCGCGGAATCATGCAGTCGCGCGCTTTGATTTGGTTGAATTCCAAGGCGTTTTTTAAGATGGTCATTTCATGCTTCAGTTCCTGTTCCGGAGCAATCCGCGAGTTCATCTCTTCCACGTAATGTTCCAAATCAATCTTGGAGAATACTTTTTTAGAAGATTTCATTTTAGAACCCGTAATTTTCAAAAGGAGTAAGCTCGTGAGCAAGACGAATTGGGTGGGCAAATAGAGGATGCCAAACACGATGGCTAAAGGAATGCTGCCCAAGTTAAGGATGCGGTTGGGATTAATGGAGGCAATGGCTTTGGGAAAGAATTCCGCACCGATCAAAACCAGCAAGGTGGAGAGGATGGTTTGCATCACTAAGACAAAAATTTCGCTGTGCACCCCCCATAGTTCTTGGGTGTCCCCGATCAGCAAGTGTCCAAAAGTGATTCCATAAACGACCAGGGAAATGTTGTTCCCAAGAAGCATCATGGCAATCATCGTGGATTGATTTCGGTAAAAGAAGGCGTTGATTTTTCCTTGCAAACTGCCTTTGCCGCGCTCTACCTCGACGCGCAGACGGTTAGACGATAGAAAGGCTTGTTCCATGCCCGAGAAAAAGGCGGAACCAATCAACGAAAGCACGAACAAGGTAAGGTAAATTTGATCTCCCATCAGATGACGTCTTGGCCAATATCCTTGCGGAAATAGGCGTTTTCAAAAGATAGTTTAGAAACCGCATCGTACGATTTTGCTAAGGCAACTTCCAAGTTTTTTCCGTAGGAAGTTACGGTGAGAACGCGCCCACCGTTGGTCAGCACTTTCGGTCCGTCCGATTTGGTGGCCGCATGAAACACTAAGGATTCGGAAACGGTGTTGAGGCCGTAGATGATTTTATCTTTTTCATAAGTATTCGGATAGCCTCCGGAAACCATCATCACCGTTGCTGCAGACAGTTCGGTGAATTGAATGTCCCTTTCGGAGAGCGTATTCGACACCACACCTTCGAATAAGTCCAATAAATCGGATTTAATGCGCGGAACAACCACCTCTGTTTCGGGGTCGCCCATGCGGCAATTGTATTCAATTACGTAGGGTTCTCCTTTAACACTGATGAGCCCAAAAAAGATGAATCCTTGGTATTCGATACCTTCCTGGTTTAAGCCTTTTACCGTTGGGATTATGATTTGGTTGAGGACTTTGTCCTTGAAGGCTTCATCGGCGAAAGGTACCGGAGAAACGGCACCCATACCTCCGGTATTGGGACCTTGGTCTTTTTCTCCAATGCGTTTGTAGTCTTTCGCTTCGGGTAGAATTTTAAAAGAACGGCCATCGCTTAAAATGAACATCGACAATTCAATGCCCGTTAAGAATTGCTCAATTACCACTCGTTTTCCTGCGGCACCAAACTTTTCATCAAGTAAAATTTGGGTCAATTCATGTTCTGCTTCCTCCAAATTAGCGAGAATGAGTACGCCTTTTCCTGCAGCTAAGCCATCCGCTTTAAGCACATAAGGAGCTTTCATTTCCCGAAGAAAGGCAATGCCTTCTCGGAGGGTTTCCAACGAAAAACTGCCAAATTTTGCCGTTGGAATTCGATGGCGCTGCATGAATTCTTTGGCAAACGTTTTACTGCCTTCCAATTGCGCTCCAGCCTTGGTTGGACCGATGATACCGACCGAACGAAGCGCGGCATCGCTTTTGAAAAAATCAACAATACCCATCACGAGAGGCTCTTCGGGTCCCACGACAACAAGGTCTATTTTCTGGGAAAGAACGAAGGCTTTTATCGCCTCAAAATCGAGGATATCCAGCGGTGTATTTTTGCCGTATTGTCGTGTTCCTGCATTTCCCGGTGCAACATACAACTGATCCAGGATGGAACTCTGCGAAATTTTCCAAGCGATGGCCGACTCGCGCCCACCGGATCCAAGTAAAAGTACATTCATTAGGCCGAAACGCTTAAAAGGGATTCAAATAGCAATAAACCGTCGGTATTTTTTAAATCAAGGTCGGCAGCCCGCTCAGGGTGAGGCATCATGCCAAAAACGTTCCTCCCGGCATTGGTAACTCCCGCAATGTTAAGGCACGAACCGTTGGGATTGTATTCCTCCGAAACCTTCCCATCGGCGCGGCAGTATTGAAAAATGATCTGATCTTGGTCCTGTAACGAAGCCAGGGTAGCGTCGTCCGCATAATAACGCCCCTCGCCGTGAGCAATAGGGATTTTATACGCTTCGCCCCTTTGCATTCCCGAGGTAAGGAGGCTTGAGGTGGTGGTGGGAGTAATGTAAGTGTTCTTGCAAATGAAGGTTCGTTTTGAGTTATGTAAGAGTGCACCCGGCAGCAATCCGCTTTCGGTGAGAATTTGGAATCCGTTGCAAATGCCAATGACGATTCCCCCACGTTTGGCATGATGTACCACTTCGTTCATGATTGGGGAGAATTTAGCGATAGCCCCAGATCGTAGGTAGTCTCCGTACGAAAACCCCCCAGGTAAAATCACCACATCTGCTCCTTTTAGATCCCGATCTTTGTGCCACAAGGATTCTACTTGTTGCCCCAATAAGGTTGAAAGCACATAGACCATGTCCTGATCGCAGTTAGAACCAGGAAAGGTAATTACGCCAAATTTCATAGTGTAAAAATAACTGTTGCAAAGGTACTATTTTGCAAGGACGACGGTTAGGTTTTCAACAGAAACTTCACAACGATAAAAACCATGAGGCCGTAAAAAAGAAAAGTGGACACTCGTTGTATTCTTTTGTCCAGAAAGGAAAGGGTGAAGAGCATCGATATTGGGAAGGCCAAAAGGCCTAGGGCAAAAGAAATGTTCACGGTAAGGCATGCCGAAATTCCGATCAACATGCCAAGGAGCAATTGAAGTTCTTTTCTAGTTCGATTGCTGTAGCCGTTCCACTTTACGGAAAGGGTATAAAAAATCAACAAGAGAATGAACCCCAATAGGGCCCAAAGGATGTAAGCCCCAGGAGGCGCATCGAATGGGCGATGCGTCAATTGAACATCTTGCCAAAACCCGCCGTATTGAAAGTAGGCACGATAAGCAAACACATAGAAAGAAACAATCAAGGGTCCTAGTAAAAAAATGATGAATTCGCGAAGGATGAAGGGGCGAAAAATAAGACCCAAAAAATAAATAACCGGTATTCCGAAAATCAAAGCAGGAAAAAAACTCGCTGCAATGCTGTAAAAAAATGCCGCGTTGAACAAGTGTTGTTCCGCTCGGTTGTTTTGGTCCAGTTTTAACAGCTGATGGCAACAAAGCATCAAACCTAAAAAAGCAAGATGAAGCGCATTAAATCCAAAATACCCCCCCAAGGATGCCATGAAGGTGGTACTTAATAAGGAGGGAAGGTAATTGTTGCGTTCGTAGAAATTGGCCTCGTTAAAGATAAAATTCAACGTAATAGCATTGACCAAATACGCAATAAATCCAATTCCAATCCACCAAGGAAGATCTTGGGCGGATATAGGAATTCTACCCCAAAGTCCCATGGAAATCTGTTGGGGCATCCCTTGCCATTCCACCATGAAATGGTATGCGTAAAATCCTGCCAGCAAGAAGGGAAGAACGAACAAGACATACGGCTTGTTATCGTTGAACAGGCGCAACATGCTACGAAGGTAAAAAAAGGCAGTGAATTGAATGAATTACTTTTTAAGATAACGCGTGCTGTTTTTGTTATTTTTTTATATTTGACCTCTTTGAAAATACCACTATGGCAGCTGAAAAAACACGCTATTCCGAAGCAGAGTTAAAGGAATTTGAAGCGTTAATTAATAAAAAACTAGAAGACGCTCGAGTAGATTACAACCTGCTCAAGAATTCATTATCGCACAGCGACAACCATGGGACCGATGATACCGGTAGAACCTTCAACATGATGGAGGACGGTTCGGATACCCTCTCCCGTGAAGAAGTGGCTCAACTAGCGGCAAGGCAAGAGAAGTTCATTCAGAACCTTCAGGCGGCCTTGGTACGAATTCAAAACAAAACCTACGGTGTTTGCCGTGTTTCCGGGAAATTAATTCCCAAGGAGCGCCTTCGATTAGTGCCTCATGCTACCACCACGATTGATGCTAAAAACGCTCAAAACAAGCCGTGAGTAAAAAGCATTGGTTACTTATAGGGGTGGTTGTGGGGCTAATTTTCGCGGATCAGCTCATGAAATGGTACATCAAATGGACCTTTCAACCCAACGAAACGCGCTACCTGTTAGGGAATTGGTTTGCATTGCACTACATCGAAAATCCGGGAATGGCCTTCGGTACAACCCTAGGATCTTCGGCTTATGGCAAAATTGCCTTAAGTGTTTTTAGGATTTTAGCCATCGGAGGAATTACCTATTACATCCTGCTCGAAATCAAAAAAGGAATAACCAACTTTTCTTTGATAGCGTTATCCATGATTCTTGCTGGAGCAACAGGTAACCTTCTAGATTCCATGTTTTACGATTTTATTTTTCCATTCAACCCTTGCGAATCCTTCAATCAAATGCAGGGAAGTGGGATCAAGATGCCTTGCACGCAATACGGGATCAGCTATGCCGTCGAAGTTCGCAACCGAGGTTTTCTCTATGGGAACGTGGTTGATATGTTTCAGTTTGATGCGTACTGGCCAAGTTGGGTTCCGTGGTTGGGTGATAGCCCCGTGTTTCCTGCCATCTGGAACGTTGCAGATTCCTGCATTTCGGTGGGAGTAGGACTGCTGCTGTGGATTCAGCGAAAAAGCATTTTCACCTTTCGTTCCCGCAAATCAGAGACTCAGGATTAAAAATTCCACTTCATGCTGCGGTCATCCAGGATGGCAAAGGAGACTTTAAAGTCCATTCTCGGAGCGGTTTTATTGCCATCTGAAGCGCAGCCGTAAACCCCGACGCGCAACCTTCGCCGTGATAACTTGAAATTTCTTTCCAAGCCAGCCAATAATTCATAGTGTTGGTAGTCGTGTTCTTGAACGTACATTGCCCCTCCGCCAAATACCAGTCCTATGCGCGTTTTCTTCATGAAGGGGATTTTATTAAGAATCGCTCCGTTATCGTGATGAACGAAATGCGCTTCATGCACCCAACTCTTGGTCGGAAGCGTGGTATCTAAACCTTGAAAGGAATACAGCGGGTTGGAAAACCAAATAGGGTCTGAACGACGTTGGTACCTCAAATCAGGCTCTCGAACGTCGCGCATGCTCAAAAAGGTACCTGTGGCAACGCGGTAACTGCTGTTTCCGAGCAGTCCAAGCTTGAAGTTTTGCCGAATATCAAAGCTTAAATAATCGTAATCAATGACGCTTCCAAACAAGTTTTTGACTCCTTTTCGATAATACACACTGAAGGTTGGCCAAGCCGAACCCAGAACCACCTTGCGGTAAGGTTCGCGCATGTATTTTTGCTGGGGCACGTAGGAACACTCGAAGGAAACCAAGCTAGCATTGTAAGGATCGAAAACCATGGCACTGTCGTTGGGTATGAAGGCATCGGTGAGCTCTAAGAACTTAAAATCCTTTAAACTCCTCCGAATGGCAAAATTGAGGTCAGCCCCCAAATACAATCCGTTGAACAATTCGTAGTTAACCCCGGCCCTAAGGGTGGTCGCTTCGATGAAGTTGTTTCGGCGATAGATTTGTGTTATCGCATCAAAGCCGCGAATAACGTCAAATTCATGGCTGACCGATGCCGTTACATCGCCTTGATGGAAGGGATCGAAGCGGTATCGGTTCCAAATTACCCCTTTGGGATCTTTGTTTAAAAAACCAATGGAGGACCTCACGTAAAAATCGTAGGTACGCTGATTTTCCCATTTTTTGAAATACCCGAAATTGGGGGCAATTCGAGGTCCGCCTATGCCAATCGGTTGAACAAATTCCGCCAATGAACCGAAGGAGAACTGTTGTTTTTTTACCCGGTTTCTATGATCCACTCCAAACCACAACACTTTGAGTATGGTAATTTTATTGAATACGGCATCTACCGAATCCAGGTATTCTTTCTTGTTGTGCGCCTCTTCGATGCTGTCTTTCAGGAAAATATACCTGCGTTCTTCATCGCTTAAGCCAATTTCGCGTATTCCGTTCCAATAACTGCTGTCTTTTTCATATGCCGTTTGTTCCGTTACTGCCAATTCGGTGGAGAAGTACTTAGCCGGGAACTTTGGAGTGAAATTGTAGTTGCTGAACAAGGCAACCGTACTCGCTTTGGAGGTTTCGTTTTTGTACTTGACCCCGTAAGTTAACGCTTGTTTTTCCAACACACACATCGAATCTCCCGGATGGCTAAAGGTTTGGTCGATTTGAAAATGGTCGTATACCAACAAATTCCCTTTGTTCATGGTGAGCGAGAGTTTTTGCACCATCCAAAGGGTATCAATGACCCAGATATAACCTTCGAGGGTAGTGGTTGCCGTATTTCTAGGAATGATTTTGATTTTTGAAATCATGCCCCCGTTTTCTTCATACTTCTCTTCAAGGCGGTAACGGTATGAAAGTATCCCTGGGATTGAAATGGGTGAACTTACCGGGGTTTCATGCAAATCGTCTAGGTGCAATAAGTTCTCAAAGAAGTTAAAATTACTTTTTACCGTCGTGGTATAGTACAAGTTTTGCGATGAGCCATGCACTTCATAGGCATTTCGGACTTCTTTCACTTTGTTGGGCGGTGCGAAGGAACGCTCTAATTGAACTTCCACCAAGTTCATGGATTTAAGAAGGCTGTCCTGCTTGGCATCGAAATTGGGTTCATCGTTTTCTTTTTCCTTGGATTTCCCCGAGGATTTAAAATCCAGCTTCTCCGACGCTTTGATGTAAACACTGACTTGATGGGGACGGTTCCAGGGATTGATACTGTCCCGTTTATTCAACACCTTCAGCATGATTTCCCTGCCAGGATTCGATTTTTTTACCGAAACCACGACGTCTTCTACGGTTTTCAGGTTGGGCGGATAAAGCTGAAAATCTTTAACGACGTCTGCGTCTCCCATTCCCAGATAATACTCACGGTCCTCGTATCCCATGGCCGTTACCACAAGGTAATACTCTCCGGGCATTAACCCCATTTCATAATATCCGTTTTCGTCGCAAACCGTGCGCAGCGTGGGGTCGTTTTTGACGTAAATTTTGGCGTAAGGAATGATGCGTTTCTCCTTGTCCTTTACCGTGCCCTTCAAAAAGCGTTGGCCTTGTACCAAAAGTACCGTAAAAAAAGCCCAACAAAAAAGAAGTATTCGCACCATGGTTAAGACAATATACTTAACAATTAGTTACAGGTTTTGGTTCTTTTTTTGTGCTTGTTCTTTTAAAAATGCTTCGTGTTTTTCTGTCCGTTGCATCATCCATTTTTTCATAAAAAACATGCCCAAGGCAATGACAGTAAATACGTAATAACTTGCCCAGCGGTCGAATCCGAGGGTGAATCCGTTGTAGGTTACCACGCCAAAGCTCCCTAAAGCAATAGCAAGCCAAAAATAGGACATCACGAGGTTGTAAATTTTCATGAGGGTATTAGTTTAATTCGTTTTCTTTTTCAATCACCACGGAACCTTCCGGTTTTAGTATCACATAACGGCTAAAGTCTTGACGTGCATTCAATCCTTTTCCGGTGAAATTTCCCTTAGGGCTGGTGATGTAAACGGCTTTATCGGTGCTCACCATACTGTCTTTTTGATGCCAATATAGCAGTTCCGTTTTCAATAATTGCTGTTTTTTGAAATGGTAAAAGCGCACCGAGTCTCGGATCATTATTTCGTTTTTTGCATGGTTAATGGTTCCGTATTTGGCCGTTAGTGTCGATACTGCTTCCCCGGTTTCCGAATAAAAAGTTACCCGCAAGCTGTCTTTCAATTGGGTAAGGTGTACCGGATTTCGAAAACTCTCCGAAAAGGCGGCATATACGCTAATCCTTCCAGAACCGGATTCGCTGTAGTTCATATTAAAGTCCACCATTACTTCATCAGGGGTGTTCTTATTGAAACTAATGCGTTTGACGTCTTCCATGTTGTTGACGCAGCTCGAAATGACGCACGGCAAAAAGAAAAGAAGGAGCAAAAGCCGCATTAATCCATTTTTCGTTTTCTAAACCATCGTTCAAATCCTGCCGGAGCCAATACTGCTCCCAGTTGAACGGAGATAAAGGTTTCTTGGAGCGCTCCGGTTTTGAAAGTGCCCCTTTGGCCAACAATGCATGAGAAATTAATCGAGGACAACGATTGTTGGGCTAAAATTGGGATTCCAAGACCAAAAGTAAAAGCCTGTGCTTTGAATGCGCTGCCCGTAGCATCAAAATAGGGGAGTTGACCGTAAAATCCTCCAATGCGGTAGCTAAATTTGTCGAAGAACCCTAAGGTTGCCAGATTTTCGTAAAGGAAGCGTTCTGGTCGGAATTCTATACCTATTTGATAAAGCGAGGTATTCGATGAAAAACTACCCAAGGAATCGTAATTGCTTCCTGTAAAAAGGTAATCGTTTTGTGATTGTTGAGAATACTGCATCATGACATTGAGTTGAGGATGCTTGGTTTTGTTCTTTCGAGATCGCTCGCGAAGGTACACCTGTTGCATCAAACCTACCGCAATGCGCTGACCTTGTGCTACATGACCGCTGAACTGTTGTGAATTCAACGTGTCGTAAGAAGATGGAAGGTTCAAGTTGCTTGCGCTATAAAAAACGCTCTGTAAATCGCCTGTGAGTTTCATGTTCGGAGCGTACGTTCCTCCCAATTTAAGCTCATAACGCGAGCCTATTTTTTGGGAAAAAGCCAGGCCAAATTCAGCGTTAATCGCTGAAATCTGTAAGTCTTCTTGGTAAAGCCCTCCCGACGCGGTGGTGCCTTGGATTAACTGACTGCTGCGTTGATTTCGGAGCCCTCCAAATAAATATCCTCCATTGGCACCAAGGCTTAACAAGGTGTTTTTGGTTTGTATTGGAGCATAAGAGTACCCTAAGAATACTCGGTTGATGTAGCCAGAACCCTCATAACTGTTCAAAAGCGAGTCTACACCGGTGAAGATTTTTTCACTGAGGGAATACCCTTTGGCGGCATAAGGGGTAATTCCCAACGCCATCCCCATGCGCTGTTTTAGTTTAAAACCTAAAACAAGATGGTTTAAGTTGCCGGTGGATCGTACCATTCGTTCGTTACCTTGACTTAGAAAAGAGGTCCTTTGGTTCACGCCTAGGGAGAAGAGCGTGTTGCCTTTACTTAAAGCACTGTAAGAAGCAGGATTTAAAAAGTTCAAGTGCGAAGAATCGATAAAGGGTACTTGGACGTTACCCATTGCGGAATAAATCCCGTGATCGCTTAATTGATAATCACCTATTCCGTAGGAACTAAGCGGATGTGATACGCTTTGCTGACCAAAAACGGATAAGAAAAATCCAAAGATGAAGGTCCCTTTAAGGGTTTTGAAAAAGGTAGAGTGCATAAATCCCTTTTAGGGTTAGATTTTCGTCCACAAAGATGTCATTTTTTTGCGCTAAATCAAAATAAAGGGCATCCCCTCCGGTGAGATAGATGATCAAATCCTCATAACGATTGTTAAATTCTTGAATACGCCAGTGGATTTCTGCCTGAGCACTTCCCATGACCCCGCTGTGCAGGCTTTCTTCGGTACTCTTTCCAATAAGTTCCCATGGTGCAGGAGCGAGCAAGGGGAGATTCGCCGTATGCTCGTTCAAGCTGAGGTAACGCAGGGCAAGGCCTGGAGAAATGGAACCTCCGCAATACTGTCTTTCCGCGTTGATGAGGTCAAACTTGATGCAGGTACCCGCATCCACCACCAATACGTTTTGCTTGGGATGCAAAGCGTGAACGGCAGCAACGTTGCAAAGCCGGTCGATTCCTAACGATTCCGGGGTAAGGTAGCTGTGTGCAAAGGGCAACTTTCCGAGGGGGTCCAGGGAATAGATTTCACAACCCCGCCCTTGGCATTCCGAATACAATTCTGGACTTCCAACGTTAGCCACAACCACCGTACTTTCCGGACTTAGCAAGGCTCCTATTTCATGGACGGAAGAACAACGATGAACGGAGGTTAAATTACCTAGGCTGAATACCCCAAGTTTTATGTGGGTATTCCCGCCATCTATCACGAAAACCGGGTTGGTTTGCATGGGATAAAGGTAATGAAAAGCTTCACGAACTTTTCACAAAACGGAATTGGGTGATTTTCTTAACCGTCGTCATATCCTCATCATACCAATACCAAAGAGCGTTTTCCTTGATGGGGTTGAGGAATAGACCGTAATCAAAACCGTCTTCTAAAATGTGCACTTGGATCATTTCGTTTCCGTGTTGTTCGATAGCAATGGGTAGTACACTAATAACGTTGGGGTTATCAAAACGGGTGTAGGTGGACGTTTTTTCGTCGAGGTCGATAACGTAACGCGTATCCACGGTATCGGTTTCGTACACCGCATCGGGGAGTGAGAGCACCGAATCCAGGGTGGTTTTTCGAAAGCAGCTCATTTCTTGACGTTCATACACTTCAAGGATAATTTTTTGGCTAAAGGCCGGAAGACAATGCACAAAGATCAAGGATATAATGACGGTTTTCATATGTTGGAGATTGTATTGGACGAGAGAACATAGCTCGTAATTTGATTGATTTTTAATGGGATAATCCCTAATTCAACCGCATTTAAACAGTTTGAATTGGTGCGCCTTCATTACGGTTGTGGTGAATTCGGAGAACCCATACCAAAGGACGCTTTCTTGCGCGGGATCAAGGTTGATTAACAGTCCATATATTAGGCCTTCTTGCAAAATCTGAACCTGCAGTAGGTTGTCGGATATTTTTTCAAAGGCAATCGGCAGCATGCTCGCAAATTCGTCCTCTCGGAAGAAGGCAGACGTTTTTTCCGTTAAGTCAAAAACGTACTTGGTCTTAGAACGGTCGATTTCCGACAGATAGTCCGGACTCATTAGCGTAGAATCGATACTGGTGTTCCTATAGGCCACAAAATCTTGTTTTTCGTACAGTTCAACCACCAACTTTTGTGCGAAAGGTGAGGATCCATGCAGCAGGAATAGCAACCCCGTTAAGGTTTTCATGATTCGTGGAAGGTTTTGGAACAGGGTTGTTTTCAAAGGGAGGGGTTTTGTGCCGTTAAGGATTAAACTCAAGCAGATGCGAATGGGTACATTTTCAGGAAAAAAGAAGCGGAGTTCTCGTTCAGTGTTTTGCAACCAGATTTGCTTTTTTCAAGGTCTGTGCTAAAGTCAGTTCAGGATTCCCAAGATAAGCAATGCTATAGGAAAATTCCCGTACAATCTTTTGGGTGGAGCTAATCCCGTTGGTGGTGGTCGTAAGCGTTCTTACCGCATTATCCGGACTCGAGGATACGGCTATTTTAAAGGACGAAGCGATGCGCTCATCTTCTACGGGTTCATGGGCTTGGACCGTACACCATGAATACATGGAGTTCGCGTAACAGGTTTCCAAGTTTTTTTGTTCGAGCCATTGCTGAAGGAAAATATGGGCGCCGTCTCCGTAATTGTTGGCGTAATATCCTTGAGCTCCCGCGAGCAGAAAAGGCAGCGCCGATCCGAGCACGCGTGTTTTGGCTTCATCAACCCCAATGTCATGATCATCACCCGCGGAAGAACCCGCTCCTCCGCAAGCCGACACAAAAATGACGAGCGGATTCAAGTTAAAGGTTAGTCCCTTGGAAATTCGTTCACCGCTAATAAATCCATCCACCACGATGCCCCCGAACCCACCGTCGATACCTAGGTGGGTGCCATGACCTCGGTAAATAAAAAGGGAAGCATTGAGCGCGGCTTTTTTAATCGCCTCCCATTCGTTGTTGGGGTCGTAAAACCGATGTACTTTGAAGTTTTTGCTTTCAAGAAGCGCAGCAATTTTCTCCATTTGTAGTAGGCTCTTTTCGTTGTAAATGGAATGAGAACCAATAATGCACACCGCTTCTTGAGGTGTTGGGGTAGTTTCTTGGCTATTAACAGGTATTACCCAAAAAATAAGGGCAAGCAAGACAACTCGTTTCATAAGGATTGGTTTTTATGTGTTGAGGTATCAGTGCTTCATACGAAAAATTAAAAAGTAACCGTCTAATGGTTAATGTCGGAAAGGCAGTTTCGTTACGAATAGCTTGTTTAGAAAACAAAAAACCCTGACCGAAGCGTCAGGGTTTCATGTGGTACCTCCAGGAATCGAACCAGGGACACAAGGATTTTCAGTCCTTTGCTCTACCAACTGAGCTAAGGTACCAGCCCATAATTGGACTGCAAAGTTACACTATTTTTATTTCTTGCCAAATAAATTTCAACGGCAGCGCCCTATGAAATTGCGATAATCGAGCAAAAAAGTTCCAAAAAGATTTTTTTATCCAATATCTTTTAATATATTTGATTTATGTCATAACCGATACGGTTTACTCTCCTCCTCAAAAAAAATCAAAATTTATTAAGCCAATCTTTATTGGCCTCGCCTTGCCTTGTTGGCTCGGAACGGATGCTCTTTGACATGCTGGTTGATACCCTTTGGCCCTTATCAACACTTCTTTTTTTTTATCCTTTGTTGTCCCTGTTTTTTTTTTATTAATCCTAAATTTTATACAATGATGAACACCGTTTCCGGTACTGAAATGTACTTTTTTCCCGTCCTTAAAAAAGTTCAAACTACTGTAAACCTTAACAACAAAACCGGTTGGTCCTACGAAAACCAACTAAGCCAAGAAGCTACCTTCGACCAATGGAAAAGCCTTTGCGCGTCCTTGCCTTCAGAAAAAGGCACCCTTGTTTTTTTTAAGATAGACAAGTCAGGAAGTTTAACCTTTCTGAAGACCCTTTCCTCCCCAACCAACATAAGGAGAGCCATGTACTCCTTAACCAACCCCACTCACCTTCAATATATGTGGGGCCTGATAAATGGCGGCGCCCACAAAATAATGGTTCAACTTGCTTTCGCAAGTTGAACCATTGTAACCGTTCCGGTTTTTTGCATTTTGTGGATAAAAAACATGTCCGAAATCCCACCCGCTGCACTGCCGACCATTCCCAAGCACTTTTCCCTTATTGATCATTTTGATTCCCTCGATTGTTTTGAAAAAAGAGCATTCATCAATGAATTGAAAGAGATCCTTAGCGCTGATCGAAAAAACCTGCGTGTTGTCCATGCCTGTTTTGCTTTGAGCATTTGCGGCGCAATAATCTATTCCTCCTTGTATTTCTACTGGTGGTATGTGATGGCCATTCTGCTCATCAATATTCCTTCCGCGGTAATGATGGTTCGAAAAAAGAAAAGCATCGCAAAATTTGAAGCTGTAATTGCCTACCTGGAATACCGCTTGGTGTAAAGCGTATTAGTTTTCGCCTTTCGTAGCGATAATGACCTTCAAGTTATTGTCCATTCCAATCCTTAACAAATCTACTAAGTCTTGAACCGGAGAGTCATAAGGAATGCGCAATACAACCGTGTTATCGTTTAGTTCCTGGGTTTTGGTAACTAAGGCCGCTTCCAATTGATTGAAGGCTACTTCGTCCTTGTCCAAATAGTATTTTTTTTCGGCGGTTACCGTCAAGGTCAAGTGCTGCTTGTTGGTCTTGGAAGTCGTTTTGGATTCCGGTAATGGCACCTTAATCACGTTGGGATTCGCTAAGGTGGAAATGATCAGGAAAAACAAAAGCAAGAAAAACATGATGTCGCTCAGTGCTCCTGTGGCAACCTCCATGTGGAATCGTTTGTTTCTTTTGATAGCCATGGCTTAGGATGCGGATTGCGAAGACTTGATAAACTCCATGTTCAGTTGTTGAATGCGTAAGGCATAGGCATCAATGAGCGCATTCAGGAGGTGATATCCTGAAAAGGCGATAATACCTACTACCAAACCAGCACCCGAGGAAATCATTTTCTCGTAAAGCCCTCCGGAGATGTTACCGATGGATACGTTTTCGGTAATGGATATCGAATAGAATATTTTGATAACCCCCGAAATGGTTCCAATGAAACCAAGGGTGGGAGCAATACCTGCAATTAGACCGAGGTGCCCCAAATTCTTCTCCATTTTACCAATTTCAATGTTGGCCACTTTTTCCATGTTGGATTCTACTTGTGGTTGCTTTGCATCGGAATCAACGCTTGATATGCCCTCTTTGATTACCGATGCGTAGGCCGTGTCGTTGCTTTGGAGGATCGATAACGCGTCTTTGTAAGCAGCTTTGGCCATATGTGGTCGAATGCTGTCAATGATTTTTGCATCGAATTTTGTGGTTCGTTTGATGTACAAATACCGCTCAATAATGACATATAAAGTGTAAAACAACAAGAGTACAATGGGTATTAAAAACACCCCTCCCTTTAATAAGAAATCAAAAGCGGAAACTTCTGCTACTTTTTGAACTTTACCTGCATCAGGAGCAACGTTGGCATCGCCACCCATGCTGTTTTGTGCATGAACGAACAGGCTGAGGCAGGTTAGGAATAAGGTCGAGACGGCATTGGTGAGGTTTTTTTTCATTACTGCGTATTTTTTTAGGCTAATTTACTTCCTAACGGCCGTCGCAATTTCCATTTCAACCATTAGATTTCCACATTGAATTGTTATTCGAGCAGCATAAAAAAAGCCACCGTTTCCGATGGCTTAAGTTTTTCGTGGTTCTCACCTTAGGGTAAAACCTCAAAACGCAAGGTTTGCACAGCGTCGTTGCGGTCTACTGCGCGAAGTAGATATGACCCCGGTGCAATGCGGTTGATTTCGGTTTCAAATCCGTTCAAAGTTCGCTCCAAAACCACATTGCCGCTCATGGAAATCAACGAAATACGTTGCAATTCTTCGTGTGCAGTAAGGGTGATGGCTCCGTTGGAAGGGTTGGGGTAAACCTGTAAACCTGCAATGGTTTGGGTTTGAATACCTGCCGCTTGGCCTTGATGCACCCTCACAGGTATCGAAATCGAGACATTTTCGGCGGGTAATCCGTTGTCGGAAGCGTTGACAAAAATATGATACATGCCTTCTTGAAGTCCCTGAGCATCAAAAGAACATTCCAAAGCAATGTAATCATCGTTACCAACACTTTCGGTATAACTGAATCCGGTCGGTGCATCGCTTGATATGTCGTAGGAAAGCACTTGTCCATATTCCGGTGTCATGAGGGATAAGGTAAATTGAGCGAGGTTCATGCTTTTGTGAAGCGTGTCGCCAGTATACACATCGATGGTGTCGCAAATGTTGCTGTTGATTACCAACGGAGGGATGTTGGCGGCGTTCATGCCCGCAACATCGAAGTACACTTCTTGATCGTCTAAGAAATCCACCTGGTCGGCTAGACCGTACGGACCATCAAACCCAGTTCCCGGTGCGTCAAATTGGCCTACTTGGAAAAAGTCTACACCGTTGCCAATATTTACACCAACGGTCGTGGCAAATCCTCCAAATCCACCAACTCCCGATGAGGCGTCACCCGTGGTCCACTGCATGTCGCCATAGCAAAATGAAATGTTGTTGTTGCCATGAATGATGGTATCTTGACCGTTCGAAATTACCAATTGAAAGGTATTGGTTAGGTTGTCGTTCATGTCGAAGTATCCCACATGGTCCCAGATGACAATCAAGGCATCGTTGGTAACTTTGTACCAAACGTTTCCTCCGTTCGCGGAACGCGTATCGACATCTCCCCAAAAAGGAGCGATCATGTTGTAGCTCGGATCAGGAAAAGGATTAGCTGTAAATTCAAAGTAGGGGGCTAAAAACGAAATGTTACCATTGTTGTTGATGATCACGCTATCGTACTGGGTTCCGTAAAAATCAAAACTGAACGGAAGTTGGATATAGCTCGAAGATCCGTCGTCGTTGGGTGCCATCGCCAAGGTATAGGTGTTGTCCAAGGTCAGCATGCAGCCGCAAAGCGCATTTTTTTGGGTTGAAGGATTGGGCTTTGAGGGGTTTGGGGCCACTAAGTCGGAAAATTGATACACGGTTCCTGCATTTAATTGACCGCTTTTCTTTAATTGATCGTATTCAGCAGTTGAAATATTTACCGAGTTTTTTTGTGCGAAAGAGGCTCCTGCCACCATCACGCAGAGGTAGATTAGTTTTTTCATGGCCGTAAAATTTAGGGTTTCTTGTTAGCCTTAACGAGACAGTACTATTCGCGTTGCCTTGGCGCAAAAAAAAAGCCCGAAAATTTCGGGCTTGAAGTTGCTTAATTACGTAGTAATTAGTGTTTCGATAAATAATCGGCTACACCGTCGAAGCTTGGCTTCATGGCGGCATCACCCTTTTGCCAGTTGGCTGGGCATACCTCGCCGTGCTCCTCGAAATATTGTAAAGCGTCCACCATGCGTAGGGCTTCGTCCACGTTTCTTCCAAGGGGGAAGAAGTTGACCAACTGGTGCATCACAGTCCCCGATTTGTCGATAAGGAACAAGCCGCGGTAAGCGATCATTGGTCCATTTGCCGTTAGCGTACCGTCCATATCGTACTCGTATTCTCCGGCAAGTACTCCGTAAGCTTCCGAAATGGTTTTGGTGGTATCGGCAACAATGGGATATTTTACTCCTTCAATTCCCCCTTTGTTTTTGGGTGTTTGCAACCAAGCCCAGTGCGACTCTTGGGTGTCGGTTGAACAAGCCACAACTTTTACACCTCGTGCTTCGAATTCGCTGAGGGCGTTTTGAAAAGCGTGCAATTCGGAAGGGCATACAAACGTAAAATCTTTGGGATAAAAGAAGAACAAAACATGGTTTTTTCCACGGTATTGATCCAAGGAAAAATCGTTAACAATTTCGCCGCCATTAACAACAGCCGCAGCGCTAAATGAAGGAGCTTTTTTTCCTACGATAACAGACATAATTTTAAGTTTATTAATTAATTCAAAGGTAAAACAATCCACAACGACGGATGTTGTTCGTGGCTTAAATTTTTTTTAAAAACACCCCACTAGGCAATTAATTGCGCATTTCTGCAACGAAATCATCATACGATAGCGGTTTCATCTTCAGGCTGGCATGGGTTTTAAAGAACTGGGTCAGCTTTACTTCCGCTAATTGATCGTAAATGTTGTTGGCCTGTTCTTTTTTAGAGAGCAATTCGCGCGCTGAGGCTTCCAATTCTTGGTCCTCGGGTGCAGGAAGACCGTACTGGGCATAATTGCTCACGATCAGTCCTTTGGTGAAGGCCATGACTTCTTCAAAAACCAGCTGCGTGTTGCTGTCTTTGAAAATTTTGGATTGAATCAATTGCCATTTCAAGGATTTCAAATAGTCGTCGAATTCTTTGTCAATATCCGCATCTCTGATGGGCGATGAAGCACTGAGTTTAATCCATCGTTTCAAAAATTCTTGAGGAAATTGGATCGAAACGTCTTTAAGCAACTGTTCGTAAACTTTGCGTGTAAGCATTCGATCTGCGTCGCGTTCGAACATGCCTTCGAGGTCTTTTTTAACGCGTTCTTTCAACGCTTTTTCGTCCGAAACCTCACCGTTTTGAAACAGTTTTTCGAAGAACTCTGCGTTCAATTCAGCCATCTCCATCCGTTTGATTTCGGTGATTTCGAAGTCAAAATTTTCGGTGTTTTCGGGCAGGGTGTCTTCCGTTAATCCAAGAAGCGAAGCCTTATCAGCAGCGTCTTTTGACACCAGGGTTGGATCCAAACGTATGGAATCACCTGCTTTTTTGCCCAACAGGTCCTTAGCCCCTTCTTGTTGGGTTAAAAACTCCAAAGATAGGGTTGTATTATGTTGAATGCCACCCTCCACTTTTTCGCCGGCTTCATTGGTTTCAACAAACGTACCAACCACTAAATCCTTTTCGCCCACTTCTTCCGCATTCATCATTTTCCCATAGCGACGGCGAAGGTCTTCGATTTGTTGATCGATGAGTTTATCGTCCACCCTTACAGTGTGGTATTCTACTCCGGATTTAAGCACCGATTCGTAATCAAAGGAAGACGGCATTCCGATTTCAAAGGTAAATTTGAAGTTGGCCGGTTGGTCAAAGGATCCTTCCAATGCATGTTGCTCAGAGGGGATAGGATTACCCAGGATTTCCAATTTGTTTTCACGGATGAACCGGTTGATGCCATCGTTGGCGAGTTGGTTAAGTTCTTCAGCTAATACCGCTTTCCCATAGCGTTTTTCAACAATGGCCAGAGGCGTATGACCTGGACGAAATCCAGGGATCTTGGCTGTTTTACGGTATTTTTCAAGCTGATTTTTCACCTTCTGGGCATAATCATTCGGCTCAATTTCAACGATAAGTAACCCATTTAATGCATCAACGTCTTGACGAATTACATTCATATTTTTTGTGTTTTATTTTCAAAAAAAAAGGCCCCGAATTCACGAGACCTATTTGGTGCGGATGGAGGGACTCGAACCCGCACACCTCACGGCACTAGATCCTAAGTCTAGCGTGTCTACCAATTTCACCACATCCGCATTTCCAATATCAGGCAACGTTCAGCCAATTGGACGGCAAAGATACAAAAGAAATGAAAAATAACAAGAGGAGCGTTAGCGTTTTTGTCCTTTTAACGATTCCTTGATTTCCTTCATGAATTCCGAAGCAAATACAAAGGCGTTTATTTCTGGGTTTTCAGTGCTAATAATGGAATGCCGATCGCCTTCCCACCATTTTTTTCCCTGATGTATGAACAATACGCTGTCACCAATCTCCATGACGGAATTCATGTCATGGGTAATCACCATGGTGGTAATGCCGTATTCGTAGGTAATATCTTTGATGAGGCTATCGATCACAATCGCCGTTTTGGGGTCTAATCCCGAGTTAGGTTCATCGCAGAACAAGTATTTAGGGTTCATGGAAATCGCGCGTGCTATGCCGACGCGTTTCTGCATCCCACCCGAACATTCTGAGGGGTATAGTCCATTTCTTCCCGATAAATTCACCCTTTCCAAGCAAAAATCGACGCGCATTTGCATTTCTTTTTTGGTCATTTTGGTGAACATGGAAAGGGGAAATTTTACATTTTCTTCCACCGTCATGGAGTCAAATAGGGCGCTTCCTTGAAACAGCATGCCTATTTCTTGGCGAATTTCACTTTTCTCGCTTTTCTCCATGGCGGTAAAATCCCTTCCGTTGAATAAGATGCTTCCCGAGTCCACCTCATGCAGCCCGACCATGCATTTTGCTAACACGGATTTTCCCTGACCGGACTGACCGATGATCAGATTTACCTTGCCTGGTAGGAAAGTCGCCGAAACGGCGAAAAGCACTTGCTGCTTACCAAAGGTCTTATTGACCGAAACCACTTCAATCATTAGAGCAACATGAGTTTAGTGATGATGAAATTAAAAATCAGTATAACAACGCTGCTTACAACCACTGATTTGGTAGAGGCTTTTCCAACATCCAATGAGCCTCCTTTGACGTAATACCCATAAAAAGAGGAAATGGAAACAATGATGAAGCCAAAGGCAACCGTTTTGGTTAGGGCGTAATAAACATTGTAAACATCAAACCATGAACGCAACCCCAGAATATACGTTTCAGGACTTTGTAAGCCGGAAATTACTAGCGCAGCAAAACCGCCTAACATCCCTAAAAACATCGAAAATATGACAAGAACGGGAAAATAGGCAATGGCAGCAATTACTTTGGGAAACACTAAATAATTCAAGGAGTTGACCCCCATGATTTCTAAAGCGTCAATTTGTTCTGTGATGCGCATGGTCCCTATTTCAGAAGCGATGTTGGAGCCAACTTTCCCTGCAAGGATTAAGGAAATGATGGTTGGGGAAAATTCCAAGATAATACTCGACTGTGTGATATAACCCACCGTGTATGCCGGCAAGAGCGGGCTATCCATATTGGAAGCCGTTTGCAAAGAAATTACCGCTCCGATAAAAGTTGACATCAAGGCAACAATCGGTATGGAGTTTATTCCGATGTGTTGTACCTCGTGCATGAGCATTCTCCAAAAAATGGATATTTTTCGGGGTTTACGAAACACCCATCCCAACATAAGAAAATACGCTCCGATGTTCCGAATGTAATTCATGCCGATAAAGGTACTATTTATTTTTGCGCTGAAGCCATAATTTTCTTTCCTAACTTTAACCAATGAACCGAGCTTTACGCTATGAACAAGTATTTCAGAAGTACCTTCCAAAGCCTTTTGTTGCTTTGGTCGTTGACTTACTCCTGCAATCGAATGTCCAATTTAAAATTGTTAAAAGCCGTTCGACTAAATTAGGAGATTTTCGCCCCTTCAACCTCGAAAGTAAGCCTCAAATTACGGTGAATGGAAACTTGAATCCCTATGCTTTTTTAATCACTACCTTGCACGAATTCGCCCATTGGCAAACGTTTGAACGGTATGGAAGGAAGGCCGCTCCCCACGGTGTTGAATGGAAATCCGCATTCTCGAACTTGATGGAAAAAATCATTGATCATCCCGAATTACCCCTTCCACTGAAACGTGCTTTGAAAAAATCACTGAAGAATCCCAAAGCATCCTCGTGTACGGACTTAGCTTTGAACCGAGTATTGATGAGTTTTGACGCACCTGTTGCATCCGAAATGGTCTTAGAAAACCTCCCAAAAAACGCTACCTTTGCCTTAAGTAACCGCCTTTTTGTAAAAGGAAATAAACGTAGATCTCGCGTAGAATGCAAAGAGTTAAGTTCAGGAAAATTGTATTTAGTGCACTTACTCGCCAAAGTAATCCCAATCCCAGATGATGAAAGACCCTAATACCTGTAGTTTAATCATGGCCGGCGGAATAGGTAGCCGCTTCTGGCCAATGTCAACCCCCCAAAAACCCAAACAGTTTTTAGACGTTTTAGGCGTCGGTAAATCCTTGCTTCAATTGACCTTCGATCGTATGTTGGCGTTTTCGGAGGAACGCAATATTTACATTTTAACCAATCAAGAATACCTCGAATTGGTGTTGGAACAGTTGCCGGGAATTCATGCATCTCAGGTAATTTGCGAGCCTCAAAGAAAGAATACTGCCCCTTGCATCGCTTTTGCCGCTGGCAAGATCGCAAGTTTAAATCCAAACGCAAACCTGATCATTTCTCCCTCCGACCATTTGGTATTAAATTCGGATAAGTTCAACCACTGCCTATCGACCGCCATTGAAACGGCTGCCATGGATCAATTGGTGACCTTGGGCATTCAACCTTCCCGCCCCGACACCGGTTATGGTTACATCGAAATTGCCGATAAATCCGCTGGAAAAGTACATTCTGTTTTGCGTTTCAGGGAAAAACCGGATGTAGAAACGGCGAAACAATTCGTTGCGTCGGGCAATTACTTTTGGAATTCTGGCATTTTCATATGGAAGGCTACCACGATTCTAAAGGCCTTTGAGTCCCATGCACCCGAACTTCACCGTTTGTTTTGCCAAGACCTGTCAAGGTATAATGGTCCTCAAGAACCCGATTTTATGCGGGATTCTTTCGCTGCATGCGAGGATATTTCCATTGATTTTGCCGTTATGGAACATGCGGCGAATGTTTCCGTTGTTCTATCCGATTTTGATTGGAGCGATTTGGGAACCTGGGGAAGTCTCACCGATCACCTGAACAAGGACGGTCATGCCAATGCTGTGGTGGGGGAAAGCGTTCATTTGTTTGGGGCTGAAAATTGTTTGGTTCATATGCCCAAAGGAAAAGTAGCTATTTTAGACGGATTGAAGGATTACATCGTTGTTGATTCCGACGGCATGTTGTTAGTGCTTCGTAAGGAATATGAACAGGAATTGAAAAATTATTTGAAGGTACTCGAAGCAGTTAAACCCATTCAACAACCCCATGGTTAAAATTCGTTCCCTCGAATTGGGGGAGTTTCCGCTGCTTTTGGCTCCCATGGAGGATGTGAGCGACCCTCCATTTCGTGCCCTGTGTAAAAAACACGGCGCTGATATGATGTATACGGAATTTATTTCTTCCGAAGGTTTGATCCGGGATGCCGTCAAAAGTGTTCAGAAGATGGATATTTTCGAATATGAACGGCCCATTGGGGTGCAGATTTTTGGTTCCGAAGAGGAAACCATGGTGCAGGCTGCTAAAATCATTGAAACGGTGAATCCTGATCTTATCGACATCAATTATGGATGCCCTGTTAAAAAAGTGGCTTGCAAAGGTGCAGGTGCAGCTTTGTTGCAAGACATTCCTAAAATGGTGCGCTTAACAAAGGCCGTCGTAGAGGCGGTGAAGGTTCCGGTAACCGTAAAAACCCGGCTTGGCTGGGATGATTCCACCAAAAACATCCTAGAAACGGCGGAGCGACTTCAGGACATCGGCATTGAAGCACTTACCATTCATGGAAGGACAAGAGCGCAAATGTACAAAGGTCCCGCCGATTGGACCTTGATAGGAGCGGTCAAAAACAACCAGCGCATGCGCATTCCGATTTTTGGCAACGGGGACATTGACACTCCTGCAAAAGCGCTTGAATATAAAAACACCTACGGTGTTGATGGGTTAATGATCGGAAGAGCCGCCATTGGATATCCTTGGGTATTTAATGAAATTAAAGCCTTTTTAGCCAAAGGTCATATAGCAAGTCCACCATCGATTGAAGACCGCATCCTAGCCGTAGAAGAGCATTTGGATTTTAGCATTCGTTGGAAAGGCGAAAAGGTCGGTATTGCCGAAATGAAAAGGCATTATTCAAATTACTTTAAAGGAATTGGACATTTCAAAGAGTATCGAACCCGTTTGGTTACGGCCAACGAACTTTGGGAGGTAATGGAAATCATCCGCGAGCTCCGCGGGGCCTTCATTGCGGTTTAGTTGGCTTTAACTTCTTTTTTCGTTTTTTCTTCTGCCATTCTTTAATCAATAACTTTGATGGCATGTCGAAGGTTAGGTTAAAAAAATCCGACCCATAATCGGAAAGTCGGATGAAACAGGGTTCTTCATTGAGGGTCCAACGCACGTAATTTTCTTCACTGGAAACCAATTTAGGGAAATGAGAAGAGGAAGAGAATCGATAGTGTTGTTTATCCGCTTTCATGCTCAGCAGTGGAGCATATAAAAAACGCAGTTTTTGTTCCTCGTTTCTCAAAATCCCTTTGGCATACAGGGCCTGAATGAATTGCTTGATTCCGGGATTTACTCCCAATAAGATGGAGTAACCTGGAACCATAATTTTTTGCAATCGAACCACTTCGGTTGGATTGAAATTTTCATCAAATTCTGTAACAATGATTTTTTCGGTTGAACTCACACGACCTCCTTCACGAAACGACAAGTTGCCGTCCCACGCTGACAGAAATAAATTCGTGGGAAAACCAATTTTTTTTCCAAGTTTGTGCAATTCAGAGGTGATTTTAAGGGCAAAGGCTTGTTGTTTGAACGTGGAATCCAGATGCAATTCAACCGCTTTTGTGTCGGAAGCGTTCAACGGGAGCCCTTTGGTACCTTTTCGAAATCTGATACCGTGAGGCTCAAAGGTCTTTAAGAACCCGCTCAGGCGGATATGGGTAGAATCATTTTCCGAACGAACCACTGCATATTGCATTCCCCAAGGTTGAAGTAAGGCGCTCTCAGAGTATGCAATAATCGGATCCGTTATGTCCTTTGATCTTTGAAAAAAATGCTTCCAAGCCTGATCCTTATGGTTTTTCTGAACACTGCGTATGCGCCTCAAACGTTTGGCAAGATCCTTCCCATAGTAGATCAGGGCATAGTTTTTTTCATAGCACAAAGCGATTTCTTGTTCGGCAAAATGCAGCACGCGAACGTCGCTCGTTGATGAGTCCAAAATTTGGGTGCTTTTTCTGAATCGGTCAACAAAGTTAATGACCTTAGAAGAATCGTTCAAGGCAACCATAATTCCCCATTCGCTCATGTCCATTTTCGAGAACATGTAGGCCTCTTGTTGAATATTGATGCCGTACAATTTACCTTGACTTAACAGAAAATCAGACGAGGCAAATTCTCGAATAGGAAGTTTATATTTGTACAGAATGGGGCTAAGTTCTTTACTTAAATCCATGATTTTAAGTCGAATCAACACGTCAGAAACCGGTAATCTTTCCTGTAAACGAATGGATACTTCGTTGCGTAACAGCTTACTTTTAAACAACAATACCGCAGCGAGTACCGCAGCAATCATCAAAAACCAAAACCCTTGCCTAAGCCTTTTCACGGTTACTTCGTCAATAAATACAAGGTATTCAACAAGTCTAGAAAGTGCTTGCTGCTTTTTTCGGTATCGTTAAAGGAATAATTCAAGGTAACGGAGGTTGATTGCTCCGTGGTTTCTCCGGATTGAAGCGATATAGAGCCCGTTTTATTGCGGAGAAAATCCATGAGTTGCTGTTGCGATGGGTCTAAAAAATCGGAAGGGAATTTTTGCGCTACTTGCTGAAGGTTGGCATATCCTGCCATGGTTCCAGATTTTTTAATCGCTTTGATTGCTCGCTTGGAAAGGGCCTCCTTTCCATAACCTTCACGGTGGTTCTCTGCTAAATCTCGGTCGTTCGTTACAATGAACATTCCTTTGGCATTGATTAAGAAAACCGGTGCGGCATCGAAGATGGCCTTGTTATATACCCAATAATCTCCCTTGTTTTCGAATTTACTCGTGACTTGGCTGAAATGCTCTAAGATCATCTCGGGAATATCCTTTCTTTTGGTAGAAAAACCGAGCGTAAAAATGGGCATATCCTCTTCCGCTTCGGTTTCTTTTTCGCCGTACTCAAACGTTTCTTCGTCGTAAAAAAATGTAATTTTTCGGGTCTTGACTTTTTGAATCCCGTTGAACGTCATGAATAAACTGCCTTTGTATGCATCAAATACTGCGTCCTTATTCACCAGGGCATTACCGAGTTTTAGCAGAAGTAAGTTGAACGAAATTTCGGGATCTTTGGCTTTTGAAAGTATCGGAACTAAAACCTCGTAGGCCTTTTCATATGCAGAGCGCAGGTTGATGTTGTACGAAAAATACGCCGGTTGGTTCGAGCGAATGAACGGAGCGATATTTGGATCAAATTTGGCTTGATTCATTTCTGAATATATCGAACCTAAAGCAGGAGAGTAACGGGCTTGTAAGTTGAATTGTACGGAAGATTCTTGAAGGATGAGGTCTCCGGTAATGATGTTTCCGTCGTATAGCTCTTGCACATCCAAGTAAAGAGTCGGTAGTACCGTTTTTAAATACCAGAGATTTTTAGCGCGATCAATGTTGCGAGAATTGTCCATGTAGAATACCCCGGCAGAACGATGGGTCAAGAGTTCACGAAAAATGGAATCATTGGTGTACAGGCTTTTGCGCTGTGTGAGGAGTCCTTGGAGCACTTCGTGGTAGTATTTCTTTTGGAAGTCAAATTGCAAGCTATCCCGCAATTCGTAGTAGTTTTTTTCTAAGAGGTTCTTTTGAGCATCTTCCAAGAACAATTCTTCTTCGTTGAGCAATTGATCCTCATCCATGGCATAAAACGGAGAAAGATTTCCCCTCGAATACCACAGGGAGTCGGTTTGTTGATTCAGAAATGCTTCGACAGGTTCAACACGGATGAGTACGCCTTGGTTCTTGTCGATGAGTAAGTTGTTGAATAACGATTGGTAAATTTGCACTCCTTGGTAGGCTGAAGGGATGTTTTCGAAATCGTCGAATACGTTGAATAATGCCTTTTGGTCTTTGATTCCGAACGTAAAACCAGTGACCTCGTAATAAGGTGTTTTTCCGTAAAAAAGACTCAACCGCTGGTCGAAGTCCAATCCCGCATCCTTTACGGTTTTATTTTCCGTCGATTTATCGAACAACTCTTGATGGATTTCTTCCATGAAATCATAGGTAATCCATTCGTCAATGCTGATTTTTTGCAATAAATCGGTATTGTTAATGCTGAAAACCGTTACCGCTTGAGCAGGAATCAACGGATCCACCCCTTGACCCCACACCTCGGAAAGACATCCAAGTAACCATAAAAATGCTAATTTCTTCATATGAATCAGGGAGAAAGGGTTAGAGTATGCTCAAGCAAAGACGGATTTAATTTTAAGTCCCAGGTATTGATCCGAAGCATAGCGGCGGTTTTTGATGGATTCAATTTACACGCAGGATTGCTCGAATTTTGAATGGTTTTGGGTAACCGTGATATGCAGGTGTAGCTGCCCGTCGTGAGCAACTCTTGATCTGATTGCGTTTCGGTTTTAATGCGTTCCTCCACGAGTTTAGGAATCATTCGCTGCAGTGATTTGTGATCCCAGGCGATCCATACCGTGTAATCTTCGGTATATTTTATGGAGGGATCGAGTTGGGTTAATACCGATTTTATGCCCGTTTGCAACTCGTCCAAACTGGAAAAATCCACCGATATTTTTGCGATGAAGTCGATTTTGTTGAACTCCGTTTGAACCGACTTGATACCTTTTTCATTCTTCAATAATTCGCGAAATTGGTTGATTTTTGATTCGATTTCGTCAATTTTCGGCACCTTTTTCCCGTTGAAACTGTCCAAAGCTAGAATCGAATTGACCTTAACCTTACTTGCACTTAAGTTCACGGTATATTTGAAAGTACCGGACCCATCCAAGTTCATGCTTAGGTCGTCGATAATTTCAATGCACGAACTGAGCATCAAGGTAAGCGCGAATAAGAAGCAAAGTAATTTTTTCATAGAAAATCCTTCACAAATATATTACCATTGCTAGAATAAGAGGCCTTGTGTGCCAATATTATCCTCCATTCGGTGTTGAACACGGGGTACATTGTTCTCTGTGCTTGTAAAAATACGCTTGTTGACCGGGTGGCAACTCATATACGATTCGGGCAGTGGGTTCAAGGAATTGATGGCAACATCGCCTTGTAAATAGGCATGGTATTCGTCCTCGGTTAACAGCAGCGGCATGCGTTTTTTAGTGTTGTGAATTTCGGACATCATGTTGTTCGCTTCCGTGGTTATGATGGTAAAACTTTGATACGTGAGTCTGCTCGTTACATCAACCGAACGGTCATACAGCCCAGCCATGTGAAAAAAGGAACCTTGATTCGGGTAGATAAAAAAAGGTTTTTTGTGCGTTGCGAGCGTTTGATTTTCGAAAAATCCGGTCGAAGGAATTATACAGCGTTGATGCTGCACTAAATGTTTGAAACTTGCTTTTTCCTCCAACGTTTCAATGCGTGCATTCAAGGTTTTATTGGCAATTTCTTGGGGTTCGGTACCTCTAAACCATGAAGGAACTAGTCCCCAGTTCATGGGAACGAAGTTTTTTTCTTGCGTAATTACAGGCCAAATGGGTAGAGAAAAACCGGATACAAGGTAAATCGAGGAAAAATCTTTCAGAAGCGATGTCCCTTTTCGATAGGTGTTTTCCAACTGAATTAAACTCGCACTGAGCGAATTGCTATAACACATCTGAAAATCGAATAACGTTGGTGCATTAAGGAGGAAGGAACTAATTGATGGTCAGTTTTTTCTCTAGGTCTTCTAAATAAACTCGAAACTGCTTATCGGTTTCCGAAAGGTTAATAACCGTTCTACAAGCGTGCAATACCGTTGCGTGGTCCTTTCCTCCGCAATGAGCTCCGATATTGGCGAGCGAAGACTTGGTCATTTTTTTAGAAAAATACATGCTAATTTGCCTTGCTTGAACCACCTCACGTTTCCGAGTTTTGGATTTCAGCAATTCAATGGGCAGGTCGAAATAGTCGCACACAATTTTCTGAATGTACTCAATGGATACTTCACGAGCCGTGTTTTTAACGAATTTATCTACCATTTGCTTCGCCAAATCCAAGGTAATGGCCTTGCGATTCAAGCTCGACTGCATGAGTAAAGTATTCAAAGCGCCTTCGATTTCTCGCACATTGGTGTTGATAGAATAAGCAAGGTACTCCACCACTTCTTTCGGTAATTCAATGCCACTTGCGTACATTTTCTTTTCCAAAATAGCGATGCGTGTTTCCAAATCCGGAATCGTTAAATCAGCCGAAAGCCCCCACTTAAATCGGGATAACAAGCGTTGCTCCATGCCTTGCATTTCAACCGGTGCTTTATCGGAAGTAAGTACAATTTGCTTTCCGTTTTGGTGCAAATGATTGAAAATACTGAAGAAAACATCTTGGGTTTTTTCTTTTCCAGCAAAAAATTGGACGTCATCAATGATCAATACATCCACCATTTGGTAAAAGTGTATAAAATCATTGGTGGTTTGATTTTTAATGGCATCGATGAACTGATGGGCAAACTTCTCGGATTGAACATAGAGCACCGTTTTGTTGGGGTGTTGGTCCTTAATCGACAAACCAATAGCATGTGCCAAATGCGTTTTACCTAAACCAACGCCTCCATAAATCAGCAACGGATTGAACGCTGTACCCCCTGGTTTGTTGGCAACCGCATAACCCGATGCACGAGCAAGCCGATTGCATTCACCTTCCACAAAATTCTCAAAGGTATGGCTGGGAATTAGGTTGGAAGCAATGGTAACTTTTTTCAGACCCGGTATAATGAAGGGGTTGCGTATTTGAGGTTCCGTCGCCTGCAAAGGAACAGACTGCGACGGGTTTTGAAGGTTCGAGGTGTTTTGAGTAGGTAGCTTGACCGTGTAGGGAGTAGACTGATTCGAATTATTTTCAATGACTATGCTGTACTCTAAAGTGGCATCAGGACCAATCTCCTTTTTAATGACTTTCTTCAGTAAATGAATGTAGTGCTGTTCCAACCATTCGTAAAAGAAATGAGAAGGAACTTGAATCGTAAGAACGTTGTTTTCAAGTTTTGTAGGAACTATGGGTTCAAACCATACTTTGAATGCTTGAGAAGAGATGTTATCTCGGATAACTGTTAAACAAGATTCCCAAACCGTAGTATGTAGTGTTGACATAGAAGAAACAAAAAAATACAATTAACTAACGAACTCATTATCAAATTCATAATAAATTAACTAGGCGTTAAACGTATATTATGAACTTGAAGCAAAGTTGATTAAAAAAAAGTGAAAAAAAAACTCAAAAGGCTCTTGTTTTTCATCTTTTTTTTATTAACTCATCCCCGTTTATCCGACCCGAACAAGGGTATAAAAACGGGGAGGCAAATGTAAAATAATTTGCAGTAATTTGCCAAATAAATTAGAACAGGAATGAAATATAATTTTTCACATCAGATTGAACTGAGAATTCGCTATAGTGAAACCGATCAGATGGGCTTTTGTTATTATGGAAATTATCCTGTTTTTCTTGAATTAGGAAGGGTGGAAGCACTGCGTTCTTTGGGTATTTCCTACCGGGAAATGGAAGGTGAAGGTGTTTTACTGCCCGTAACATCATTGCAAATTACGTATAAAAGACCGCTGCGTTATGATGAACAGTTCTTTCTTATCACCCAACTCGTTGGCGTAAGTTCGTGTTCTGTGACCTTTGAGTATGTATTTATGAACCTGGCGGATCAAATTACCACCACCGCCTCAACGGTTTTGGTATTTACCGACGAAGTAAACCTCAAGCCTATGAGAATTCCAAGTTCCATCATTCATGCCCTAAAACAATATGAAATCCATCAATAATCATTTTGAATTCGTTCGGAAAAATGAAGTTCTTAGAAATTCCGGAGTTAAAGGAAGGAAAGGAGAATACAGAAACGTTGATTTCTTAAACCAAAAAACCGTAAGCCCTCGTTTTGTAATACTTGGAATTAGCGAGTGTATTGGCCCTTTTGCCAACTATGGAAGACCAGGATCCGAAAATGCTTTTGCGGCATTCTTATCGTTTTTCCTTGCGCTACCTAATTCGAATCAATCTTTTGATGTTTTGGGTAACATTGCATTTACCGGTGTTTTCCCACAAGACATTGAGCTTGCCGGCCTCATGGTCGAAGAACTGGACACTTTGGTCGAGAACGTACTGACGGAGTTCCTAGAACCCCATCAAATTCCCATTGTCATTGGTGGAGGGCATAACAACGCCTTGCCTTTGTTGCGATGGGCAAGCTCGTGCAGAAAGGTCACGCACAATGTTAACCTTGACGCTCATTTCGATTGCCGAAACCCAAGCAGGAGGCATTCAGGAAATGCTTTTTCAACGGCGATCCTTGAAGGGACCTTGAAAAGGTATAGCGCCCTAGGCATTGACGTGTACGCCATGAACGAGTACATAAGAGCTTTTGTGAAGGATCATGATGTTCATTTCGTTCCATTAACCGATTACCTGCAAGGAAAGTCCTTAAAAGAAGACTTTTTGAAACTTTTGACTTCGGATGAGCCAGCAGGACTTGATATCGATGTGGATTGCATCGAAAACATGCCGTCTTCCGCTCAAAGCCCTTCCGGTTTTACCTTGAATCAAGTGCGTGAAGCGTTATTGTCCCTAAATAAAAGGCCCATCGCTTATTTACATCTGTGCGAAGGCGCTCCTACCAATGCCCAAGAAGACCGGACGCTTGGAAAAGCCCTTTGCTTTTTAGTTATGGACTTTATAAGCGCTATGGAATAACCTGAATTTGTTCGATCTGAACCACCGCATCTGCGGTACATCCTTCCGGATTCATAGCCTTCGATAAGGTATAGTTGAAAGATACTTTAAGCCCTTTTTTCTTCATGCTGTCCTTCAAATTAACCGGATATACCTTTCGAAAGTCAATGGCTTTACCAGGGTTTAAAGCTTCCGATATTTCAATGTAAAATGGACAGCCTTCTTCAGATACGTGGATCATGCCAATGAAAACATCACCGTTGTGGTCTGTTGGATTGTAAGGTTGCATTTTTTTTACCTTACAGCTAAAAAGAAATGCACTCGAGAGCAATAGTAGAAAATATTTCATGGTTCAAAGATATTAAAAAGGGGGCTCAGAGCCCCCAATCTCCATCAACCTGTAGCAAGATTTGTTTGGATATGGTAACTTCAACGGAGATAGGAGAGGAAGGTTACACGTCAATTAACATTTTCACTTTGATAAACATTTTTTCAAGCAACTTTTTTAACCATTTGCCCGCATAAATTTGTTAGGTGCAAAATTCTTACAAAAAGCGTAAAGCCCTAGTGGCGCTCCTGGAAGATCCCGACGAGCGAATTTATTTGGTGGTTTCTCAAGTCATACGTTTAGAAGGAACGGACATGCTCGAACACCTTGATGAGGTGATTTCTAAGGGAGAATTGAGTGAATTGCAGCGCTTTCGTGCCGCTGATATTTCGGAAACCATTCGTTTAGAGGCCGTTCGCAATGAATTGAAATTATGGAAGGATTCTCACGAAAAAGATTTGCTTCAAGCCATTATTTCGCTCTCAAAAATTCATAATCCGCATTTGAATGAGGCGAAGGTGCTTGAGCAAATGGAGCAGCTTAGAAAGGATGTGTGGTTGGAGCTGAACGATTACCAAACCGCTTTTGAACAGGTAAAGGTGTTAAACCATGTTTTTTTCAAAGTGCATGGATTTCATTGCTCAGAAGGGTTCGACCGCAACGTGAGCCATCTGAACATTGCTCAAGTCCTTGAGGATAAAAAAGGTAATCCCTTAATTATTGGATTGATTTATTCAATCATTGCCAATTGGCTGGATGTTCCAATCCATGGAATCGACCTTCCTCAAATTTTTATTTTGGCACGAATGGATGAACATCATAGTTCCCTTTTCACCCAACAAGAAAACCCTTACGGGGTGCTCTTTTATATCAACCCAAGTGTCAAAGGACTGGTGTTTGATGAGGAACAAATTCATCAGTATTTAAAACAGTTGGAAGTTGCACCGGAAAGAAAATACTTTGAACCAGCCTCCAACACGGAGTTAATTCAACGCTATTTATTAGCCTACGAGGAAAGTTGCAAATTCAGCGGTGACGTTGTGAAGTTACGGACGTATGAGGCTTTGAAACAGTGGTTCTAGTTTAGCGGATTTTATTCGCCAATTGACCGCAAGCAGCATCAATATCTTTTCCTCGGCTACGCCGCACATTAACAATCAGGTTTCGCTCTTCTAAAAACGTTTTGAATGCCTCGGTTTTATACACCTCAGCACGCTGGAATTTACCATCACCGATCGGATTATATTCGATTAGGTTAATCTTACAAGGAACGCATCGTGCAAAAGCCGCCAGTTTTGAGGCGTCTTCCAACGAATCGTTAAAATCTTTGAACAAGATGTACTCAAAAGTCACCCGCGTTTGAGTTTTTTCGTGGAAGTATTGTAAGGCTTCGGATAAGGAGTCGAGGTCGTTGGATCGATTGATTTCCATAACTTCACTCCGCTTTTCATCGTCAGCCGCATGAAGCGAAAGCGCTAAATTAAAACGGACTTGATCATCGCCCAGTTTTCGTATCATTTTGGAAATTCCGGCGGTGGATAAGGTAATCCTTTTGGGGCTTATTCCATATCGGTTCGGATCCGTCAATATGGAAACCGCTGTCAAGACGTTGTTGTAGTTAAGTAGAGGTTCACCCATTCCCATTAAAACGATGTTGCTTAATCCCTGCTGATAATGTTCTTGGGCCAGCTGTTCTAACAGTACTACTTGATCAACAATTTCTCCCGGGCTCAAGTTTTTTAACAGCTTTAATTTTCCTGTGGCACAGAATAAACACGAAAGGCTGCAGCCAACTTGAGAGGAAATGCAGGCTGTCATGCGAGTAGCAGTGGGAATCAATACCCCTTCAATGACATGACCCTCATTCGTCGAAAATCCGCATTTAATGGTTTTGTCCCTGCTTATTTGAGTATATTTTGTACCGAGTTTGTCTATGTAAAATGATTCCTCCAAATGCTTCACTAACGCTTCACCCAGGTTATGCATCGATGAAAAGTCGGAGGAGTTGTTATTCCAAAGCCAATGGATTATTTGTTTGACACGAAATTTTGGGAATCCTTCCTCGCTTAAATGGACGCTAAGTTCGTCCGAGGAAAGGGAACGAATATTCCGCTTTTGAAGCACCGTTAAAATTAACGCGTTAACATTACTGGCATCACCAACATCAGGATGTGCTCGTGGCTGTTTTTATTTTCAAATGGAGTGATCAAACCTGCACGTGAAGGTTCGCTCATCGACAATTGAATCGATTCCGTTTCTAAAATCGAAAGCATCTCAACCAAGGGCCTTGCGTTGAAGGCGATTTCCATGTCCATGCCGTTGTAGTTACACGTAAGGCGCTCATTGGCCTCGTTCGAAAAGTCCATATCTTCTGCCGAAAGTTGAAGCTCCGCTCCTGCCATTTTGAGCAGCACTTGGTGCGTAGTTTTGTTGGAAAAAATGGCTACACGACGCAAGGAATTATGAAACTGACTGCGTTCAACCGTCAAAACGTTCGGATTTTCTTTAGGGATTACCGCCTCATAATTAGGGTATTTACCGTCAATTAACCGGCAAACCAAGGTAATATCGTTGAAACTAAACGTGGCGTTTGACTCATTGTATTCAATCCGTACTTGCTCTTCACCGCGAATATTTCCCTTGAGCAGGTTGAGGGGTTTTTTCGGAAGAATGAACGAAGAACTTGAGGTCGTTGAGATGTCCGTACGACGGTACCTTACCAATTTGTGCGCATCCGTAGCAACAAACGTGATGTTCTCGGGAGAAAATTCACAAAGCACCCCGGTCATGGTAGGGCGCATTTCGTCCGTACCTACCGCAAAAAGGGTTTTTGCAATCGCGCTGGACAATAATTCTCCCGAAACCTCGATGGAACTGCTGTAATCCGCAGAGGGTAATTTAGGGAATTCGTTGCTGTTAAATCCGATCATTTTCGATTTCCCGTTGTCGTAACCGATTTCTACCGCAAACGTATCCATGCTTACGCGAAAAGCACAGGGCTGATCGGGTAGATTTTTGAGCACCTCAAGCAGCAATTTAGCCGGTATCGCAATTGCACCATCGCCCTCGGATTGAACCTCAAGATGCGTAATCATCGTGGTTTCCAAATCCGTTGCAATAACGGTTAATTTTTGCCCTTCTACTTTAAATAAAAAGTTGTCTAAAATAGGAAGCTTAGTATTGGTGCTTAGGGCACCCGAAATGCTCTGCAAATGGTGGAGTAGCGTAGTGCTGGAGGTAACGAAATTCATACTTTTTTGATCTGATTACAAAGATAACAATACTTTGATAAATCTGAGGTATTATTTACTTTCTTTCCCCAGGATTGCGGGAAGGCTCTACGATTGCAGGAAAATAAATATGTCCCATAAGCAAAGGGTTGAAGACAAAATACTGGCATTTCACCAATGCTCCATTTTCCAGCTCGGCCCATAACATGTTCATATCCCACGGAACCATTTCTCCCATTTCGTTGCGCTGTAAATCCGTTGCTTTAATCCGGTATAAATGCAGGGTTTTTAATGTTCCCTTATCTGTTTTAACTCGAAGTGTCGCGTACTTAGGGCTGCGCTTCACGGAGTCGCATTGTTGCTGATTCAGTTCTAAATTCGCCGAATTGAAATGCACGTTTCGGAATTCTTGTAAGTAGCGATAAACATTGGAGGTATCCAATGCCAACAGAGGTTTCCCATTCGAGGTAACCTCAAAACGTTTACCGGAATAGAGGACCTTAAAACTCAAATCGGGTTTTTCATAATTCCGTACTTCAACGCTACGTATTTGTTCTGGTGTGTGGGCAAAAAGCGAAGTACACATCCATTTCTTTCGATCCGAAAAAAATCGGGGGCTGATGATTCCATTTAATCCACGAATTCGCATCATTACAGGCTCTTGGCTGAGGCCATCTTCCGCAGATTCCAGTAACATAATTTGACCATAATGGTCCTGAGCTGGGGGACCGATGTACCACGTTTTATCCCATTCACCGTCCACAAAAAACTTGACCATGATGTGTTGGGTTGTCATCAAATTAACAAAGTTCTTTTTCGACTTCTCAGGAAGGTATCCCTTGAACTCAATCAGTTTGGCCGCCTCTAGAATAAAGGAAACGTTCGGCGCTGAGACGCATTGCCCCCGATCATCCACCCAATTTTGTCCTTGTTTGATCAGGGATATTTTCTTTCCAAAAGCGTCCCTGATTTCAATGCTCGTAACCTTGGTGGTGTCCTCAATAGCGAAATCAAAAGAACCCGCATCGGAGGCTCCGCGCTTCTTGAGAAGTACGGAAGCGGTCCAAGCCAAAACTCCAATAACTCCTATTAAAAAAGCAATCCCGATCCAAGGTTGGTATTTTTTCATAGCTACTGATATTTCTTTTTACGTAGGAAGAAAATGACCCCTCCTAACAAAGCGATGAGTAAGAATGGAATCAAGAGGTTAATATAACGAATGAAATTCCCTTCGTCCATCATTTTCCGTTGGTCCAATTGACGAAGTTCGATTTGACGGCTTCGGATATCTAAAACGCTGTTGTCTCCCAGCATGTAATCCACTAAATTTTGAATGAACTCCTGATTTCCATAGATCAAGGGTCGGCCATTGATATCAGGTATTTTGCTGTATTTCAATGCGTTAAAAGGGAAAGCGGGATAGGGGCGGTATTGATAACTTCCCCCTTGAAAAACCGAATCGTATTCATTGGCTAGAAACGTTCCATTTCCCACTACAAAGACCTTGGCATCGTTGGAACTCTTTACCTTCTTGATCCTGAATTTTTTCGGAACTTTTCGCATTTCTGCAACGCTCTCTATCGACCGACTGTTTTCATCCGCCAGTTCACGGTTTGAGAAGTACGAAGGTATTTCACCCTCAGCCATAGCCGCAAGCGTTATCTTATTAATGGGGTCATCCGGGTTTTCGATGAACAAAGGATTTTCTCCAAACACTTGAAAATCCATCAAGCTGATTTGAGGAGCAATACCCGAGCGGTTGGCATTGCTCGAGGTGGTAAGAATTTTACTCAATCTCACACCAGGCCGTTCAATCAATTGCAGTTCGTTGGGATAAGGCAAGTAAACGGGGTCAATGTTTCGCGTTATGGGATGTAGGGAAGGAGAACTTAACACGTAATAAGGCCAACTTAAACTGCTCGTGTTTTTGAGTTGAACTTTGCGGTAGCCGCAAACCCGATCAAACACGTAGTTTTCGTGCATTCGAATGCCGTAGTCAAACATCATTCTATCCAGTTTGATGTTCTTTCGAAGGGTGTGGTCAAAGTAGTTTTTACCCAAGGAATCTTCTTGGTGATGAAGGGTATTCATGAATACCATTAAACGTCCTCCGTTCATGACGAATTGATCAAGAAAATAAAGGTCGAGGTCCGAAAATGGCTGGGTAGGATTCGCAACGATGATTCCGTCCAGGTCGTTCAGTTCCTGATAGGACGCTTCGGAACCTAAGGTTAATGTGGTTAGGTAAAAATAAGGACTGAGTACCGCACGTGCGTTAATCGTTTCTTGTTCCTTTAATTCTCCATGTCCTTGAAGAAAAGCGATGCGTTTTTTCTCAGATTGGCTGATTTTACGCATTGCGGAGAGTAAATTATATTCCAAGTTGTTGAGGGCGTTTTCAATAATGGGATTAATGCGGTTCAGTTCAAGGGGGTCGCCGTTCGGGGTTCCGGGTAAAAATTGAAGGTAGGATTCCTTAATAACGCCGTTGGCAGAACATGAAATTTCCGCTCCAGCCCAAAGCACTAACTGCGACTGAATGCCGTTTTTCACATAAACGACTTTGGTAGGTAAAATTCCTTTATTGAAAAGACCCTTTAGAAAAAAGTACTCTTCTTTTTTCGAGGCGTGACCTTCGTTCGGGTTGACGAATTCGTATTCAATGCGATTGCCGGCCAGGGATTTAAAATCCTTTAACTTGTCCTCGATAGCATTTCTAAACCCTTGAATTTCGGCAGGTAAATCGCCTTCTAAATAAATTTTTAAACTGATTCTGCTTTCTTGATTTTTGGTTTTTTTAAGAAAGGCTTGGGTGCCCCTGGCTAACGAAAAACGTTGATCTGCTGTTAAGTCCAGCTTGAAATGCAACAACGAGAAAATGACGTTCAATAAGATTAACACCGTAATAATTCCAGCAAAATAACCCCCATTGAATAAACCTTTCCGCTTAAACATGCTTTATTTTTTTAAGGTTTTTAATGTGAATAAAGAAGCGCTCAAGAAAAGAACAATGAACGAAAGATTGAATACGATGTCCGAGGCATCAACGACCCCTTTCTTAATGGAATCGTAATGAAAATTCAGGGTGAGGTACTGTAGATAGATGTCCAAATTTCCGAATTGTGCATAGGTGCCGAGCAGGGATAATCCGTCATAAAAAAAATAACACAGGGCGATGGCAATGATGAAGGAAACGATTTGACTGGAGGTTAACGAGGAGGAAAAAATACCGATGGCCACAAAGGATGAACCCAGCAACAGCAACCCCAAATAGGAAGTAATGGAGGCTCCAACATCAATGTTTCCTGTTGGCTTTCCTAAATAATATAACGACACAAAGTAAACGACCGTAGGTAAAACGGACAAGGTCATTAGGGTTATCCCAGCGAAAAATTTTGCAAGCAATATACCTAAATCGCTAATAGGCCTTGTAAATAAAAGCTCTATGGTGCCCGTTCGCCGCTCTTCTGCAATGGACCGCATCGTTATTGCAGGAATCAAAATCAAGAATACGTAAGGTGCAGAATTGAAAAACGGAGTTAAATCCGCTTGTCCGCGGTCCATGAGGTTCATGGCAGAATCTAACATCCAATTGAATAACCAACACGATAGCAGAAAAATGACCAAAAACACGTATCCAACGATGGAGTTTAAAAAACTACGTACCTCTTTTAAATATAGGGCAAACATGCGATTCTTTTATTCGGTAAAATTAACGTAATTATCGGTTGAAAAAGAGTTCTTGTATTTCGCCGGGTATATTTTCCCCCTCGTAAATCGGGTTCATGGACCATGCTTTAGCTTTTTCAGAAAACCACGGTTTAATAAGGCTCCAAAGCGATTGGAAAACCTCCGATCCGCGATACTTTTCAAGCGCCTCAGCATTCTCCCAACAGCTGAAGGTGTAAAAAACACAGGGGTTTTCTGCGTCATGGAGTAATTTTAACGAATGACAGCCCGGAAATCCTACCACCCGCACTCTTCTTTCGTCAAATGCCGCGAGAAAAGACGAACAATGTTCTGGCTGAAACTGCAAGCGTACAATGCGATACATCATAAAAGCGAACTTAGTTTTTGAACAGAACCTCTCGGAAAAAACGTTACCCTTACCGATTCGCCTAATCGTACACCAAACAGTTTGTTCGCCCCACCACTTCCCGCATTAGCGCCGCGATTGATCGCGATTTCAAGACGCTGATCCTCGTTGAAAATAGCTACACGATCGCCCATTGGAACATCGTTATATGCTTTGGAGATGGTATCAATATCATCGTTGCGCTTTTGATAACTTATGGTAAAGGGCACATCTAAACCAAAGCGCTCAAAATCGGATTTTAAGATGTTGGTAATGATGTTCCCAAAGGTATCAATATAAATTACGTTTCCAATGATGAGGTTATGCTCTATTTGTGGAATAGGAGTAAAGGCACGCTTAAATTTGGTAACCGGCTCACAAAATTCAGTCATCGGTTTTTTTGCCACGACGTTTTTTGCAAGCCCAATAAAACAATTTTTCAGCATAAAATTCCATTGTTCAGGATACTGCTCTATGTTCTTGTAGCGGTACAATGCATTGGGCACATCGATGCCCAGAAAGGCGCCAATGAAACCGTTATCCGAACAAATAACAAATTGTCCCTGAAATTCCATGATGCACGGATAGATGAGCGAGTTTTCCGGTTGTCCGGGTTGCAATTTGTAGGGGAGATAGGGCTCGCAATCAACTCCTATCAAATGCACCGTCCCCGACGGGAATTGATGAAAACAACTCCGTAACTGAAAAGCGGCTTCGATGCTGTCAAAGGGTTTGATGTGATGGCTAATGTCTATGCAATGCGCACTGGGAAGCTCTTGAAGTAAACGCGCCTTTACACTCGCTACATAGTAATCTTTTAAACCAAGGTCGGAAGTAAGTGTAATGATTTGCATTATTTAAGAACGCAATGTTTGAGTTATTTTCTAATTTTACCAAAATTAAATTTTTTCCATCAATTCGTCATTTTTAATTGCACTTAATTGGATTTAGGTACCCGGAATATCGAGCTTACAAGTGTCAACGCAGCCGCTTTTTTTGGGGTAAACAATCAAAACCTAAAACACATCAAGTCTTTTTTTCCGAAGCTATCGATTACAGCCCGTGGGCATCGAGTCGTGGTCAAAGGGGAAGAGGAGTTGATTGATTATTTCGAAATGAAACTCGGTTTAATGGTGCGCCATTTTGAGAAATTTAACCAATTGACCGAAAACAACATTGACAACCTTATGCTCCATGAGGGGGAGAAATTGCTCAACGATGACGACGGTTCTGAAACGCTGGTCCATGGAAACGGTGGAGTGAAAATTAAAGCCCGTACCGTCAACCAAAAAAAGTTGGTCGAAGCCATCCGAAAAAACGATATGGTCTTTTGCATTGGTCCCGCAGGTACCGGGAAGACCTACACCGCAGTTGCCTTGGCGGTCCAAGCATTGAAGAATAAAGAGGTTAAACGAATTGTACTAACCCGCCCTGCGGTAGAAGCGGGAGAGAATTTGGGTTTCCTGCCTGGCGACCTCAAAGAAAAGCTGGATCCTTACTTGATGCCCCTGTACGATGCACTTCGGGACATGATACCACCGGAACGCTTGGTGGAAATGATCCAATACGGTGTAATTGAAATCGCTCCATTGGCTTTCATGCGGGGACGAACCTTAGATAAAGCATTCGTGATTTTGGACGAGGCCCAGAATACAACGATCATGCAAATGAAAATGTTCCTAACCCGCATGGGCATGACGGCCAAGTTCGTTATAACAGGGGATATGTCGCAGGTGGACTTACCTCGGAAGCAACGCTCCGGTTTAACGTATGCTACTCGAATATTGAGGGATATTGAAGGTATCGGTGTCGTGGAAATGGGCCATAGCGATATCATTCGTCATAAAATCATTGCGAAAATCATTTCCGCCTTCGAACAAAACGAAGCGTTGGATAAAAAATTCAAAGAAGACCATGGAAATCAAGGAATTTAAGTTTAAAGGTCAAACTGCTTTTTATCGGGGAAAAGTAAGGGACGTCTATTCCCTGGAAGACGGCCGAATGGTCATGGTTGCTTCCGATAGGATCAGTGCCTTCGACCACATTTTACCGCGGTCAATTCCCTACAAAGGGCAGGTATTGAATCAAATAGCGGCTTATTTTCTGAGTCAAACGTCCGACATCGTTCCCAATTGGTTTTTGGCTTCTCCAGATCCGAATGTAACCGTAGGAATCGCGTGCGAGCCCATTCGTGTTGAAATGGTGATACGGGGATATCTTTCGGGCCATGCCGCAAGAACCTATGCTTCAGGTGAACGTACCCTGTGCGGTGTTGCCTTACCCGAAGGAATGAGGGAAAACGATCGCTTTCCTGAACCCATCATTACGCCCGCAGTTAAAGCCGACGAAGGACACGACGAAGACATTTCCCGCGAGGAAATTTTACGCAAAAACCTCGTGTCGGAGCAAGTTTACCTGCAAATGGAAGAGTACACCCGAAAACTGTTTCAACGTGGCACCGAAATGGCGGCTGCACAAGGCTTGATTCTCGTGGATACCAAATATGAATTTGGATTGTATGAGGGGAAGGTTTTACTCATGGATGAAATTCATACTCCCGACTCTTCCCGTTATTTCTACCTTGATGGATACGAGGACCGCCAAGGTAAAGGCGAACCACAACAGCAATTGTCGAAGGAATTCGTCCGCCAGTGGTTGATTGAGCAGGGGTTTCAAGGCTTAGAAGGACAAACCATGCCAGTCATGGATGATGAAATGGTGGCGTTGGTTTCTCAAAGATACATTGGCTTGTATGAACGGCTTACAGGGCAATCATTTCAAGCCGGAGAATACCTCCACCTTGCTAAACGAATTCAACAAGCGGTGGATCGTTTCTTACTTATGCCATAACTCATAAATGGGCTCTCCTGTCATGCTTGCCGGTCGCTGCAATTCCAAGAAATAAACCAAACTTGCCGCGATGTCCGTTATCGCTATTGGTCGATATACATTGCCTCGTTGTATTCTAGCGCCGTACCAGAGCAATGGAACATGGGTGTCGTAATTATAGGCGGTTCCGTGCGTCGTTCCGCGATGGGCCTCATCGCTGTCCTCGGATCCGCTAATCAATCCCGGTTTAAGCATGAAGAGTACATCGCCGCTCCGTTCTTTGGTGTACCCTCGAGCCAACATGTTCTCCCAAGTGCCAAATGCACCTCCTTCCTGCAGTTGGTCAGCACTTACCGCAGTGCGTACCAAGGGGTGGCTGCGCATCCACTTAGCCGCTTCTTCCTGTAATCCGTTGAGCGAAAGACCAAGTGCATCGACCCTGTCCCGTTTAAAATAGAGGTTTAAATTCTTGCATTTGCTGATCAATGGTTCTCCATATTTGACCGTCCATTCTTGGTTTAATGCAGCAACGATGGAATCTACGTTTAAATACCCTCCCGGTAGTTTTGCATCGACCAATTGCTGAGGAACAGGAACCACTGCATGATCTGCCGTGAGGAAAACTACATAGTTTTTCTTTCCAACTTCGCGGTCTAGGGTTTGAAAAAGACGCTCTAATTCAAGGTTCAAACGGAGGTACATATCCTCTATTTCTAAGGAGTATGGACCGAATTCATGTCCTGCAATATCCGTCGAAGAATAGCTGATGCACAGCAAATCGGTGGCATTTCGCTTGCCTAAGTGCTCCGACACAATAGCGCATTGAGCCAAATCGGTTAATTGAGTATTGGCGAAAGGCGTTACAACAAATTGAGAATAGTTACCTGTTCCAATTTCCTCTTTGGTGTAGGGGAATACGGGCGTCTTTTTTCCAGAAAGACTGCGTTCATAGGGGGAATTATCGAGGGTTCTTGAATAGCGTTCTGCAGGGTATAACAAGTCCCAATCCGATAAATATGTGTTGGCGGAATGATCGGTGTTAAAGTCCTGCAACCAGGAAGGCAGACTTTCTTGGTAGTAGCTGCTTGTGATAAAAGTTCCGGTTTGAAAATCAAACCAATACGAGCCATCCGAAAGATGCCCTCCCGGAAGTATCGCACTGCGGTCTTTAATCGAAAGCGAAATGACTTTTGCTTGAGGGTAGGTCAGTTTCAATTGATCGGAAACCGTCGTAGTTTCTAAAAAACGCGGTGATGCCATACCAAAACGGGACAAGGATCCAATGGTTTTGACCGCGGTATCTAGGACACAATTGACCGATTTTTTTTGCTTTCGATCGTACCAGTCGTTCGCTACAATTCCGTGATTGGAAGGGGTGGTTCCTGTGTAAATGGATGCATGACCAGGACCCGTATAGGTTGGCACATAGTTATAGGTGGCATTTCTGCAATTGAGGCCTTTCTGTAGAAATCGTTGAAATCCTCCTGTTCCAAAATTGCCGTCGAAACGCTCCAGGTAGTCATAGCACATTTGATCTACTACAATTCCTACCACCAGCTTGGGGTTTTGCGCATTTAAACTCAGGGAGATTAAGCAAAAGAAAATGAAACAACTCCGCATCAGTTTTTGCCTTTGCCGGGTTTTACAGGAGCCGGGTTGACCGGAGCCGGAGCTTTATCAACGGGTTTGGGCGTTACGGGCTTAACCGGTTGGGACATGGGTTGTTCGTTTTTCGAAGGTTTAAAATCGGGAACATGGAACTGGGGTTTTGGCTCCGCTGGTTCCTTATCAGGGGCGTTAGAACCCGGACTGTTTTCTTCAGGTGAGGCTTGAGGTTTGGGTTGGGGAGTCACATTGGGATTTTTATCAGGCGCGATGGTGTTGGTATTGATCAACGGATGTCGCATTCGATCCATGATAACACCTTCGGTAGCAAGGGGTGGATTCGGAATCGGATTTGGGGTTAAATCCAAATAAAAAGAATCAAAAATACACCCGTTCAGTTCATCCTCCGAAACTCCTTGTTCTCGGCAACGGTTTCGGGCCGCATCACGGCGGTTATTGGGGATGGAAGAAAAGGTGCGAATAAGCCGAGGAAAAGACCGGTCCGTGTAAAAATCGGTGGTTAATCCGGGGCGGTAGTCAAACAAACTGCTGTCGGGTTTTACCCGATGTACTTCCGCAAAATCTTTGATCAGTTGATGTTGATATCGCTGCTCAAGGTCTTCGGTGATGGACGCAAATTCTGGAGCATTCATTCCAATAAATCCATCCATGGAATTGGAGTTGTTTTGACGGTTGATTTCGAATTCATCGAACGATATTCCGTTTCCATTCCCCAACAAACCTGTCAGTGCCGAGTTATGGCAACGGGGTATTTCGAAAGTCACATTGATGAAACCGGTCTGCCCACCACGTATATCGAGGATAATGCGTTCTCCCATTGGGCCTGCGATGATGTAGTTTCTGCCTACGAGTCGAACGGTTCCGCCATGAGGTAAATAATAGGTTCTCCCCCTCAATTGCAAAGGCTTTCCATTAAGCCACAGGGGCAAGTTTGAACCGTCCGGTACATCTTCCGCGTAATAGCACAAACGATCGCCGTAGAGCTGAATCGCCACCGCGGTATTTAACGAGAAGTCGTCGCGTTGCGGCTTCTGCCTTGTTTGAACCTCAAAGCGCCCTGAAGCCTTCGTCAACACAAATTCTCCCACGGTTTGAAAGGAATAAGAGCTGCGGTCAAAGGTTACCATGTGCGGATCACCAAAACTCCTTCCTTGCAAAGAGGAACAGAGGGTAGCGTCTACTAGAGAAATTAAGGTATTTTCTATTGGGTTGGATGATGGACGTTCGTGGGAAATTTCTTGAAGCGCGTTGCGCGTTTCCATTGGAACCATGGACATCATTTCGTAGGGAGTGAAATCTTCGGCAAACGTTCTATCCGGTAGAACCTGATTTTGGGAAAGTGCTCGGGCAGATTCCATCAACCATGTTCCCCTAATGGAGTCCCATTGAACCAGCGTTCTTTCCAAATCCAGTATTTGCCCAAAAATGCTGTTGCTGAACATCCAGCATAGTAGTCCTAAAAGCACTTGTTTACTCATGTTCATTGCAGGGTCAATTTATAGCCAACGCCTTTAATGGTGTGTATCCATCCCTCACCGATTTTCTCACGGATTTTTCGAATGTGCACATCAATAGTCCGATCTCCTACCACGACGTCGGTACCCCAAACGGAGGTTAATATTTGCTCCCTATGAAATACCGTATTGGGCTTAGATATTAAAAGTGCCAGCAATTCAAATTCCTTTCGAGGCAATTGTAAGATGTTTCCATCGAGGTTAACGATGTGTTTTTCTTTATCCACCGAAAGCCTCGAAATGCTGCTCGCGTTTGAGGCGTTGAAATCGGGATCTTTCCTGCGAAGTAATGCTTGAATTCTGGAGAGTAAAACAGCGGGTTTAATAGGCTTAGCGATGTAATCGTCGCTTCCTGCTTGAAGCCCAGCAATTTGGCTGTAGTCTTCCGACCTTGCCGTTAAAAAAGCAATGATAATGTCGTTGCAGCTTTTGTCTTCCCGAATGGCTTCACAGGTTTGAATCCCATCCATTCCCGGCATCATTACATCCAATAGAACCAAGGAAGGCTTGTTGGTTTTTATTTTTTCAAGAGCAACGAGACCGTTTTCAGCAAGATCGCATTCGAAACCTGCTTTTGAAAGGTTGTAATTTAACAACTCTCGAATGTCTGGCTCGTCGTCAACGATTAAAATACGTTTCATCTGCTTCGAAGTTAATGAAATTATTGGCCATACTTTCACTTTTAGGGCAGATAAATAATATTAACATTTTTTTAGGAAAAAAAAGAAGAACAAATGTAACGTTGCTACGAATTTCACATTACCTTTGTAGCAGTAGTAGGTTAGGTTGATTAGTCAAGGGCTTTGGGAAACCAAAGCTCTTGGCTTTTCTAAAGGAGTTTTAATCAACGCTTCAAATCTATGGAAATCTCAATTTTATTGGCGGAAGACGACATCAACCTCGGATTTGTAATTGCAGACCAGTTGCGTCTCGAAGGATTTCGTGTATCCTTAGCAACCGATGGCTTAGATGCCTTAAAACGCTTCAGCGAACACGCTTATCATCTGTGCATTTTCGACGTCATGATGCCAAAAAAAGACGGTTTTACCCTGGCTAAGGACATTCGCAGCATCAACAAAGATATTCCCATTCTTTTTTTGTCCGCAAAAGCGATGACGGAAGATAAAATTGAAGGATTCAATGCCGGTGGGGATGATTATTTAACCAAGCCATTTGCCGCCGAAGAATTGAGCTTGAGGGTGCGGTCTTTGCTGAAAAGAGTGAATATACAAACCGAAGAACCCGAAGAGAAAATCCTAACAATTGGTTCGTTTCAACTCGATACGGAAAACCTTAAGTTACGGCAAAACGAAGTAGAAACAGGTCTCACGAAAAAGGAAGTGCAAATTCTGAAACTCTTGTTTAAATTTCAAAATCAAGTCCTGCCCCGGGAAGTAATCTTAAACACGGTTTGGGGTCAAGACGATTACTTTGTAGGACGAAGCCTCGACGTTTTTATCACCAAGCTCAGAAAATACCTGAGACCCGATCCGAACATCAGCATTTTAAACATTCACGGGGTTGGTTTCAAAATGGAAGTCAAGGAATGATCCTGCACATCGAGACTTCAACGCAAATTTGTTCAGTAGCCCTTTCCAATCAAGGACAGCTCATTGCCCTGGAAGAATCCAATTCAGAGCAATACATTCACGGAGAGCGATTGACACTTTACATTCAAAAAGTACTTGAAACAGCTAAAATAACAGCGAATCAACTCGAGGCAATTTCAGTTACTAAAGGCCCTGGATCGTACACCGGACTGCGCATTGGAATGGCAACGGTTAAGGGGTTAGCCATGGGATTGAGCCTTCCCGTTTTTGGAATTTCTTCATTGGAAAGCATCATATCTCTTGCACGGCAAAAACACGGTCCCTCCACTTTTGCAGCGGCTTTTCATGCGAGAAGTTCTGAGGTTTTTCTGAGAATTCAATCCGAGAATACGGTGTGGATTGATGACCAGGCGGTAGATCTGGAGAAGTTTCAAGGCAAATTGGATCATTCAACCGTTATCGTTGGCAGTGCAGGGAGGCAACTGTACGATTATTTGGGAGGTCCTGGCTGCGTTGTAGATGAGGTCATTGCACCCTCCGCACTCGGCCATGTCGACCTGACTTGGACGCGTTGGTTAGCAGGAAAAGCGGATGCATTAAATGAGCTTGCTCCAAATTATACCAAACCGTGTTTTATCGCCGAAAAGAAAAGCTGATTGCGCAATTTTTTTTCACCGAGTACGCTAATCCCACTTCCTTTATTACATTTGTACAAAGTTTGTGGAAATGCCATCAAAAATAGAGGCTCAAATCGATCGAATCCATGCGGTTTTTATGGATTTGAAGTCGAGTTTAATTCAAGAAAGAGAAAGGGTTTCGGCTCTGAAAACGGACTTGAATAAGGCGTCTGAGGCTTTGGAGCAGGTGAAATTGCAGAACGCTGAATTGACGCGACAACTCAATGCAATCCAAAATGCCCAACCTACAAACCAGCAGGTCATCATGGAAACTCAGCCCGAATTATTCCAAAGACGGGAAGAAGAAATTGATGCATTGGTTAATGAAATAGAATTTTGCATTCAACAGTTAAAAGATAAACATGCCTAAGGTTTCATTGAAGTTAGAAATTGCAGGAAGAACGTATCCAATCTCGGTTCTGGAAACAGAACAAGAGCGAGTTCTCGACGCTTCTAAAACCTTGAATGATGCCATAAATTCCCTTAAGAAACAATACGCAGTGAACGACCTGCAAGATCTTATGGCTATGGCATCGTTGCAGTTGATTTTGAAGTCCAATCAAAATCATCAAGGCGAATTTAATCAAGTTGAACGCAAACTCGAAAGCCTCGAAAAAGAGATTTCGAACCTCTAATTTCAATAACCTTTCCTGCGCTTTTATGAACTTAAAAAAGGCAATGAAATGGATGTTGTATCGATTATTTTAGGATTAGCAATTGGTGGAGGTGGTGCCTATGCAGCACTGAATGTATTATCCGGTAATTCTGTAAAAAAGAAGTTGGCGGAAGCCACCGAGGAGGCTGAACGCATCAAGAAAGAAAAAATGCTTCAAGCCAAAGAAAACTTTCTTAAGCTCAAAGAAGAGCACGAAAGCAATATTAAAGACCGGGAACGAAAGATGCAGTCCAACGAAGATCGCATCCGTGGAAAGGAGAATTCACTCAATCAAAAACTGGAAGAAGCCAACCGAAAAGAGAAAGAATTAGAGCGTCTTAAAGAAGAAACAGAACAAAGAAATCAAGCCATTGCGAACCGCAATGTAGAACTTGAAAAACTGCAGCAGAAACGCGTTGCAGAACTCTCTAAAATCAGTGGAATGTCTGCTGAAGAGGCGAAGAAAACAATGATGGAGGCCTTGGTAGATGAAGCAAGAACTGGAGCCATGGCGCAAATCAAAGAAATTGCTGAGGAAGCTAAATTGAATGCCAACAAAGAGGCTCGAAGAATTGTCATTCAAACCATTCAGCGCGTAGCCACCGAACAAGCCGTGGAAAATGCTGTGACCGTTTTCAACATCGAGTCCGATGAGGTAAAAGGGCGGATTATTGGGCGTGAAGGCCGCAACATTCGAGCCATCGAAGCGGCAACAGGGGTAGAAATCATTGTAGATGATACTCCCGAAGCCATCATTCTTTCCTGTTTTGATCCGGTTCGACGTGAAATCGCACGCTTGTCCTTGCATCAACTCGTATCCGATGGAAGAATTCACCCTGCGAGAATCGAGGAGGTCGTAGCAAAGACTAAAAAACAATTGCAAGAAGAAATCAATGAAATTGGTAGGAGAACCTGCATCGATTTAGGTATTCATGGCCTTCACCCTGAACTGATGCGAATGGTTGGACGCATGAAATACCGCTCTTCCTATGGGCAAAACTTGCTCCAACACTCGCGGGAGGTTGCAAACCTATGCGCGATAATGGCCGCAGAGCTTGGTTTGAACGTTAAACTCGCCAAAAGAGCTGGATTACTCCACGACATCGGTAAAGTTCCCGACGATGAGCCCGAATTGCCGCATGCTATTTTAGGAATGAAGTTGGCCGAGAAATACGGAGAAAAAGCGGAAGTGGTCAATGCCATCGGTGCCCACCACGATGAAATTGAAATGAAAACCTTGATATCCCCGATTGTGCAAGTATGTGACGCCATTTCTGGAGCTCGTCCCGGGGCGAGACGTGAAATTGTCGAGGCTTACATCAAACGAATCAAAGAATTGGAGAACCTCGCCTTGTCGTATGAGGGGGTTGGTAGCGCCTATGCTATTCAAGCAGGACGAGAACTTCGGGTGTTGGTCGAAGCCGAGAAAGTGAGCGATGAAAAAGCTGATGAATTATCCTTTACCATTTCTCAACGAATTCAAACTGAAATGACCTACCCTGGACAGGTTAAAGTAACCGTAATTCGTGAAAAACGTTCGGTCAATTTTGCTAAATAATACATGCTCGACAAGCACCTCAAAATAATTGCAGGGCCTTGTAGCGCAGAGACGCCAGACCAAGTAAGGCAAATTGCGGAATCCCTTTCAGGGATGGAATTGTATGCCTTTCGTGCAGGAATTTGGAAACCCCGGACCCAACCGGGAGCTTTTGAAGGTGCAGGTACCGAAGGCTTGATTTGGCTTAAAGAAGCATGCGAAGAATTTGGTTTTTCTCCAATAACTGAGGTAGCAAGCACCGCCCATGTTGAAGCAGTACTCAAGGCAGGTTTTGATAAAGTATGGATTGGCGCCAGGTCCACGTCTAATCCTTTTTCGGTGCAGGAATTGGCGGATGCCTTACAAGGAACCCCGACGACTGTGCTTATAAAAAACCCAACGAATCCGGATGTTAAACTTTGGATAGGGGGAATAGAACGTTTGTACAAAGCAGGTATAAAAGATATTATTGCCGTGCATCGCGGCTTTTCAACCTACGATAAACAACGTTATCGAAACCTTCCCAATTGGCAACTACCTATTGCCTTGCGTCAGGCATTTCCACACATGGAAGTTATATGCGATCCCTCACATATTACTGGAAAAGCGGAAAATGTTCCCATGGTAGCACAAATGGCCATTGACCTGAAGTTCGACGGTTTAATGGTTGAAGTGCACAACGATCCTGAAAATGCATGGACCGATGCGCAGCAGCAAATAACTCCGAAAGGGTTAAAGGCGCTTTTATCCGGGCTTAAATACCGTAGCAGGATAGAATTGGATAAAGAAGAGCTTCGCGGCCTTAGAGCAGAGCTTTCCGTGCTGGACGAGCAATTGATACGGTTGATCTCGAAACGAATGGTAATTTCTGAGGCCATTGGTCATTATAAAAACACCCACCAACTCGCGATATTCCAAACCTCTCAATGGGAAGAATCCTTAACTAAATTTCTTCAAATGGCAGGAGAAATGGAAATATCACCGGAATTTGCCAAAGAGCTTTTTACCCTCATACATCAAGAGTCTATAGAAACCCAATCGCGTATTCTAACGAAGAAAAACGATCATGGTTCTCATCAATCCTAATAAACTTGTTCAAGATTTTGTGGCTCCTGTTGCTAAAAGCCACCTTCAGCGCGAATTGCTCTTGGCCGCATGTTCCAGTGAAGAATCGGTACTAGTGGGTAATTTAGCTCAAATCCCCGACGATGCACAGCACGCTCAAAGGGTGATTGAAACACTGGGTTGTACGGTAGACCGCTCCGATTGGCAATGGATAATTACCCCTCCTAAAATGAAGGAAAAATTTGAACGTATCGAACTGCACCTTGGAGAATCGGGTTTTTTATTGCGGTCAATCATATCCGTTGGTTTTTTGTTCAGCGAAGAGTTAATTCTTCATGCTTCAGGCACCTTGCTCGACCGCAATTTACAGGGCCTCGCTCGGGATTTTATGGCCCTGGGCATCCATCAAATTTCATCCGAAGGAGCATGGCCATTGGTATTGCGGAAAGATAGGGATTTCAGCGTAAACACAACATTGGATGCATCTATGACCTCGCAAACTGCCTCGGGAGCCTTAATAGCCATGGCCTCAGCGAAAGGGAAATATGAGGTGTTTTTGGAAAATCCGGTGAGTAAGCCATATCTGGAATTCACCTTACAATGCCTTAGAAATCGAGGGGTGGAGGCGTCGTTAAGCGAAAATATATGCACCCTAAATTCTGCAGGAATTCGTGGGGGAAACGTGCATATTCAAGGCGATTGGAGCGGCGCGGCTAACCTACTGTGCATGGGAGCAATGTCGGGTCGAGTTCGCGTAAAAGGTTTGTTCCTGAATTCATTACAGGCCGATGAATTGGTGTTGGATGTTCTTAGGAATTACGGTGCATCCGTACAAATGGAACCGGATGGAATTAACGTGGCGAAAATGGAACAAAAGAATTTTCAAGTGAACCTCACCGACGCCCCGGATTTATTTCCCGTGCTTTCGGTGCTTGCCGCCTCTGCGAACGGCGAAAGCCGATTAGAGGGAATTCATCGATTGGCAAGTAAAGAATCCGATCGGTTAGCTTCCACGAGAGCATTGTTGGACGTTCTTGGAGTAGTCCATCGAACCGAGGGAAATGGTTTAATAATTCATGGAGGAATGCAGTATCAAGGGGATATTATCAACTCGTTTAAAGACCACCGCATCATTCTCGCAGCGGTAGTTGCCTCGAAGTATTTGAAAGAGCCTCTACGGATAAATTCCGTGCAGGAAATAACTAAATCGTTCAAGGGACTCGATTTTTACTAATTTTACTTTGAATTTTAAAATCTATATTATGAAAAAAGTTTTACTAAGCTTGGGCTTTGCTGCTCTAAGCACCTTCACTTTTGCTCAATTGGGGCAAGGTTCAATTACTATCGATCCATACATCGGGGTTCCCAACTGGGCAAATTCCTTGCTGTATAACCAGTACGATGGAGAAGACATAAACGTTCAAGATTACCAAGTAGTGGGCAGCATGCTTTCTTACGGAGGTCGTTTCGAATACATGATGAGCGACAAAGTGGGCGTTGGAGCAGATATTAACTATGAGGTATCGGGTTTCTCCTACAAATTTGATGATTATGTTTACGATGCTAACGGTAATGCTATGCAAGATGGGAACGGTGATTATCTTTACACAACCTATACAACCAAATACAGCGCAAAAAAATTGCGTGCCATGTTTCGTTTGAATTACCACTTCGTTCAATCCGAGAAAGTGGATATGTACAGTTCTTTCGCTGGAGGGTATAAAAACGTGAACCGTGCAAGTGAAACCAACCCAACGAATACAAGCATAACGGATTCTCAATTGAATGGAGCACTTATTCCCGTAGCCTTTAGAATTGCCGTGGGTGCAAAGGTGTATTTCACACAAAACATCGGTGCCCATGTTGAGCTTGGAGCCTTCGGAGGAGGTCTTCTACAGGCGGGCTTATCCGTTAAGTTCTAACAACGGTTTAAAGAAACGAAAAAGGGGGAAGCATGCTTCCCCCTTTTTTTATTCCGTTCGCTGGAGTTATTGCTCCGTGCGCTTAATCAAATTCAAGGCCGATCCCGCCTTAAACCACTCAATTTGCGACTGGTTATACGTGTGGTTGAGAACGATATCATCGTGGGAACCGTTTTCGTGCTGAATGCGCAATGTGAGCGGCTTTTCAGGAGCAAAGGTTGTTAAATCCAAAAAGTCGAACGTATCGTTTTCTTGGATTTTATCATAGTCTCCTTCGTTCGAGAACGTAAGCGCCAACATGCCTTGCTTTTTAAGGTTCGTTTCATGGATTCGCGCAAAGCTCTTAACGATTACCGCACTGACGCCTAAATGGCGCGGTTGCATCGCTGCGTGCTCGCGAGAAGAGCCTTCTCCGTAATTATGGTCGCCAACAACAATTGACGCAACACCCGCCGCTTTGTAGGCCCGTTGAACCGCAGGAACTTCACCGTAAGCACCGGTTAATTGGTTTTTAACCTCATTGGCTTTACCGTTGAAGGCATTCTCTGCTCCAATCAATAAGTTGTTGGAAATGTTGTCCAAGTGTCCTCGGTACTTCAACCATGGACCTGCCATCGAAATGTGGTCCGTGGTGCATTTGCCTTTCACTTTAATCAATAAGCGAGCTCCTTGGATGTTGTTGCAATTCCATTCCGGAAAATTATCCAATAATTGCAGGCGTTGCGAGTCGGGAGCAACCAATATTTCAATGGCACTTCCATCCGCTGCGGGAGCTTGGTATCCGTTGTTCTCAACAGCAAATCCGCGTTGCGGTAATTCATCGCCCGTCGGAGGATTTAATTTAAAGGCAGTTCCATCGCTACCGATCAATGAATCGGTGATGGGGTTAAAACCTAAATCACCTGAAATCGCAAGAGCTGCTACCATTTCTGGGCTCGTAACAAACGCATGCGTATTGGGATTACCATCCGCTCGCTTCGAAAAATTTCGGTTGAACGAATGCACAATCGTATTTTTCTCCTGTTTTTCTGCCCCAGCGCGGTCCCACTGACCAATGCACGGTCCGCAAGCGTTGGTGAAAATTTTGGTCCCCATTTTCTCGAAATCGGATAAGATACCATCGCGTTCGGCAGTGTATCGAACTTGCTCCGACCCGGGATTAATTCCAAATTCAGCCTTGGGAACAACTCCGTGGGAAACGGCTTGTTGCACAATGGATGCAGCTCGGGCTAAATCCTCATAAGAGGAATTGGTGCATGAACCAATCAATCCCCATTCTACCTTCGTTGGCCATCCATTTTCCACTGCTTCTTGCCGCATTTTCGATACCGGAGTGCCGCGGTCCGGAGTGAAAGGACCGTTAATATGAGGCTCCAATTCTGAGAGGTTGATTTCAATCAATTGGTCAAAATAGTCTTTGGGATTAGCATACACTTCTGGGTCTCCGGTCAAATGCTCGGCAATGGCATCCGCTGCTGCAACTACGTCCTTGCGGCCTGTTGCGTTCAAATACCGGCGCATGGATTCATCGTAACCAAACGTCGAGGTAGTGGCTCCAATTTCAGCACCCATGTTGCAAATCGTTCCTTTTCCAGTGCAAGATAAAGACTTGGCACCTTCACCGAAATACTCAACAATGTAGCCGGTTCCTCCTTTAACTGTTAAGATATCGGCAACCTTAAGAATAACATCCTTGGCAGAAGTCCAACCGTTGAGTTTACCCGTCAAGCGCACCCCAATCAGTTTCGGGAATTTAAGCTCCCACGCCATGCCTGCCATAACATCGACAGCGTCCGCACCTCCAACACCGATGGCAATCATTCCCAATCCTCCTGCATTTACGGTATGAGAATCCGTACCGATCATTAAGCCGCCCGGAAATGCATAGTTTTCTAGAACAACTTGATGGATAATTCCTGCACCCGGTTTCCAAAATCCAATGCCGTATTTATTCGAAATAGAGGCCAAGAAATTAAATACTTCGTTGTTTTGGTTCAACGAATCTTGCAAGTCCTTGCTCGCGCCGACACGTGCCTGAATCAAGTGATCCGCATGCACGGTAGAAGGAACAGCTACCCGCTTTTTTCCAGCTTGCATGAATTGCAACAACGCCATTTGCGCAGTGGCATCTTGCATTGCTACTCGGTCCGGAGCGAAATCCACATAAGACTTGCCTCGTTCGAAGGCGCTTTGTGCCTCGCCATCCCACAAGTGAGCATATAAAATCTTTTCAGATAACGTTAGGGGCTTGTTCATTACGGCTCTCGCCGCTGCAATGCGCTTCGGGTATTGGCTGTACACCCTTTGAATCATATCTAAGTCGAATACCATCGTTTTATTTTTGTGCGAATTTAGCGTTTTTAACCCAATAACCGTATCGTTTTCCGCATTTTTATGGATGGATAATGCCTAAATTTGACCCATGCTACAACATTTAAAGGTCCTTGATTTATCGACCGTACTTGCCGGCCCCTCGGTTGCCACTTTTTTAGCGGAATTAGGCGCCGAAGTCATAAAGGTCGAACACCCCATGCATCAAGACAGCACCCGATCTTGGAGGATTCCGGGAGAAGATGCCGAGGTAACGAGTTATTATTCCAGCATTAATTTCAAGAAAACAATCCGATGCTTAGATCTTCTGAACAATGAGGATCGTTCAGCGTTGAACGAGCTTTTAAGGCAATCCGATGTGGTAATCATGAATTTTAAGCCAAAGGATTATCCAAAATTTCAACTGACCGATCACGATTTGCGTGCGCTCAACCCAAGCCTTATCGTTGCTAAAATTTCCGGGTTTGGTGACGATTCCGATCGGGTAGCTTACGATCTCATTCTTCAGGCCGAAACGGGCTTTATGTCCATGAACGGCGAACCCAATACCCAAGGCTTAAAGATGCCCCTCGCACTCATCGATGTGCTGGCCGCCCACCAATTGAAAGAAGCGGTTTTACTAGCCCTCTTGAAACGCCACCAAACGGGAGAGGGGGGTACGGTAAGCGTTTCCTTGTACGATGCGGCCATTTGCAGCCTAGCCAACCAAGCCTCAGCGTATCTGATGAACGGTTTTATTCCAAAGCCTATCGGCAGCCTACATCCTAACATTGCTCCTTATGGGGAGGTTTTTACTACCAATGATGGAAAATCCGTTGTTTTTGCCATCGGAACGCAGCAACAATTTACCCAATTGTGCGAAATTTTAGGGATACCCGATACCGCCCAAGACCCTCGCTTCAATGAAAATGTTCGAAGGGTAGAACATCGACAGGAACTGTTCTTGCTTCTGCAATCTCAAGTGGTTCATATGAACGCGGAGGAGTTGGAAAAGCAGACCCGGGTGCGCCGCGTTCCAATGGGTAGAATAAAAGCCATGAACGAAGTGTTTTCCCATCCAGAGGCTCAAAACCTGGTGCGTGAGGAGCTTCAGGGATCCACCTTAACCCGTCGTGTCTCACAAATTGCTTTTCAATGGAAATAAGATGCCCCCAAACCCCCCAAGAATGGGAAGCCTATTACCAAGTGCGTTACCGTGAATTAAGGCAACCATGGAATCAAGTGCCTGGTTCAGAAAAAGACCATCTAGAGCACCTTGCCGTGCACCGAGCCGCTTATTTGGACGGATATACGGTAGGGGTGGGACGCTTGGACTCCGTGGATGAAACCACGGCGCAGATTCGTTTCATGGCGGTTTCGAAGGGCTTTCAAGGAAAGGGTATTGGAAGGGCGATAATGCATCATTTGGAAGAACTTGCATGGAAAAATGGTAACAAGACAATCATCCTTCATGCCCGAGAGATTGCATTAGATTTTTATGCGAAAGAAGGCTATGAATACGTTCAAAAATCCCACCTTTTGTTCGGAGAAATTCAACATTTTTTAATGCAAAAGAAAAAGGGATAGCCGTTGCCACCCCTTTTTCTAACCCTAAACCTAACGTTATTACAGTACCACGATGCGTTGTGTTCCTGCAATTCCTTCGGCATTCGCCAATCTCACAAAATACGTTCCAACACTTAATCCTTGTAGGCCGAAGGTGTTGGTTCCTTCAATATTTTCTCGAACGATCTCGCGTCCGTTTTGATCTACAACGCTCATTTCCGTCATATTTCCGTTCCAAGTCACTTGGCTTGTTCCATTGCTAGGGTTCGGATATACGTTCAACGCTGCGCCGTTTTGCTCTTCGATTCCGCTCACGCTGTTGTCCACCAATACCACTTGTGCGTTAGCCGTACAACCGTTGGCATCAAAAACCGTTACATCGTAGGTACCCGCAGCCAAGTTGTTTTGATCTTCCGTTACCGCCCCGTTGGACCAAGCAATAAGGTAAGCAGGAACACCTCCTTCAACTGTAAGGTCAATGCTTCCGTTGTTGTTCGCGGTAACATCCACTCCAGTAGCCGTTAGCACTAATGCGTTCGG
>CANMUN010000009.1 GCA_947500875.1 Flavobacteriales bacterium | reverse complement strand
GGATTGGACGTGAATTTCGACACCGTATAGGTCATCACGGTACCATCACTCGACTTCATTACCGCTTTTTTCAATTCGTTTGCCGTTTTGGCTATGTAAACGGTAATGCTGGTGTAATTCGATTTCTCCGGTTTTTTGGGATATAAGTCAATCACGTCCACGGTTTCCTTTCCAATGACATCGGATTTAATGTACTTGTTTTTGAATCCACTGTCCCAAAGGGTCATCAGTTTTTTGGGGTTAATGCTTTCTTCATCGTCGGTATTGTCGCTTTCATATACCTCTTTGTCCTTTCCAACAATGGTCCAATTTTTTAGTCCATTGCTGATCAGTGTATTGTCGCCGTAGGTGGCAAAATACTTGTTGTTTTTGACCCATCCTTTACCTGTGTAGGTATCGTTTTGTCCCAAGTCTTCATTTTTAATACTTGCCGAATACTCGATGTAGAACGACTTCAAGCCTTTAATTTTTTTAGAAAGCTTATTCAAGATTTTGTCGGATTTCGTTTCCTGTTGTCCAAAGGAATGATGGGTAGACACCAAAAAGAAGAAGAATAATAAGAATAAAGATGGTTTCATAGTTGTTTTTACACTGCAAATATCGAATATTATACCAAACTATTCAGCGGATTTAAGAATTCTGTAAATTTTTGCATCTTCCCCGTTATGGCAATCGATAAAATAAATGCCCGATGCCCATGCCGTCATGTCGAGGGATATAATGTACGTTCCGGGTTCGAACACTTGATCATTCCATAACCGAGTGATTTTTTGTCCAAGGGTATTGATAACCTCAAGGCTCAGGGTGGTTGTTTCGTTAACGACCAGCGTCATATTCGATTGATCATTTGCGGGATTCGGGTAGGGGGCACTTAATTCGTAGGACTGATCTTCCAAAACTGCACAATGTTGATTATTGGTTAAATCCAACTCTTTTTGCGTATAAAAAGGCTCCAAATCCGCTGTAACGCAGTAAAAATCGCCCGTCTCATTTTGATTTAAGGAGGAGAAATTTGGTGCGGACGGAAACACGTAGTAAAAACTGTTGCCCGGAAGAATGGTATCGCTAACATAGGAGGATAGCAATTCCTGGCCCGTCAGCGAAAGGTACAGCTGCGCTCGACTAATCGGAACGGTACCTAAATTGACCAATTCGGCACCAACTTGGTGCAATCCGTTGATTTCACTATAAAATACCTGTTTCACCTCAATTTCTAAAGTGCGTTCATTGACTTGAATGGCTAAATGAGCTGTATCGGTGCACCCTAAGGCATTTTCTACGATCAGGCTCGCTTGCAAGGTTTGACCTTCCAAAGAATCTCCAACCACCAATTGAGCGGATGATTGATTTCCAATGAACTGTTGATTTACCCACCAACTTTGACCGTTTTGTCCCGAGGATTGAGAAGTTAGCGTTACGGTGTCGCCTGCCAATACACTGATGGGTTCAAAATTAAATGCGCTGCTGACTCCGGGTTGAACATCTACCAAAATAAGGGTGTCTCGCGGGCATCCAAGATCGGAAACGGTGTGTAAGTGAAGGTATTGAATTCCAAAGGTGGTGAAAACGTAGGACCCCGAGGTGCCATGGAAGGGAAATTGAAGGTTTACTAACCATGAAGTTGAGTCCACGGTACCGCTCGGAATGGTGGTTTGGCTTTCGAAAACCGTAACATTATTGCGGCAAGAAGGACCAACGACCCACGTTAAATCAGGTTTAGGCAAGATATTCAAGCTTTGTATTAAGGTGTCAGAACACGAATTGCCGGCAGTACACACCAAGGCTACGAGGTAAGTGCCTTCCTGTGCAAATGCGTGAGAAGGTGTCGCCAACGTTGAAATGTTTCCATCTCCAAAATTCCATGAATAAGCCACCAAGGAAGAAGTATCGTTCGAAGTGGAGTTATTCGACCATGGAAGATTGCTTTGTTCGCATAGGTTGGATGTGGAGAATGAGGCGTTCGGTGCTGGGAACAAGGACAATTGGTACGATAGCGTATCCGAACAACCGTTCGAATTTCCCGCAACAAGCTGTGCATTCACATTTCCCGCGGCATGGTATATAAAACTTGGCGAAGCCAGGGTGTCGTTTCCTGCGCCTTGGTTAAAATTCCATTGAAAAGCAACCAAGTTAGAACCCAATGAATCCATTGCTTGAAAGGTAACCGGCGCATTGGAACAGCTTCCTGCATGCGAAATTCCGAGGATAGGTGGGAGGTTGACATTTAACGACAGGGGTAGGGTAGTTGCGCAATTATCTAGGGCTGTTACCGTAAGGGTACATAGTAAAATCCCTGCGCTGGGAACATTGAACTGGATGGAATTTCCGGACAAATTGGTTCCATTGGAGAACGACCATTGGCTGCTTTGCACCGAACCCGGCGCCGGTACCGATGCATTACACGAGATTTGTATAGGTGCATTGGTGCAAACGCCTTGCGGAAGGTTTAAAGTCACTTGCGGTGCGTAACCTGCCACGGTTATGGAAATGGTATCCTGGGCTTGACAGCCGTTGATGTTCGTGGAATTGAGGGAAACGTTATAAGTACCCGCATTGGAGACGGTATAGGTCGGATTGGTCGAACCATCGCTCCAGAGGTATTGAGCCGTCGAATTAGCCCCAACCTGTAGGCCTAGTACATTGCCAATACACAACGAAGTGTCGGCGCCAATGAATGCGGTGGTAGGGTAGGTATCGAGGGTAACAACTAGCGTATCGGAACGGACGAAACAGCCGTTGTTATCGGTTACTTTAACAAAGTAGGAACCGGGCTGAGAGATGGTCATACTTGGAGATGTGCTTCCGTTCTGCCACAAAAACGAAAAAGAATTGGTGGGAAAATTAGTCGTCCAAACCATGCTTTGACCTTGGCATAAAACACTGGAGGAAGGAATATTAAAGCTATAAGGAGGCTTTACTTCAATGGTGTCCCTAGATACAACCCCCATAAAATCCGTAACGGTTACCCAATATTTTCCCGGTTGTTGGACGAAAATACGCGAGGCTGTTGAACCCGTTGACCATAGATATGAAGAAAACCTATAACTAGGTTTCAATTGGATATTGCCGCAATTCACCGTGGATGAAATCAGGGTATCGGGACCTAAATTTACTGGAGGACAATATTTGAACCGCAAATAGGCATCGACGAGGTTTCGCATTGAATCGCTTTGCGCATGATTGAAAAGCAAAACCTCGGTAATATCTCCTTGGTAATATCGCGTTGCCGTTCCCCCGTATTTACCAACTTTTAGGGTAGCCGTTGAATTCGGTAAGTATTGCGGTATTGCTCCAACGGTAGAGGTACTTAATAATTGAAAATTTTTATGATAAGTAGCACGTATTTGGGTATTGGCATTGTAGGTCAAGGTCATTAGCGCTGGGTTATTCGCAACCATATCGGCATTGGTGCTTATCACTTTTTGGACCCCTGGATCGGTAACGGTGAAACAAGGAGTGAACATGTATTCATCGGCAGTGGCGAATTCCGTTTGCCATACCCACGACCCTTGCGTCTGATAATCCCACTTGGCCAAAATGGTTTTATTGACCGCAATGACACTTGGCTTAACCAAAGCATGGGCTGTAAACTCTGTCGTGAAATCCAGGGAAGGACTATCGGACATTTCCAAAAAATCATTCGAGCCGTCGTATTTCACGGAAGCTTGATTATTCATGATCGAATCCGAAGGGATAAAAGTAGGTCGTTGCGCAGCGGCACTTTGAAAAGCATTGTTGTTGAACACCCCTTGGTCGGTCATCCCAATAATAGTGTTACCTGCCAAGTTCACGCCATTACTCGGATCAAGCCAAGTTACCAAGCCGTTTAAATTATTCGGATTGAAAAAATAATATTTCCGAACCCAAGACCAAGAACTGGCAGGATTGAGTGCTCTAACCCTCCAATAATAACAGGTGTTTGTTGGACCCAAAGGTCCCACGGAATACGTACCGGCAGCTGTGGTATCGTCGACAAGGACATTGACAAAACTGGAATCTAAAGAAAGTTGAAAACGGTATTGATTCGGAATATTGGGATTTCTATTCCATTGAAAATTAACCGTTGACGCATTGGAAACATGGTTTGCATGAGGAAAGAGCAACTCTTGGTTGATTTGAGCATGGTAACACGTGCCAATTTCCAACAATAGGAGTGATAGGATAATCCTCATAGGTTAAAATTAGTAAAACTCCCGAAAGGGAAAAATTGAATTCTTTATTTTAATTCACGAAAATTCGTTAAAAATTAATTTACTGTAAATTTGAACGTGAATTCACAGCAACGATCGTCAACAATTTCTGAGGTAATTACTCCAAATCACCGTTGGTTTAAATTTAACCTACGCGAAGTTTGGCGTTACAGAGACCTAGTGATGTTGTTTGTTCGTAGAGATTTTGTTGCACAGTATAAACAAACAATTTTAGGACCGCTTTGGCTAATCCTTCAGCCGCTTTTAACCACCGTTGTGTTTTACGTTGTTTTCTCGAAGATTGCCAAAATATCCACCAATGGTAGTGATCCTTTTTTATTTTATCTATCGGGCATCACGCTTTGGAATTATTTCTCCGATTGCCTTACCAAAACTTCGAATACTTTTGTGGCCAATGCTGGGATTTTCGGCAAAGTGTATTTCCCTAGATTAGTGCTTCCGATCTCGATTATCCTTTCCAATTTAATGAAGTTAGGTGTACAAATCTTACTTTTATTATCCGTGATTTTATTTCGTTGGAGCTTTCACGGCCTTACTCCTGAGTGGAATTTTTACGTTTTTTTGTTCCCTTTACTCATTCTTATTTTAGCCCTCCTAGGCTTAGGTCTCGGCTTAATTTTTTCCTCCGTCACCACCAAGTACCGCGACCTCGCCTATGTTCTCACGTTTGCTACTCAACTGCTCATGTTTGCCACCCCCATTTTGTATCCGCTGAATTTTGCGCAAGGATTTCTTGCGGAAGCTATTGCCTTAAATCCTTTAACTCCCATCTTCGAAACATTTCGATTTACCCTGTTTTCTATCAGTAATTTTGAGGTAGTTGGATTGCTCTATGCTTTTGGTCTATCTGTCTTTTGTTTAATGATAGGAATAACGCTCTTCAATAAAGTAGAACGTTCATTCATGGATACCGTTTGATGTATGGACGCACTGAAAATTGAGGGATTATACAAAGAGTATCGATTAGGGGAGCTTAGCACCGGTACTTTTGCACACGACTTGAACCGCTTGTGGTATCGCTTGAGAGGGAAGGAGAATCCGTATGAGAAAATTACGGAGACGAATGACCGTACAAAGCGTACAGAAGGGCAGTATGTTTGGGCTCTTGAGGATATTAATTTTTCCGTAGCGCAAGGGGAGGTGTTGGGGATCATTGGACGAAACGGTGCGGGTAAAAGCACCCTCTTGAAAATACTATCGAAAGTTACCAGTCCTACCCGAGGTTCCATAGCGATTCATGGGAGAATCGCCTCACTCCTAGAAGTTGGAACAGGGTTTCATCCCGAATTAACCGGCAGAGAAAACATTTTCTTAAACGGTGCAATTCTCGGAATGACCAAAAAGGAAATACGCTCCAAATTTGATGAAATCGTCGCTTTCTCCGGGGTTGAAAAGTACATTGACACCCCTGTCAAGAGATATTCCTCCGGAATGTACGTTCGTTTGGCCTTCGCTGTTGCAGCGCATCTTGAACCTGAGATTCTCATAATAGATGAAGTTCTTGCCGTTGGTGATGCTGAATTTCAACGTAAATGCTTGGGAAAAATGAAGGAGGTAGCAGGGGAGGGCAGAACGGTTTTGTTCGTAAGCCATAACATGACTGCCGTAAAAAAATTATGCAATAAAGGGCTTTTGTTAGAGCAGGGCAAGGTCGCTTTCATGGGTTCCGCCGAAGAAACCGTGCAAGCCTATTATGCTCAAAATACAGAAGTTATTAAAACCTTCCAGATTTTTGAAAATAGCCCTTCTGCACCAGGAGCCATGGGGGTTTATCTTAAAAAAATCGCATTATCGCCTTCTGATCCTTTCATAGACGATCATATTACCCTGGATTTTGAGTTTTTTGATACGGAAAATCGTCAAAATATAGCGATTGCTTTCGACCTGTTGAACCAAGATGAGATGGTGGTCTTTGGTTCTGGCGCCACCTTAAAGTCCAATGACTCCATCTTTCAAGCGACCTGCTATTTTCCTAAAAATCTGCTCAATGAAGGTAGTTATAGCATACATCTCTATGTGAATACCGAAGGATATCAACCCCTATTTTCCCTTCCCGAGGTGATACGTTTTGAAATTAAAGAAAGGGAAAGAACGCATGGATTTTTAGGTAAAATAAATGGAGTGGTTCGGCCTGAACTAACATGGAAAACAGCATGAAAAAGGTGGCAATACTTCAATCCAATTATATTCCATGGAAAGGTTATTTCGACCTCATTCGATCGGTGGACGTCATGGTAATTTATGACGTGGTTCAATACACGAAAAACGATTGGCGCAACCGCAACATCATTAAAACTTCGAATGGCCCCATGTGGCTTACCATTCCTGTGAGGCAAGAAAGTCTAGAGCAAACCATTCACGCAACGCGGACCGCGAAAAACAATTGGAATGTAAAACACTGGAACGCCATCAAAGCAAACTATACCAAAGCGCCGTATTTTAGCCTGTATGAGGAACAGTTCAAAGAATTGTACTTAGGTATGGATACCGATTTACTATCGGAAATAAACCTGAAATTTATACATGCCATAAATGCTATTTTAGGCATTCAAACCAAAATAATCGATTCGCTGGCCCTAAATCTGAACGGCAATAAAAATGAACGCTTGGTGGATGCTGTGCATAAGTTAAACGGAACGCATTACGTATCGGGGCCGGCAGCTAGAGCTTATTTAGATATCAAGCTCTTCGAAGAAAATAATATTCAGGTAGAATGGATGGATTATTCGGGATATCCAGCATATCATCAATTATTTGGTGCATTTACGCATGAAGTTAGTATCTTGGATTTATTATTTAACGTGGGTAGCAACGCAAACCGTTATTTGAAAGTATCATGAAGCGATTAGTCATCCTTGGGGCACAAGATTTAGCTCAGCAGATTGCACATTTAGCGATAGAAACAAATTCCTATGAAGTTGTTGGATTTTTGGACGACTTCCTGCCCAAAGATACAAGACAAGGAGGTATTCCTGTCCTGGGTAAAATCAACCAAGTGGAAGAGCTGTATGCGCTTGGTATATTTGATGTCCTTCTTATGGGAATTGGTTACCAACACATGGCGTTTCGCGCCGAATGTTTCAACCGTTGGTATCCATTAATTCCTTTCGGGAAAATTGTGCATCCAAGTTGTATCGTTGATTCTAGTGCACAATTGAGCGACGGAACCATTCTTTTTTCGGGATGTATTTTAGATCAACACGTGTTCATTGGAAAGAATTGCCTGCTGTACAACGGCTGTATTCTATCCCACAACTGCCATGTGGGAGACCACGCTGTGCTTTCCCCTGGGGTCAAGGTCGCAGGGTTTAGTGCCCTTGGAAAAAGCAATCACCTAGGAATTGGCACCCTTGTTTCGGACCATGTAACTACCTTTGAACACGTAAGAACTGGCGCAGGAGCTGTAATTGTTAAATCCCTTCAAGAGTCTGGATTATATACAGGAATTCCCGCAAAATTAAGACCATGATAGAATTCAACCGTCCCTATCTTTCTGGAAAGGAACTTACCTATATTCAAGAAGCCGTTGGCAACCGTTGGATTTCAGGAAACGGTCCCTTTACCAAGCGTTGTCAATCGTTTTTCGAAGATCGTTATGGGTTCAATAAGTGCCTTTTAACGTCATCTTGCACAGATGCCTTGGAAATGGCCGCAATACTTCTTGACTTAAAGCCAGGAGACGAAGTTATTTTTCCATCCTTTACCTTCGTAAGTACGGTAAATGCATTCCTCCTCCGTGGCGTCAAAGCAGTATTTGCAGACTCTTATACCGACCACCCGAACATAGATCCACAAGAAATTCGGGCCTTAGTTACTTCTAAAACAAAGGCAATTGTTGTGGTACATTACGGAGGCGCAGCTTGCGATATGGAAGAAATTGCAAAAATTGCCAAGGAACACCAATTATTGCTTGTCGAAGATGCCGCGCATGCTATAGATTCTTTTTATTTGGGAAAACCCCTTGGAAGTTTTGGGCATGTATCGACCTTTTCATTCCATGAAACCAAGAATATTATTTGTGGAGAAGGAGGAATGTTGGTCGTAAACGACAAGAAACTCGAGCAAAGAGCCGAGATTATTTGGGAAAAAGGGACTAACCGAACGGCATTTTACCGCGGGGAAGTCGATAAATACGGTTGGGTGGATGTCGGCTCTTCCTTTTTACCTTCGGATGTTACAGCAGCTTTCCTCATGGCGCAATTAGAATGCCTTGATGAAATTCAAACCATGCGCAAGAGCATCGTTTCACGATATCATGAGGCACTGAGTTCTTTATCCGAAAAGGGCGCAATAGAAACCATTAAACCCGGGAAATTCGCCACGGAGAACGGACATCTTTTCGCCATGGTTTTACCCAATGAAGGCATCAGGAAATCATTAATCGTTTACCTTCGTGAAAAAAACATTTTTCCTGCCTTTCACTACCAGAGCCTCCATAAAAGCACATTTTTTGAATCCCAACATGACGGAAGGAATCTGCCAAATGCCGACAAATTTACCGACGGATTACTGCGATTACCGGTGCATTGCGCAATAACATCGGGGAACATTGATGAAATTTGCCAACACATTATTGCCTTTTTTGATGGAAAGTAAAATTAACGTACTTTTTGTGGTATCCGAGTTTTGGCAAGCAGGAACACAGCGCTTTACGTATGAATTGGACCGCGCCCTCAACAAAGATCGTTTTTCCGTTGAAATCTTGTGCCTTTTACCTTTAGAAACTAGTGATCGTTTTAACGATTATTATTATCCAAAACATCGGGAATTAGGTTCGAAAATACATTTCCTCCATGAAATTAATCACCGAACAACACCAACACTAAAGCAAAAAATAGAACACCGCCTAGTCAATAAATCCCTACCCGATGAACGGTTACCCATAAAAATGTTTTTTAATAAGTTTGATTGCATATCGATCATGGGTGAATACAATTACAAGGAAATTGCACGTTACCTTTCCGCCGAGCATCAGCAAAAATTGCTTATTCACGTGCAAAATTCAACCTATCAAGTAGCCGGCAATTATGAAGCTTTTCCTAAATCCGAAGTATTTCATTTTGTTTCGGGGTTTCATGACGATCAAATAAAGTACGAACTATCTGATTTTAAATTATTTAAACATACTTATTACAACCTAAACTTTTCATTTCAGCGTCAATTCAAAAAGAACGAATATCGATATACCTCTTCTCCGAAATTGGGAATTTTCACGAGGTTAACACCCGCGAAGCCTTTGGATCCGTTTATGTATGCATTTCAAAGGATCGTTGAAGAATATCCTGAGGCTGAATTGCACATTTATGGCAGCGGAGACCCTGTACAAGAAGGTATTAGTCGCTATGTTGAACAGCTCCGTTTGGAAAAGCAGGTCAAATTTAGAGGGCATCAAGATGATATCATAAAATCAGCGGTGGAAGACCAACTTGACTTAGTTTGGGGCCATGGTTACCATGGTTTACCAGGGGGCTGGGTAAGTTTTGATTTGAGCACTGCTGGATTCCCACAACTTTTTTGGAATTTCGGTAATGATACCGGAAAATTTCATTCCTTTTTTCCTATGTTTAATTCGGTCAACGAAATGGCAGAAAAAAGTCTTTGGTTTTTGTCCCATCCATCGGAAGCGAAGAGGCTCGCTGACGAACAATTTTCCTACACGAATGAAAATTATAATATCTCCAAGAACATTCATGTAATGGAAGAACTTTACCTTCAAATCGCTAAAGGAATAATTACGGAGAAATGATAGTTAATTATAGATTGGGCAGTAGGCTGATAGAATTAGAATTAATTGGTGAAACGCTGGTTGGCGAAAATGAAGTACTACTTCAGAAAGATGAAAATTTAATAAAGAGAACGCCCTGGAACCAAGAAGGATTTAGCATTGAGAAATTTTTAAGTGATGAAGATTTCAGTAAAATAAAAGAAGGGCTTACACAGCTTCTAAGTGACAAAATTGTTGAAGCTGGCGGAAAAATTGACGACCGTTTTACACTCGAAAATTATCATTTGTATGTGAATGATAAAATACATTTAACTGTTGCCAAATTAATTCAATCTGGATGGAATGTAAGTCAATTCCCTGTTGAAATTCATCGAGTTAACAAACGAATTTCTGCAATCATTGGAGTGGATGTAACTACTAAAGCGAAGCATGTTGACATGAATAATTTTTTCGTGCGTGTGGTGAGACCTCAAAATTTCCAAGACAATAACCCTCCGCACCGGGATGTTTGGCTTGATCGACTTCGTGATGCGGTGAACATCTACGTGCCTATTTGCGGTAGTACTGAGCAAAGTTCATTGGGACTTGTACCCGGAAGCCACTTGTTAAAAGAATCTGAAATTGAACGAACTGTACAAGGAGCTATTCTCAATGGCACCAATTATACGGTTCCTTGTGTAATTTCAATCAATAATGAGATTCCAGAACTTATTCGACCCAACCCACAGGAGAATGAAGTGATGTTATTTTCTCCTTATTTGGTCCACGGTGGAGGGTATAATTTTATGGAGAATCAAACGCGCATGTCACTCGAAATGAGATTTTGGAAAGGATAAAAATATTTTGATTAAACGCATAGTAAATAAAGCAAAACGGGTATTAAAGTCTTTAAAACTTGACTTTGAACTTTTAATGTATAATTCGTTCGAACGGAAGAAACAAAGAAAAAAAATCATCAGAAAAATTAAACAAACGGAAACAGATGTTCACCACCTAACCTTTAATTCAAACCAAGAAAGAAAGCTAGAAATTACTGATAAAGACAGGAATTTAAGGCATGTCATCGTAACATGTTATTTCACGCTTAAAGTGGATCCACAAACAGGAACGATTCGTAATGCTGCCGAATTTAAGTACATTCAGCCTTGGTATGACTCCGTCATTAAAATTGGAGTCAGAGGAATTGTGCTTCACGATGGACTCGATCCAACATTCATCGATCAGTACTCCAACGATAACGTTCAATTTAGATTCTGCCAATTGGGTAACTATTCAATCTTTGAAGAGCGCTGGCTGTTGTATCACTTATTTCTCAAACAACTACCAAGGCTGGAAAAGGTGTTTTTTACCGACAGTAACGATGTTTACATCACTCAAAATCCATTTCCATTCATTCAGAATAAAATGGCGCTTTATGTAGGTCGAGACAATGCGAATCGTATCAAAGACTCAGGCTGGCTTCAAGCGGAATACGAGCAATATGTTATTGAAAGCAATTACAAAATTGCAAGAACCTACCAATATCAATGGGCATACAATGCGGGGGTTTGTGGAGGTTCGCGTGAATTATTGTTTTTCCTGACGCATGAAATGTCTAAACTTATCTTTAAAGCGACAAACGACCATCACAAAGACATGACCCTATTAAACCTTGTTATTCATGAACATTTCTTTCCTCAGCTATCGTCAAAAAACTGGCATCAAAAACTCGTTGACGTACAAAATGATGCACTTGCTTCTCATTCAACATTAATAACAGGGTTCCCTTTCAATAGTGGTTTTAAGGATTTTGATATGGATTCGACTGCTTATTTCATTCACAAATAATCCCTTATGACAAATCCCCTTGTTTCCTTTATCATTCCCTACTATAACGCTGGAGAAACCATTCAAGAAACAATTGATTCAATTTTTAATCAAACATATCCCAACTTTGATGTTTGGATTGTGAATGACGGAAGTACTGATCCATTTTCTATTGAAAAACTTAAGGATTATGAAAGAAATGAAAAAATTCATATTCTTCACCAAGAAAATGCAGGGCCGAGTCTTGCGCGAAATGCGGCCATCAAGCAATCGACGGCTGATTGTATTGTTCCATTGGATGCAGATGATGTAATTAATCCAGATTCCATTGCCAGAAGTATTGAGGTACTCCGTGATGCAGAGGTTGGAGTAGCTTTCGGTGATATACGCTACTTTGGCATGGAGAATCATGTTAAAATTCAATCCCATTTTTCCATAGATCGTCAGCTTATCATGAATCAATTAGCTGTTACTGCATTGATCCGAAAGGCTGTTTATGACAAAGTGGGTTATTACGACGAATTCCTTAGCAAACTGGGCTTGGAGGATTGGGAATTTTGGATAAGAGTTGGTCAAAGCCCATGGAAGTTTAACAAGATTGAGGGCATATTTTTTTTAGCACGCTCCTCAAAAAACTCGCGTACATTTGAAGTAGCGAATCAAAATTTGGAACAGATAAAACAGTACGTTCATCAAAAACATGCTGTTTTCATGGCCGAATGCTACGAAAAAATGTATTACCAAAAAAAACAACTACTCGAAACGCCTGATTATCGGATAGGGAATTGGTTAATGAAACCATACCGAAGCGTCAAAAAACTATTCCAATGAGTTATCAAATCCATCAACTCACGAAGAATACGGTCAAAGATTTAGTTCCTTTGTACGAGAACGCTTTTGGAAAAAAAATTACAGAAAGAGCCTTCCAACAGAAATTAGACACCAATTTTGCGGGTATTAGCTATCTTGGGTACACTGCTTATGATTTCAATGGAGATGCTGTTGCCTTTTACGGTGTTTTTCCCTGCATCGCGATTTACAAGGGCCAAACGTATCTGGTGGCCCAATCGGGCGACACCATGACGCATACTGCGCATCAAGGAAAAGGACTATTCACTATGTTAGCCCAAAAGACCTACGATTTATGCAAAGAGCAAGGAATTCATTTGGTTTTTGGTTTCCCCAACAATAATTCATACGCTGGATTTGTGCGAAAGTTAACTTGGATTCATTTCGATACCATAGAGGCTTACACGCTTCGCGTAAAAACGCTTTCATTCTATCGCATGCACAAATGGTTTAATTGGTCTGAAGATACGTTTTATAAACGTGGGCATCGCATCCTTTCCAATTGTAAAAAAGGTCAGCCTTTTCCGAGCTCCTGTAAACAGCATGGAGTGCCTGTCATTGACCATTCATCCGACTTTTTCAATTACAAAACCTACGAAAAAAACTATTTAATAGAAGTGGCTGGATTGAATTGCTGGGTGAAATTCAACAGCGAATATTTACTCCTTGGTGATATGCAAATGGCCGAAGAACGCGAATGGGGTAGAACGCTTGATCACCTGAAAAAACTTGCGGCAAAAATGTTCATCCCTCACCTGCGCTTTCAAGGAAGTACCAATACCCCCTTGGCCAACTATTTTCAAAAAATTGGTCAAAAACTAGAAGCCACCCACGCAATCGGAGGCATTAATTTTTCGAACATCATCCCGTTGGAAAAAATGAAATTTACAGCAGCAGATAATGATACATTTTAAATGAACAATTGGCTGCACCATAAAACATTGGGTCTTTTTGTTAAGACAAAAGGCAAACTCTCCCGTCCAATGTTGGCTGGTATGGGTCATATCTTTATGCTTCACCGCATTTTACCTTTCGAAGACAGGGAACAATACACCTTCAACAAGGGGCTCGCCATAACACCATCAACCTTGCAACAGCGCATCCGCTATTTTAAAGCGCAAGGGTATCGGTTTATTTCCATGGATCAATTAATGCTGGAATTGCAATCCTCTGCCTCTCCTCGGAATAAATTCATTTGCATCACCCTCGATGATGGTTACTTGGATAATTTCACCTACGGTCTACCGGTTTTTGAAGCGGAAGAGGTGCCATTTACCTTGTATGTAACCAATTGTTTTCCCAACGAAACGGCTTTAATGTGGTGGTTTACCCTGGAGGAAATTATTCAAAACAAGGATTGCGTTTATTTCGGTAATGAAACATTGGTTTCGGCCTCACCAGCGCAAAAAACGGCGGTTTTTGAACTATTAAGGAACAAAATACTCCGTCTTCCTCAGAGGGAATTGCATCGCCTTTTACCCGAGTTAACATCCGTTCCAATCGACGATTGGCAAAGACCTGTTCAATCGTTGACTGCTTCATGGGACACCTTAAAAAAATATGCTATTCACCCGTTGGTAACGATTGGGGCCCATACGGTCAATCATGTTTCACTTGCCGGTCTTTCCGATGATGAGGTTCGGCATGAAATGATTCGTTCGCGTGAGGAGATGGCAGAAAAAACTGGGGTAGAGGTGAAGCATTTTGCCTATCCATACGGAGGACTCATGGACGTGTCGTACCGAACCATGCAATTAGCCATGGAGTCGGGATTCCAATCGGCTGTTCTAAACCATCCAGGAAATGTCTTTTTAGCTCACGAAACGAGTCGAATGGCTTTACCAAGGTATCCATTGGGAGAGGAAACAAGCACTGAAGAACTCCAATATATTACCAACGGAATTCGTCATTTTTCAGTGAATGGATGGCGTAAATGTATAAAGTACGCATGATAGAATTATCCGTTATATTGGTCCATTACCGCACTCCAGAACTATTAGCCAATTGTTTAAAGTCGATATACACTCATGCGGGAAGTTTATCCTTGGAAATAATCGTGGTAGATAACAGTCCTGAATGGGATGAGATGGAACCACTGCGTGCTTCTTTCAAGGAGGTTAATTGGATCAGGGCTGATTACAATTTGGGCTTCGCAAGGGCGAATAATCTTGGACTGAATAAAGCTACGGGACGATACTTTATGCTACTCAATCCCGATACAGAAATCTCATCTAATACCTTGAGCGCTTTAATTCAAACGCACATCGAAAAATCACAAAATTACAACGTCGGGCTGGTAACTTGCCGTATTCACGCTTCAAACGACCAAAGTCTGCTGATTGGTTCTGGTAGAATTTTCCCTGATTTAATACGAATAATTCGCCAACATCCCCTTTGGATCAAATTTTTTCGAACCCGCAAAAACAAGAAAAATTATGCTCCTCAAAGCATGCATTATGAAACGCATGAGGTTGATTTTGCCAGTGGTGCTGTTGTGCTGGGGGAACGAGAAAAGTTCGTATTGCCTGAATTGAAGCTGGATGAAGACTTTTTCCTCTATTGGGAAGATATGGAATGGTGTTATCGCCTTCAGCGAAAAGGGATGCATCATTTTTTTTGTGGAGAAACACAAATTCAACACGTTAATGCCGCAAGCACCTCAACATTTTCCAATCTGGCAGCCCAACTTTACGTCTCTGAAATCTTGTACTACTATAAACGACTATCGATAGCTCAATTTTACATCTACCGTCTTATCGTGAAAAACACCTTATGGGTTGATCTTTTATTAGCTAAAAGCCCTCAAGAAAAGGCACGGATTTCTGAACGGCGCATTATTTTTTCAAAAATCAGCCGAATGGTGAACAAAAGCTACCAAAGAAAAGTATCTTCGAGAAACGAATACCTACGCTATGATTCGGAAATACTTTCGAAATAAAGTACCAGGCATCTCATCGAATGCATTGGAAGAATTGCTCGCAAGCATTGAAGCAATTCGAAACCATTCGTCGACTATTGCTTTTTATGGAACACCAACCCAAGGAAATTGGTTGGGAATAGCGAATGCAACGATGGGGCTGTTTCAGCAGAATGCCATTGGAATACCTCAATATTTTTCGCATTGCAGGCTCAGCAGTAAACAAGTTGAACGCCTACTGGAACACCTTAAACAACAGCAGTTCGAGCGTATGGTGTTTAGTGGGTTTGCACCTTATTTTTTGACATGGATCGAAAAATTGGCGGAAAACCATTCCATTGAGGTCCTTTACCACGGGACCATAAGCGAATGGCACGATCTGTCCCACCGCAATTTCATCGGAAAACTCATTCAACTCGGAAAGCATGGAACGATTCATCGATTTGGTTTCGTTAAAAAGGGATTGGAAGAGGTTTTTTCAACACTTTACGGCTTCGAATCCTATCACCAACCGTTGCCGGATCCAATCATACCTCAAAACCTTACAAAATTAAACCTCGATCGTAGTAAAATCCATATTGGAGTGTTTGGTGCCAACACTTTCAATAAAAACTTGCACAATCAGGTGGTACACGCCTTATTGATCGAGAATGCTGTCGTTCACGTGCTTGATAAAAGCATCTTTGACTATTTGGGCATGAATCATCGAATCGTTGAACATGGTATAAATCTGCCCCGGGAACAATTTTTATCCCTTGTAGGCTCTATGGACCTAAATTTATACATGTCTTTTAACGAATCATGGGGCTTGGTGGCCAAGGAAAGTGAAGCAATGGGGGTGAAGTGTGTGAGTTTAGAAAGCCAAGATTATAAATCAATGATTCAGAAGGGTTAGCCTCATGAAAATCCTCCACATCATACCCAATCTCAAAAAAGGCGGTGCAGAACGCATGGTTACCGATATCGTCCGTGAATTGGCAAAACGTAATGGCATTGAAGTGCGGTTGGTAATTTTCCGAAATGAAATCGCTTATGATATTGAGGATATTCTACCCTTAATTCATTGTATTCCTGCAAGCATTCAGCTATCCCTTTGGCGAAAAAACAGGGTTCAAATAGCCGCTTTGCAAAATTTTTTGGAGGCCTTTCAGCCCGATATTATTCATTCTCACATGTTTGAAGCAGAAATGGTGAGCAGAAGTTGTTTTTATCCTAAAACGATATGGTTTAGTCACGGACATGATAAAATGCACCAATTACAGAAGTTTCAAATTTTTAGTCAATTGAGCAAAGCAAGAATAACGGAAGCTTTTGAACGAACCTATTTACTGAAACGGTATATTCGAAACGGAGGAACAACATTCATTTCGATTTCCAAACAAACAGAAAATTATTTCAAACAAAACATACAAAATCATGGTCACTTATTAATGTTGAATCCCATAGATTATAATAAATTCAAGCAAGAAACAATTCGAAAATGCATCACTAATCCCATCAAATTGATAAATGTCGGCTCATTTGTCGCTAAAAAAAATCAGCAATTACTCATTAAGATAGCCAAGGAACTAAATAAACAAGGTTTCGATTTTGAAGTACATTTTTTAGGGGATGGAGAATTATTTGAAGTTATGAGAAAGCTAGCCGCAAATAACGAAGTAGGTAAAATCTGTTATTTTCATGGTAATGTAGACAATGTGGAAATATACCTCTCAGAATCAGATATTTACATTCACACCGCAAGACACGAACCATTTGGATTAGTCATCATCGAAGCCATGGCAGCCGGACTTCCCGTAATCACACTTGACGGAGGGGGCAACCGAGATCTGATCGAAGAAGGAAAAAACGGTTTTTTAATCGAGGAAGAAAACGTCAAATGCTTCGTTGATAAAATACTTGAATTAATTAATAATCCTGATTTGTACCGCAACATGTCAATGTATTCAACCTCCTGCGCTCAAAAATTTGATATTGTGCCGTATGTAAATAATTTACTCGAACTTTACAGGAACAAATCGCTATGTGCGGAATAGTAGGAAGCCTCGTATTTAACCAAGAACAAGCGGTTCAGGAATCGTTACTTCGTGCTATGGCAACTCCCCTTCACGCTAGAGGTCCCGATCAGGAAGGATTTTGGATTTCAACTACCCATGAATTTTCCTGCGGATTGGCTCACAAGCGATTAAGCATCATTGATGTTACCGATGCCGGAAAACAACCCATGACCAATGCATCCGATTCGTTAGCGCTGGTCTTTAACGGTGAAATTTACAATTATCGAAACCTCAAATATATGCTCCAGCAACAAGGGTGCACCTTTGTCTCATCCAGCGATACTGAGGTTCTACTTCATGCGTATGAAACTTGGGGAATGCAAAAAACGCTGGAAAACATCGAAGGCATGTTCGCCTTTGCCTTGTTCGACAAGAAGCTACACAAAATGTTTTTAGCGCGTGACCGTTTTGGTGAAAAACCGCTGTACTACGCTAGTTATCGTAATGGAATTGCCTTCAGTTCAGACTTGCGCTCCTTTAAGCCGTTAAATCTCTCGCGCAATATTAGCCACTTTGCTTTGGGTTACTACTTTTCTGAGTTGACCACCCCATCAGAACAATCGATTTTTGAAGAAATCCGAAAAGTTCCACCCTCCAATTTTGTAGAAATCGGACACCACTCTTTAGAAGTCAAGCCCTATTGGGAATTAACATATAACGTAAAGTCTAACTTAAGCATAAAGGAGTGCATAGCGGAAACCGAAAGCCTTTTGGAGAATGCCGTTAAAAACGCCATGGTTTCCGATGTTCCTCTTGGTTGTTTCCTTAGCGGAGGCATCGATTCTTCGTTAGTTTCCTATTTCGCCGCTAAGAATTATAGTCGAAAACTACCGACGTTTTGTGCAGGATTCGAGTATGAACCCTACAATGAACTGCCTTTTGCTAGAGAAGTCTCGCGGATACTAGGAACCGAACACCACGAAATTGTCATCAATCCCTCGGATTTTTCGGCAGTGGATTCGATACTAATGGAATACGGTGAACCTTTCGCGGATTCTTCAGCAATACCATCCTTTTACCTTGCAAAATTTGCCCGAAATTCGGTGAAAGTGGTACTTGGAGGGGATGGCGGCGACGAGGTATTCGCGGGATATAGGACCTATAATCAAGGTAAACGAATGCAACAATGGCATAACGCCAAAGCCTTTCAACTCCCGCTATCTTTCTTACATGGACTTACCAAAAACGATAAGATGGCTTATTGGTTAGGGATTATGCGTAAGAATCCAAAGGTGCTCGCATCGGCGTTGCATCGCAGCATGGGTTTTACGCAAGAGCATCTTGGACGCCTCTTTCACAATGTTCAGCTTCAACATGCGTTGGAAAAAGAGCACGAGAAAATCATGCTTCAATCGTTAGAAATTACCGATACGGTCTTCGATGCCGTACTTCATGCTTCGCTTCGTACGCGTCTTCCGAACGACTATCTCGTTAAAACGGATCGTGCTAGCATGGCCAATTCATTGGAATTGCGGTCGCCCTTTCTCGATAAATCGCTGCTTGAATTTTCTGCGAAATTGCCGTATAATTTACGTATGCCAAAGGGTGAAAATAAATTTTTAACGAAGAAACTAGCCGAGCAATTCATGCCATCGGAACTCATTCATCGTAAAAAACAAGGCTTCGGTATTCCGATTGGGCAATGGATTAAAAAGGAATGGAAAAACCGTTTTAAAGCAACAATTTTTGAACCGAATCCTTTTATCGAAATGGATAGTACTTTTGTGAGTACGTTGTGGGAGGACCATCTAGCAGGTAGGGCAGACCACACGCACCGTCTTTGGACGCTTTATGTATGGAATCTATGGAGCAGCCAGCAGTAACCCGCATTTTATTCATTGCCGACCCCAACAGTTTGCACAATCAGAAATGGATTCGTTTCTTTTCAAATCAACCATCGAATTACGCGGTGTTTTTACTTTGTGAAAGCCCGGAAGAACCCTCGGTAGCATGCCAACACTGGCTATCCCAGGAAAACATCACTTTTCTAGGTTGCTTGGCTCCTTTTTCGATAAGAAAACCGCTAAGAAATACGCGAGAATACCGCCGTTTTCTTGACCTTACCCAGCGTTTTTCCATAGACTGCGTTCACGTACTTTTTGCCACTCCTTATGCTCTTTGGTTGCGCAAGTATCATGGCAAATGCGTTATCTCTACGCGTGGATCGGATGTCCTGAAGGTATTACCATCCCTTCTGCAACAAAAAGGGATAAAACGCATGTATTTCGCTTACCTCTTTCGTTTATTTCAAAAGTCTTTTGCCAAGGCGCATTATATAACTTCTACCTCGAATCAGCAAGTAGATGCGGTCAGCCGATTATTTGCTTGCACTTCGCTTTGCATCCGAACCGGTATCGACGTGAGAGCCATTGAAACAGCCGAGGCTTTGTATCCTGTGAAAGTGGATCAGCGATTTAAACTTTTTTCTCCGCGTTTTGTAGCGCCAATTTACGACACCCTCTTTCAAATCGAAGGACTTAATCAATTGGATTCACAGGAACTTTTGAAAATCCACTTCCTCTGCATTCGTGGAAAAAACTGCCCTTCGGACTATTGGCGCCTTGTTGAATTAGGACTATCGGCATTGGAAGGTAGAGGCTTGAAATGGAATGCCTTGGATTATCTAGATCAAGCCCAGATGTTCCAAGCTTATAAAGCCGCAGATGCCGTGTTGATGACGCCCATCAGTGACGGAACACCCAACAGCGCTTTAGAATGTATGGCAGCAGGAATCCCCTTGATTATATCGGATTTGCCCTACGACGCCGAGCTCTTCGACAACACCTGTTTAAAAATCACCCAGAGAACACCTGAAGGGTTAGCTTATCAACTTCGTGAGGTTATTGGAGGGTATTATCCGCAACAATGCTTGACCAATGCCAAAGAGCGCGTTGAGAAATTAGGGAACCGTGAGCGCGAAATGAGACGCCTCGAACAAAGTATTTATGGTAAAAATATTCCAGTGAACAAGCCATGATTAAAGTCCTCATCCTTGCCTACGATTTTCCACCCTACGTTTCGGTAGGTGGACTTCGTCCTTTCCATTGGTATAAGAACTTTCGAAAGTTCGGTTTGGATCCTGTGGTGGTAACTCGGCAATGGGGAAACACCTACGGTTCGGCCTTGGATTATATAGCACCCGGTTATAGCGATAAAGTCATAGTTGAAGAAACGGAATGGGGTAAGGTTCTTTACACCCCATATCACCCCAATCTAAGCAATCGATTGTTCTTAAAATACGGTGACGCACGTTACCGAAAACTCCGGAAATTCCTGAGCGGAGTGAACGAGATTATGCAATATTTTTTACCGAAAGGAACTAAACAAGAACTTTATAAAGCATCATTTAACTATTTAAAAAAGAATGAGATAGATGTCATTATTGCCACCGGAGAACCATTTGTCTTATTCCACTATGCTAAGCGACTTTCAAAGCGTTTCGAGGTGCCATGGGTAGCCGACTATCGAGACCCTTGGTCGAACCCTTGGAAAAAGAAAAGTGGGTTGTACTTTAAATTCAACCAATTGGTCGAAAAAAAAACAGTCGTTCCTGCTTCAATGATTTCCACCGTATCCACCTTTGTGGAACATCAAATACGCCAACAAGTTCCGATGGGTACTTTTTGCATTGCCCCAAACGGCTATGACGAAGAAGTACTTGCAAACCTGGATGCCTCGAAACAAAATGCGGAGGTATTTCAAATGGCATTTGTAGGTACGATTTATGATTGGCATCCGCTCGAAATAGTACTCACCACCTTAAACGATTGGGCGGCTTCCAACCCCCAAAGGAAATTCGAGCTTCATTTTTATGGAACCAACCGCAATGAAGAAATACGACAAAGTACCACCGAGCATTTTCCTTCGCTGAAAGCCGTAGTTAAGGTTCATCCAAAAGTATCGAATCAGAGCTTACTTGAGCGATTATCAGAACATAACGCGTTGTTGTTGTTCAATTATTACGCATTTATGGGCACAAAAATTTACGATTATTTGGCGTTAAAACGTAAAATTATTTTCTGTTTTTCCAACGACCCAGGGGCACAATTACTAAAAGAAAAGCATTATTTATTGGAGAACTATGAGGCACCAGAAACCTTACAGGAAGATTTGATTCGTGCTACCAATTCGGGGATAATTGTTGAAAATGCTGCCCGGCTATTGGAAACCATGAACGACCTATACGAAGAGCACCAGCAAACAGGACAAATCGCCTGCAAATCATCAGGTATTGAAGCCTTTTCTCGCATTCTGCAAGTGGAGCAATTGGCCGAAGCCATTAAGCAAGTAGCGCATAATTCCAAAATAGCATGAGTTTCCATTGGGACAACAGGTATCTCACCTTACCGGAGGCATTTTTTAAGAAGCACTCACCTGAACCGTCGTTCAATCCTCGGGTAGTGCTATGGAACGATGCTTTGATGAAAGCACTTGGGGTAAATTCTGTGATTACTCAAGAATTCCTCGAGCTACTTTCGGGAAATGTTCCTGAAAATTTATTGCCATACGCTCAAGCGTACGCCGGACATCAATTCGGCCATTTTACCATGTTAGGGGATGGGCGAGCACTACACCTGGGCGAACACATTACTCCGCAAGGACAGCGCTTTGACGTTCAATTGAAAGGTGCAGGAAGAACCGCTTATTCGAGAGGAGGAGACGGTCGGGCTACCTTTCGATCGATGTTGCGTGAATACCTTATCAGCGAAGCGATGCATGGGCTTGGAATCGACACGTCAAGAAGTTTATGCGTGATCAAAACGGGCAACGAGGTGCTTCGAGAAAGAGTCCACGCGGGAGCTGTTTTGGCACGTGTCATGCAAAGTCATATAAGGGTGGGTACGTTCGAGTACGCTCGGTATTTTTGCGAAACTTCGGATTTGGAGGCCTTGTTTCACTACACCTTGAAGCGCCTTTATCCGTCGATCAGCAGTTCCTCGTCGCCCGTGGAAGATTTGTTCATGGAGGTCATGCGCCGACAAATTAATACGGTTTGCCATTGGATGCGCGTTGGTTTCATTCACGGAGTCATGAATACCGACAACACTTCTATTTCCGGGGAAACCTTCGATTACGGTCCTTGTGCATTTATGAACGCCTACAATCCAAAAACGGTATTCAGTTCAATCGACCGCCACGGCCGCTATGCTTTTGGAAATCAACCGAGTATATTGCATTGGAACTTAACCCGATGGCTGGAATCTTTATTACCGCTATTGCATAGCAACGAGGAAATGGCAATTATGCGAGCAAAACAAATGCTCAGTGAGTTTGGTCCCATGTGGGAGGAGGAATTCGGGACGATGATGCGAGCGAAAATTGGATTGGCGGAAAACAATCCTGAGGCTGACCTATGTTGGCAAGAATTGCTCCAGTTGATGGAGATGCATGCATTGGATTACACCGATACGTTCACCTTTCTTACCTACGGTTTTGACATGGAACGTTTTACAGGGCTTCAATCAAACTTACAAGAATGGCTGAAACAATGGCGTGGCATGACGGTGCATCAGTCGTTGATGAAAGAATCCAACCCCGTGATGGTTCCAAGAAACCATTGGGTAGAGGAGCTGTTGGATGTCATGGAAAAGGGACAAGATGTAGGATTCAATCAAGGTTTGGAAGCTTTGTCGAATCCGTATAATCCTGATAACCTTTCCGTGAACCAAGCACCGAGTGCGGATTATGATAGCGGATATTCAACGTTTTGTGGTACGTAATGATGGAACGAGAGAAATCAATGATTGACCTAACATCGCTTAACATACGAAAAGCGAAGGAGTATGATTATTCTGCGTGTCTCGAGCTTTACCATGAAGCATTTCCGTCCAATGAGCGGCACCCTGACGAGGTAATATTGCAACGGATTACCTCTGGATCGTCGATTCTCTATGTCGCTGAAACAAAGGACCAATTCGTGGGTTTTGCCTTACTGCATGATTTAACCGTGGTTCCTTTTGTGTTGTTGGACTACTTAGCGGTTCAAAGAGACCTGCGCGGCAAGGGATACGGTTCCGAAATGCTCCGATTTGTGCGAGAGAAATGTTGGCAACAAGACACTTTTTTATTGGTAGAGGCTGAGGAACCCGAGTTTGGAGAAAACCAGAACGACCGTTTACGACGCATACATTTTTACCAAAGGAACGGGGGATGTTTGATACCAAAGATCAACTACTTATTGCCGCCCTTAGATAATACCTTTCCAACTGAAATGAAGTTGATTGTTTTCAGTCAAGCAAATCACTTGGAATTGTGTAAAGATCGATTAATCGAGTTGGTTGGTGCTTTGTACGAGCAATTGTACAAGCGCGGAAAGGAAGATGTATATTTTAGATTAATTTTACAGTCCATAAACGAAGCGTATGACACAAACTGAATTTTGGTCGCTGTTGGTGGATTCACTATCAACGATTTTAGCGGCCTGCGCCATCTTACTGTACATCATCATTTGGAAAAAAGATAAATCCACGAGCGCCTACGACGTGTTTGATGGGTTGTACTTAGATATTTTGAAGACAGGCATCGAACATCCGCATTTAAGGGATCTTCAGCGCACAGCAGACTATAAGAATGCTTTCAATCACCAAGAACGATTGCAATACGAAGCCTATGCCTTCATTTGTTGGAATTTCATTGAAACCATCTACGATCGTGGAGATGACGAACTTTATGTAACTTGGGTTGGAGTTTTGGAAACTGAATTCAAACTCCACCAAGCGTGGTTTTATATGCCCGAAAATCAAGGTAAATTCAAAGACGCATTTAAGAATTTTGTAAAAGAGAAGCTGGGGTAGTTTTTTTTTATACTTTTACAAACATTAAATTTTACTATTATGTCAAGAAAAAACGGTATAGGTGGTTTTTTAACTACTGAACAAGGGCAAAAAATCCTGCATTTAACCTACTATGGAATTATTGCAACGTGGATTTTCAGTTTGCTTTTCAAAATAATGCATTGGGTAGGCGCAGATGCAATGTTAATTATAAGTTTAGGCACGACGGCAGTTCTTGTATGCCTTGCAGCATTTCAAATTCCCGAGGAAAGCACTTTAGGATTGAGGCCACGACAAGCTCTATTGCTTAATTATTTTGCATATCTTTCCTTGTCGGTATTGATTCTTGGATTCCTCTACAAAATAATGCATTGGCCAGGTTGCAATGAAATGCTTATTTTAGGAATAGGATGTTTGTCCATTGCAACTCTGACCAAAGGTTTTATGGTAAGACCTTCTGGATTACTAGCTACTAAATTTATAGTTTCAAGTTATATTTTCTTCTTTGGTTTGTCCATCACTACCTTGTCCAGTCTATTCTTCCTAATGCAATGGCCCGGAACGAATGAGATGATTATTGTGGGTGTTGGTACGCTTCCTTATGTTATTATTGCTTATGGATATTTGAAGCGCAAAAACATCGATTTAATCGGCCATCACCCGGTTTTCATATTGGGCGTTTTGATTGTTTTTGGTAGTTTTTTACTATTGAGAGACAGTAGAAGTTTACGCATGATTACAACCGAGTTGAATTATGGAAGCATAGTGCAGGAACAAACCCTCAACTACGTAAACCGAGGCGACAGAATGTTAAATGCATTCAGCCAGCGTCAAAAAATGGGCCTTTCCCTCAGCGAATTTGACAAGCAAAAACAAGCTACGATGCTTCAAATCAATGAAGCATCCATTGAGGCTATGAAGAACATCGACCAAATTAAATTATTGCTGTTGGAAAAGGCTGGGGAAGACCTTCATTCCACTGGTGAACGGTTCTTGGTTGTCAATAGGTATGATACAAAAACTCCTTTGGTACCTACGGCACTCAATTTTTATGAGATAATGGCGAAAGATGAATACGATACACCCATGCGCGAATTAGGGATTCGTGGTTATGATGATTATGACCAAAATGGAGTTGGTATTAAAAATCTTTGGAAACCACTCGTGGCTTTTCAAAACCAACTTTTAGAAAGTTGCGCAACCTATGGCCAATACCGGTTAACTATGCCACAAAATGTTTCTGTAAGCAATGAAGAACAATTAATGGAACTACTTTTGAAAAACAAGGTCAATCAAACAGAACTTTACGCATTGGTAGATGTATATTCGGATTTGGCGAAAGAGGAGAAAACGTACAATATATATTATGATGGTCCAACTCATTGGTTGGTTAATTATTTCGACCATACACCTATGCTTAACGCTTTAGCCGTTCTTTCCGACTTGCAACGCGATATTGCCAAAGCGCGTGCCCATGCTTTTCAGTTAATTTATCAACGTAACAATTAAGAAGGATGTCGGACGATTTAACTGAAGTAGGGCGTATCTCTCAGTCTTATTGGAATCAAATTTGCACCGCAGGTTTTTTAGTTGATTATCCGGGTGCCATTTTTGAAATCACCCAACAAAATACTTCGCCTGAAATAACCTTCGGAATGATTAAGATACGACAAGAAGATGTACGCAGATTTCTTCGGTTAAAAGAACACATGAAGGAACAAAACGGTGGACGTTGGATTATTGACTAATAATAGCCTCCACACAGTTCATTCCATCGATCGCTGCGGATACAATGCCTCCGGCGTAACCTGCTCCCTCGGCACAGGGGTATAAGTTCCTGACCTCCACGTGATGCAATCGTTCCCGATCTCTTGGTATCAAAACAGGGGAGGAGGTACGTGATTCAGGCGCATGCACTACGGCATCGTTGGTTAAAAATCCGGGCATTTTCTGGTTAAATGCGCGGAAAGCCTTTTGCAACCTATCGGCTACAAACCTTGGTAATACTTGATCCAATCGAACACTGACAATTCCAGGTGTGTAACTGGATCTGGGGAAACTATCCGATTTCTTGCCATCGACGAAATCTTTTAATCGTTGAGCTGGTGCGTGTTGATGGTTGCCAGCGGCATCATGGCACGCGCGTTCCACGGATTCTTGAAACTTCAAACAAACCAAGGGATCCAAAGGGTTTTCGAAGTCCGATGGTTCAATAGCCACCACGATTCCCGAATTGGCGTAAGGGTTGTTGCGTTTCGACGGCGACCATCCATTGGTCACTACCTCTCCGTTTCGAGTGGCGCATGGGGCAATGATTCCGCCCGGACACATGCAGAAAGAATACACGCCTTTGCCGTCCACTTGTTCCACCAAAGAATAGGAGGCAGGGGGGAGGAATTCATCGTTTAATCGACCATGGTATTGCAGACGATCGATGAGTTCCTGAGCATGCTCCACACGTACACCTAAGGCAAAAGGTTTGGGTAAGATTTGAATCCCAGCTTGATGTAACAAATAAAACACGTCTCGCGCCGAATGCCCCGTGGCAAGAATCACCTGATTTACAGGAACAATGAGCGATTTATTGATTTCAAGATGGGATAGCGCTCTTCCCTTACGTCGAAGTCCAGTTAATTTGGAGTCAAAATGAACTTCCCCACCTTTGGCACGAATGAATTCACGAATATTTTCAATAATCTTAGGAAGTTTATTCGTTCCGATGTGCGGGTGTGCATCGACTAAAATGTTTTCATCCGCCCCAAAATGTACCAGTAATTCCAATACAAGCTGTACTTCGCCTCGTTTCTTGGATCGAGTGTAGAGCTTTCCGTCGGAATAGGTACCGGCTCCCCCTTCACCAAAACAATAGTTTGATTCCTCGTTAATGGTTTGCAAACGTCCGATTTGGGCCAAGTCTCGTCGGCGTAATCGCACGTCTTTACCTCGTTCAAAGATCACGGGCTTACGTCCGTTCATGAGGGCGAACAAGGCAGCAAAAAGTCCTGCGGGTCCAGCTCCAATAATATGAATTTCAGGGCATTGGATTACGTTATTAAAGGTGAAGCTTCTAATTCTTGAAGGCAATGGAGATTCGGAGCACTCGAGGGTTGCATTGATTTTAATGTTACGAGATCGAGCGTCAATGCTTCGTTTTTTCCAACGGTAATGAACGAATTGAGGTCCACATTCTGCCGCAATCTGCTGTTGAATAAAAGCTTCATTTTGAGCTTCTTCGGGTGAACAAGCGAATGAAAACGTATGAATCATCCTTCAAATATAAAGGAAACCACCCAGCCTCGGTTGTATAAGGTTCTGATTGGGGCAGCAATGTAGGTATTGTCCTTCACAAAAACATTCCCAAATCCATGGGTAAACTTTAATTCTAACCCAAACTTAAAGTACGGTGCAAAAAACTCAAGTCCCGCACCTATTTGGCCTTGCCAATCCGTTCGTTTAATCTTAATGAATGGGTCAATATAATTTTGGGATGCTTTTTCTTGCGATTGTAAATCAATGGAATACTGTCCGCCCACCAAACAATAGGCGGCAAAATTGTTCAGGCGGCGCGTACGGAATTGCAACATCAATGGAAAATCCAAATTGGTTGAGTTGACCCGTTCGTCCTCCAATCGATAACCAAGCTTACTCGTATCTTCATAGCGGTATTTAATGGACCGTTCCTGAAAGGAAATGGTGGGGATAAAACGCAATCGTACCATGGGAGTTCCAATGCGCATGGTGGTTAGTATTCCGAGTTGTCCTCCAGGTTGTGCATCGTTTACAACGGATAAGATGCCATAATTTTCGTAATTAATTAATTCAGGGTAGAGGGTGAAATCAGAAGTGTTAAAACCCAACATAAATCCGAAATGGAACAGGCGTCGGTCGAAGTTTTTATAACGCTCTTGTTTGAACTTCTGACCTAGAACAGTAAACGAGACCCAAAAAAGGCTAAAGCATAAGATTAAACGCATCGGATGGGGTAACGTAAAAATACCGATTTAGTTGCATTATTTCGTGCCGGTGTAAAGCGTGGCAATTCCTCCACTCAGGGTTTCCGCTTTCACGTTATGGTAACCTAATTCTGTAAGGATGTCGGTGAATTCCTTGCCTTCTGGAAAAACGCTGACGCTTTCGGGTAAATACGCATAGGCTTTTTCATCCTTCGCAATGTTCTTCCCAAAAAATGGAATGACGTATTTTGAGTATAGGGCAAAGGACTGCTTTATCGGGAATTTTTTGGGTTTAGAAAATTCCAGGATTACAACCTTACCGCCAGATCGGGTAACCCGTAGTATTTCTGAAAGCCCAAGCTTTAAATTTTCAAAGTTACGAACACCAAAAGCTACAGTAACCGCATCGAAAGTTTCCGATTCAAAAGGTAGGTTTTCTGAGTCACCGTGCTGCATATCAATGATGTGATCTACTTTACGCTCTTGCATTTTCTTTTTACCCACCTCCAACATTCCTTTCGAAATATCCATTCCGATGATTTTCTTCGGTTTAAGTTTCAAGAGAGCAATCGCAAAATCCCCCGTGCCTGTTGCGATGTCTAACAGCATTTTCGGCTCAAGGCTTTTCAAAGCATTTACTGCCTTCCTTCGCCAAATTCGGTCGATTCCTAAAGAGAGAAAGTGGTTCATAAAGTCATACCTATGTGCGATGTTGTTGAACATCGAGGTTACTTCCTCTTTTTTCGATTGTTCGGTATTGTAGGGTTTAACAACGGGTTTAGTCATGGAATTCTTTCAGTTTATTCGCCTCATTCAACAGCTCCAATCGATTAACACTTACAACCCCGGAGTGTTCACAAACCATTCCTCCTGCAAGATTTGCTAATGCAGCCACTTGTTTCATGGAAAGACCAGAACAAAGGGCAAGCGTGGCCACTGCAATCACGGTATCACCGGCCCCACTTACATCCGAAATGTCTCGAAAATGAGAGGGAATGATGAATTCTTGACTTCCATCGTCTACGAAGACTCCAAATTCGGATAGGGTAATTAAGGAGGTTTTATGGTTCAATCGATCCCTTAATTTGGAGGAAGCATTGGTTAAAGTTGCTAACGATCTTGGATTGATTTCGCATCCTAAACCGTCCTTGAGTTCCTTCAAATTGGGTTTGAATAGATCAACGTTTTGATAAGAAAAGAAATGGTCTTTTTTGGGGTCTACACACGTCACGACACCATGGGCCCTGGCAAATGCTATGCATTGAACGATAACCTCTTCCGTTAGTACACCTTTGTTGTAGTCCTCAAAAATTAAGGCATCAATGCCCTGGTTGATCAAGTGCTCAACGCAATTTATGAGACGATGTGCTACAGCGTTTTCCAAAGCATGAAGGTCTTCTTGGTCAATCCGTAATAAATGCTGTGATCCTGATAAAACCCTTGTTTTGACCGTGGTTTTCCGGGAATCATCTTGTAAAATGCCAGAACATTCAATTCCTGCATCTTGGAGTAATTCGATGAGTTTTAAACCCTGCAAGTCTTTACCAACCACTGAGCAGAGGAAAACTTCTGCACCTAAAGCCTTTAAATTGAGGGCGACATTTGCCGCGCCTCCGAGGCGTTGGTCTTCTTGGTTTAAAAGCAAAATAGGAACAGGTGCTTCTGGGCTCATGCGGTGGACTTTCCCCATGATATAAGTATCTAACATGACGTCGCCGACGATGGCAATTCGCTTGTTTTGGAATCCCTCGAAAACTTCAGTTAACTTCATTTTCGGAGCTTTGCTAGGGCTTCTGTTAGACGTTGCATGGCTTTTTCCAATAGCTCTTCCGAAGTGGCATAACTGATTCGAATGCATTTTGGCGCACCAAAACCTGACCCGTCGACCAACGCAATGTTCGCCTCTTGAAGCAGGTACATGCACAAATCCTTACCATTGTTTATCGTATAATTTTCAAAGCTTGCGCCAAAATAGTAGGAAACATCTGGAAAAAGGTAAAACGCACCGGTAGGTTTATTGACTTTAATACCTGGGATTTTCAGTAAATAATTGAGCACTAAATCCCTTCGTTTCTCAAAAGTCAGCACCATTTCTGCAAGTATTTTTGGATCGGCATCCATCGCAACCATGGCGGCACGCTGGGTAATGGAATTTGTTCCAGAAGTAAATTGCCCTTGGATTTTATTGCAAGCATCAGCGATGGGCTTGCTTGCAGCCAAATAACCTAATCGCCATCCCGTCATCGCCCAGGCTTTGGAGGCTCCGTTTACGGTAATTACTTGATCAAAAATAGTGGTAAACTGCGCTAAACTCTGATGGGCTCCAATAAAATTGATGTGTTCGTAAATCTCATCGGACAGTGCCACCATGTGGGGGTGGCGCTCCAGTACTTTGGCTAATGATTCCAATTCCTTGTAGGAGTATACGGAACCTGTCGGATTGCACGGAGAGGAGAAAATGAACATTTTGGTTCTTGGTGTAATGGCCTGTTCCAGTTGTTCACCGGAGATCTTAAAATCTTCTTCAACGGTAGCTTCAATTACCACGGGAATACCACCGGCCATTTTAACGATTTCAATGTAGGAAACCCAGTAAGGGGCAGGAATAATGACTTCGTCCCCTGGATTAATAATGCTCAGGACAGCATTGGCAATGGACTGTTTTGCACCGGTTGAAACGACGATTTGGTCCTTCGTGTATGTTAATCCATTATCGCGCAATAACTTATGGGCAATTTTCTCGCGAAGTTCATCGTATCCGGCAACGGGGGTATAGGTGGTGTAGTTTTCATTGATGGCTTTAATAGCTGCATCTTTGATGAATTGGGGGGTGTTGAAATCGGGTTCTCCCAACGATAAGGAAATGATATCTTTTCCTTCTGAGCGCAATGTTCTACTCAGCCTCGCCATGGCCAAAGTGGCTGATTCTTCCATGGCATTCAAACGATCGGATAAATGTATCATGTTGCAAAGGTAACAATTCTCCTTTAAGCTCAGTCCAACAGGTCGGGGCGCCGCTCTCGAGTTCGTATAAGGGCTTGGTCATCGCGCCATGCTTCAATGGCTTTAAAATCGCCACTTATCAAAATATCGGGAACTTTATGACCTTGAAATTCAACGGGTCTAGTATAAACGGGGGGTGCCAAAAGTCGATCTTGAAAACTGTCCGTAAGGGCGGAAGTTTCATCGCCTAAAACACCTGGAATCAAGCGAATTATTGAATCCACTAAAACTGCAGCGGCAAGTTCTCCACCGGAAAGCACATAAGAACCAATGGAAATTTCTCGCGTAATGTATAGGTTTCTAACCCTTTCATCCACTCCTTTATAGTGACCGCATAGCACCATGATGTTTTTCAAGGTGGACATTTGATTGCTCGTTGTTTGTTCTAAAACTTTGCCATCTGGGGTCATGTAAATAATTTCGTCGTATTCCCTTTCGCTTTTCAATTGGTTAATACAAGCAGCGATGGGTTCAATGCGCAATACCATACCCGCACCACCTCCGTACTGATAGTCGTCCACGTTACGGTGTTTGTCCGTCGAATAATCGCGTAAGTTGTGTAGATGGATTTCTACCAATCCCTTATCTTGTGCTCGTTTCAATATAGAATCGGAAAATGGCCCTTCAAATAGTTTGGGAAGAACGGTAATGATATCAATTCGCATACTCAAAGGTAGGAAAACCCGTGGAATTCGCCGACAAAACGTACTTTTACGGAGCAATGAAACGTTCATGTACCGCTTTATTATTTATCACAGCATTAAGCGCACTGGGTCAGCATCCATGGCTTGGAAATACTTCTCCTGATTACGCTAGCCTTATTACACATTTAAAATCCTTGGACCGAGCCAATGAAAGGATGTTCCTGTTTGATATGGGGCCTTCGGATGTTCCGGGTTTGCCCATTTACCTCTGCGTTTTAAATGCAGCGAAAGATTCTGCATTAACCTTCGCTAAAGCACGAAACGGAACTACGCTCTTGTTCAATAATGCCATACATCCCGGTGAACCGGATGGAATTAATGCCTGTTTGATATATACTGAAAATTACCTAAAACTAGACAGCATTAACCCCTTAGATCCTATGGTGGCTTTTATTCCTGCCTACAATGTTGGGGGCATGTTAAACCGAAGTTCCACGAGTCGTGCCAATCAAAACGGGCCGGAAGAATACGGTTTTAGAGGAAATGCTCAAAATTTGGATTTAAACCGCGACTTTACAAAAATGGATAGTGAAAATGCTCATACCTTTGCTCGAATTTTTCACGCATTAGAACCGGATGTATTCGTAGATAACCATGTTTCCAACGGGGCAGATTACCAATACACTTTGACCTATATTACTTCCGTTCGAGAACGCATAGCTCCTTCGCTTCGAAAATTAATTTACGGCACCTTACTTCCTCAGTTAACCCAAGAGTTAAAAGCCTCAAAATGGGACCTTTTCCCATATGTGGAAACCGTCAAGGATATTCCAGACTCAGGAATTTACCAATTTAACGATTTGCCGCGCTACGCCATGGGGTATGCCTCTTTGTTTAATACGGTTTCGTTTACCGTTGAAACGCATATGCTCAAGCCCTTTCCAAATCGCGTAAGAGCCACCCATGATTTTATGTATTCACTCGTTCGATGGTGCGTGAAAAACAAAAACACGCTTGAAAAGGCACGTGAAAATGCCCACGAGTGGGAGGGAAGCCTGTCTCATTTTAGGTATAATTACGTGCGTACCGATGAAGCGGACTCCTTAATATTCAAAGGGTTTCAAGCCACACGAGATACGAATGATATAACAGGTCTTGCTCATTTGAAATATGACCGGACTCAGCCGTATCAAAAAACAATACCGTTCTATAAACACTATACGCCAAAAGACTCTTTACGCATTCCGAGATTTTACATTATTCGCGGACAAGAACGACGCATAATAGAGCAATTGAAGTCCCAAGGAATCGTAATGAATGAACTACGAGAAGCTCAAAAATTAACGGTAAAAGCACAAATTGTTCGTTCTTTTGATGCTATCTCCAAACCGTACGAAGGCCATTACATGCACCCCAATAAAGTTATCGAAAGGGTGGAAAAATCTATGGTTTTCCGACCAGGTGATGTGATTGTCCCTTGCAATCAAAACGGATCCTTGTTCTTACATTCTGTTCTGCAACCTGAGGCAGAGGACTCCTATTTTACGTGGAATTATTTTGATTCCTACCTTCAGGAGAAAGAGTATTTTTCCAACTACGTTTTCGTCGATAAAATTCGAAGTATATTGAAAACTAATCCGGAATTAAAGCAAGCCTACGAAGCCAAGAAATCAAGTGACCCTGAATTTGCTGCATCGGAATGGCAACAGTTGTACTTTTTATACCAAAATAGCCCATATTTCGAACCTAGCTACATGATGCTTCCGGTGTTTGAGCTAAAATGATTCTCGTTCTTTACAAAGATGCAGTAAAACGGCACGTTCGTTCTCGCATAACGAGCGATTTCGTCGCGCCATCATGCTTTCAATTCCCTCAACGGCTTTATCAAACCGGTAAGGGAATAACCTGGATGGTTCTCCAAAACTAAAGCTTGGAATGTGTTTTTTAAAGAAGCCGGGCCCGTAAATGTTGCAGGCTACGCCAACCGCTGTGCCGGTATTGAACATGGTATTAATTCCACATTTAGCATGGTCCCCCATGTGCAATCCAACAAATTGTTCACCGCTGGAAGTTGTTTTACCCGTTGCATAGTCGTGCACGTCAACTGTTCCATAATTGTTCATCAAATTAGAGGCGTTGGTGTCAGCCCCGATGTTGCACCAGGAACTGATATATCCGTTACCCAAAAATCCATCGTGGGATTTGTTTGAATACGATTCGAAGATCACGTTATTGATTTCACCGCCAACTTTGCAATCCGGTCCAACCGTGGTTGCGCCGTAAATTTTCGCTCCCATTTTCACCTGCGATCGTTGTCCTAAGCTAAAGGGGCCGCGAATCATGGATCCTTCCATCACTTCCGAGTTGGCCGCTAAATAAATCGGGCCGCTGCTTGTATTAAAGGAGGCATCATGTGCGATGGCGCCTTCTTCCATAAAAAATCCTTCACTGGGGCCGATAATACGGCAATTTACAGGAGGGGCTTTCGATATTTTACCGCGCGTAAGGGTTGTAAAATCCAATTGCATAATTTCAGCATTCAATTTCGGCAAATCCCACCGATTTTGGAGGTAGAACAAGTTTAAATCCAACGTTTTTTCTGTGCATTGACCCTCGCCAATCCGAGCCACGGTTTTTTGTTGAATGCTAAGAAACTCGCCGTCGTTCAGTTGTGTTAATGCTTGGATAAACTCCAATGTTGGTATTATGCCCGCGTCTACCGTTATGGCTTTTTCTAGCGGTTTAAAATTTCCGTTGAGGTATTCGACCGTTAGAAAGCCTATTTCCATTTCGGGATCAAGTTGACGGTATCTTTCCAGCAACGTAAAAATCCCGCAGCGTAAAAGAGGGGCGGGTTTAAAAAGGGTATGAGGAGCTAAAGAAAGATGCAAATGGCGGTCATCTAGGTTAATTCGCAGCGGCATGGGTTGAGTTTTTACTGAATACAAATAGAATGATGAAGGTAATTAAACCGTTAATGATTAACATTTCATTGCCAATTTGATAGGCTCCGAAAAGTTCCGAAGAATAAAACTTCAAACCGTAACAGAACAGGGGTGAAAGTAAGGTGAGGTAGACCACCTTTGGAGAAATTAATTGACGTTTCGTGAGTATTCCAAACGAAAATAAGCCGAGTAAAGGTCCATAGGTGTAAGCAGCAATGTCGAAGATAAGATCAACAATGCTCTTATTGTCCAGTGCCTTAAAAATAAATACGAGTACCATAAATATCAGTGCAAAACTTAGGTGAACACGCTGTTTGATGCGTTTTTTTTCCGCTTCCGAACGTTCCAATCGGTCGAAACCTAAAACATCAATGCAATAGGATGCGGTTAAGGCTGTGATGGCCCCGTCTACCGATGGAAACAGGGCTGAGATTAATCCAACAATGAATAGTACAAATACGCCAAATGGAAGATAATCCTGCACTAAGCGCGGAAACAAATCATCCGGTGCAATGTGGAGTCCGTGCTGGTTGGCGTACAAAGTAAGAACTCCCCCGAGGATTAAAAACAAAGCATTTACGAATAAAAGGGTAAAACTAAAGACCACCATGTTTTTTTGGGCATCGCGCAAGGTTTTAACGCTAATGTTCTTTTGCATCATTTCTTGGTCCAAGCCCGTCATGGCTATTGAAATGAAAGCTCCACCCAATAAATGTTTCCAAAAATAATCTCCCTTCAGTGGATTCGTTTCAAAAATACTCAACAGATTTCCGGAGTTCATGGACGTAAAAATATCCGACCATCCCAAACCTAATTTTTGCTGAAAACTGATTACACAAACCAACAAGGCCAATAGCATGAATGAGGTTTGCAAGGTATCCGTCCATACAATGGTTTTAACGCCTCCTTTTAGGGTATAGGCAACAATCATGGCAATGATAATTAAGGTACTCAATGCAAAAGGAATTCCAATTTTTTCGAAAATAAATAATTGCAACACATTGATGACCAAATATAAACGAACCGTGGCTCCAAGGCAACGGGATAAAATAAAATATCCAGCTCCCCAACGGTAAGCATCCACCCCCAGACGCCTCTCAAGATACGTGTAAATGGAGGTAAGTTGCATTCGATAATAAATGGGAAGCAATACAAAAGCGACCGCAAAATAACCCAAAAAGAATCCAAGGACTAATTGATAGTAATGCCATCCCGATGACATAACTTTTCCTGGGACAGATATAAAGGTAACACCGGAAAGTGAGGTCCCGATCATTCCAAAAGCCACAAGATACCATGGGCTTTTTCTATCGCCTGAAAAAAAACTTTGGGTTGTCGCGTTTTTGGAGGTAGCATTGGAAATCCAAAATAAGACACCAAAATATACCAGTAATAATGCGGATAAAACAACATTTTCCATGCGTTAAAAATACACTTTTATTCGCGATACGATGTAGTCAACGATCACAGTTTCCAGGAGCGCCACGATTAATAATGAGCTACTAATACTATCTTTGCCTCAAAAAAACACCTTTTATGAATGAAATTCTTGCCCTCGTAATCATAGCCATTATCGGTATTAGCGCGCTCATATTGCAGTCGTATTGGCATCAGAAAAGAACCCAATTGAAGGATGCCTTGTTGCTTCAATCGGAGTTGTTGAAAGAACGCCAAAATGCCACCTTGCCCCTTCGGATGGAGGCGTATCAACGTGCCATATTGTATTTAGAACGGATGAATCCTACGTCCCTAGTGTTGCGATTGAATGATTCGAATGTTTCGGCGAAAGCCATGGAAGCTATTTTGTTAAAGGCGCTTCGCGATGAATACGATCATAACGTTGCTCAGCAATTGTTCATCTCTGAGGGGTCTTGGAAATTGTTGAAAACGGCCAAAGAAGAAACGGTTCGCTTGATTAGTCTTGTTGCCGAACAACTTCCAGAAGGGGCATCTTCGGTAGATTTTTGCAGTTCGTTGATAACAAAAACGGCAGAGGTAAATCCTCTGCCGTCTGAAATTGCGATTGAAGCGCTTAAAGCTGAATTTCAGCGCTTGATGTAATTATCGAACTACGTGGATGAATCCATGCTTTTCGAAATTGTCGAAAATCAATTTGTAAGTATAAATACCATCCTCTAAATGGTTACCGTTGGTATCTTGTCCACGGAAGAAAGGCGTATTTTGTGCTTGCTCCCATACCAAGTTGCCCCAACGATTGAAAATGTAAAGTGTAAACTCATCGCAGGTTTCAAAATAGGTTTTGAGATCTAAGAAATCATTCGTTCCGTCTTCGTTCGCTGAAATTACGTTCGGAAAATCAAAAGCATTAAAGTCTTTGATGTAGGTAATGGTTGCATCAATTTGCGAGGTATCCGATATACAACCGTATTCTGAAGTTAAGAACGCCGTGTAAATACCCATTTCATTTTCATCTAACGGAAACGTTGGATTAAATAGGGTGGAGGCAAAGTTGTTTGGTCCAGTCCATAAAATAGTCGAATTTGCTTCACCAACGGCTGACAGGAAGAATGGGTCTCCAGGACACTCAGGGATGTTAAAGCTTAAAATCGGAGCATCTGGTGTGGCCATAATGTACATGTCAAACGTTGAATCGACTTCGCATCCAAAATCCGAGGTAACCGTGTACGTGAACTGGTAAACTCCTGGGTTTGCTATGGTCGTATTAAACAACGTTGCACTATCCGCAAAGACGTTATTTACCTCCCAATAATCGCTGATGTTTTCATTTGTAACAATAGCTGGGGCACCGACCACACCAAAGGCTACATCCTCGCATTGAATCGTATCGGCAAGGTAGGTGAAGGTAGGATACGCGTGAACAAAGAAATTGAAGCTCACCGTATCATCGCATTGTACCGCAGCAGAGAATGAATCCGTAGCTATTAAAGTCATGTTATGTATTCCCGGGGTGTTAAAAATGTCAGAATAATTAAAGGACGTATCCACCAATTGGTTGTTGTAGATCCATTCGAACGTCGTAGAATTGGAAAGTCCTGTAGTCGTGTTATTGAACAGTACCGCTTGGTCGATGCACGACTCTACGATGTCGAAATCTGCCGTTGGATTATTAAATACCGTGAAGTTTTGAGAAATGGTATCCGAACATCCATTTTCGGTAATGGCAATCAAATCAACCTGATAATTACCGGGGCCATTAAAATATACCGTAACGGAATCACCCACCAAGGTATCGTTGTTGGCATACCAATAATTGGTAATCGTATCGTTTCCTAGTAACGAACTAGTCGCTTGAAAACTCGCAGTAGCTCCCAAACACACATCGTTAAATCCAAATCCAGCGGTTGGGTTTTCATAGACCTCAACGGTCGTAGAAACCGTATCAACGCAGTTGGCCGTATTGTAAACAATAAGATCCACATCGTATGAACCTGGCCCAGGGAAGGTATGGTCAAAATCAAAAGCGTTGGAAGTGTACCCGTCAGAAGACGCCCAATAAGCACTGTCAAAAGCCGAATTAGTGAAAGATGTCGTGTTGAACAAAAGTGTTGAGTTTCCTGCACAAACGTTTGAATCTACAATGCTTCCTATAACTTCTGCCGGTAAAACGGCTGTTGATAAGGTAGCAACACAACCGTTAACGGAGGTTATGGAGCAATTAACAGTGTCAACGCCGTTAATATTCACTTGAGCCGTTTGGCCTGTAGCCAATTGCTGACCATTCGCAGCATTCGTCCAAACATACGAGGAGAAACCTGATGGTGCGCTTAGGTTAGCTGTATTGTTCGCGCCGTTTTGGCAGTACAATGCGGATAAATTTAACGAGGAACAATTAGCGCTCACGTAGGCATAACCCCAATGGCCTCCTAAAGAGCAATCACCAGTCGCCACGTCCAAGGTAATGGTTTGTCCCATGTATTGGGAAACATCCACTCCAAAGGTTGACCAAGGTTTTACTCGAATGTTTCCAGGACAGCTGTAAAATCCAGGTATTCCTCCACTAGCTGCTACTTGGTAAAAGGTACAAGGAATAGGAATGCCCTGCTGATCGTACAATTGCGCTTCAAAACGAGGTTGCTGCATTACGCTGTGAAAAGGATCTTCCAAAACTGCGGCGTAATTAACAATGATTAAATTTGATTGTGGGGAAATAGTGAAGGTATATTTTAAGCGAGCGGCTTGTGCTCCAGTGCCAGTCCCGTCTCCAACCATGGCTGAGAAATTGGTACCTGGGTAAACGAGCGGTAGAGGTTGTCCATTCAGGGGATTCGCACAAGCCGTAGGATCGTTTCCTGGACCTGTGACTATCGAAAATTGGTTGGTCATGCTGTTTCCACCGACAATTTGACCGGTATTAAAGGTATTGATTCCACAACATTGTCCAATTTCCCCTTGCCAACCGTTGAACGAGTTATCTTCGAAATCAGCATTGAAACAACAAGAACCAACGCAAACGGTTATTTGACATGTTTGGCCACCAAGGCTTATGTTGAAATTGGCTTGACCGTTGGAAGTGGGGGTACCACTAATCGTGTAAACAAGGTTACCGTTACCGTTAACTAAGTTTCCTGCGTTCAATGTCGCCGTAAGGCCTAGCACCCCGGTCGAGGGCACACTCTGAGCATTGTAGCTACCTGAATTACCTCCAAGATATCCTACCGTTACGGTGGCATTGCCTACTGGAACTCCATTGGTAATGGTTCCGTTGGTAATGGCTCCGTTACACAGTATGCTCGAAACTACAGCGTTTTGAGCAATTACTGCTGGTGCAAGTCCTAATAACAGTCCTAAAAATGCGAGTTTGACAATCTTCATTTTAACAAAATTTTAGTAAATCGAGTCTTTGACGCACGAAGATAAGCCAAAATTGCATGAAGGGAAAAAAAATTACTTTTTTCTGCGAATGAATGAGATAAGCACAGGGGTAATGGAAAGCACCACAATTCCTATGGCGATTAAATCCACGTGTTCACGAATCCATGGGATTTCTCCCAAGAGATATCCCGCCATGGTCATGGAACCAATCCATAATGCTCCACCGAAAAGATCAATTAAAGCAAATTTACGATAGTCCATTTTTGCAACACCCGCCGCAAAAGGTGTAAAGGTTCTCACGAAAGGAATAAACCTCCCCATGATCACTGCAAAATTTCCATATTGCGTGAAAAATTTCTCGGTGCGTTCAAGGTAAGCTTCCTTCACCAGAGGTTTGCCTCTGAAATTCCATTTAAAAACAGAAAGCCCCAAGCGCCTACCCACCCAATAGTTGATGTTATCCCCAAGAACGGCGGCTATGAATAAAAAAGGGAGAAGAACTAGGATTTCTAATTGCCCGCTTTTACAAAAAAGTCCGGCAGTAAAGAGTAAAGAGTCCCCAGGTAAAAAAGGCATGGCAACCAAACCTGTTTCAATGAAAATAATCAAGAACAATATGAGATATATAGCGGTGCCGTATTGTTCGAAGAACCAAGGGAAATCGAGCGCAAATAAATGTTGAAAAAACTCTACCATATTCGATATTTAACGATGTTGCATTTCAATCCAACGGTTCCATCCTTGCATGCCTTCATCCACAATCCAAATGTTGGAAAACACAGCCTCGGTTTCTAAAAGGTTTCCCAGGGCACTTGCTCTTCTACCTGAGTTGCACAATAATACGATCCTACGGTCATTCGGGATTTGTTCCGCTTGCAAATAGGTCAAAACCTGACTCATTGGAACATTAAGCCAACCGATGTTTTCCGCTTCGTATTCAAAATGTTCACGAACGTCAATGCATAAAACCGACGAATCGGCAAGTAAATCGGTGCATTCCGAAGGGTGCAGCATCTTCATGCAACAAAATTAATCTTATTCTTTGAAGTTGCCTCGGATTTCTAAAAGTTGCTAAGTTCATCCCATTAAAAGGGTTTGTTTATCTTTGTCAAAAATTATGAATATGTTACTTAAAGACAAAATAGTTATCATTACAGGTGCTTCCAGAGGTATTGGAAAGTCTATTGCACAAGTATGTGTGCAGCAAGGTGCCAAAGTAGCTTTCACCTATCTGTCTTCTGATGAAAAAGCACGTGCATTGGAAGCTGAACTAAGTGCAGGCGGAGGAGTAGCCGTTGGCTTTAAATCGGATGCTTCGGATTTCAACCAAGCCCACGATCTAGTAGATCGAGTTGTGGAACGCTTCGGTACGGTGGACGTGCTCGTTAACAACGCAGGTATCACTCGCGATACCCTCATGATGCGAATGACCGAAGAACAATGGGATGAAGTGATCAATACCAACTTGAAATCGGCATTTAACCTCACAAAAGCCGTCATTAAACCGATGCTGAAAGCTCGTTCTGGTTCCATTATCAATATGAGTTCGGTGGTGGGTGTGAAAGGCAACGCAGGACAAGCCAATTATGCTGCGTCCAAAGCAGGTTTAATCGGTTTCACCAAATCCATTGCAGCGGAATTGGGCTCACGTAACATTCGATGCAATGCCATTGCACCGGGTTTTATTGAAACGGAAATGACAGAAGTTTTAGACCAAGCCGTTGTGGATCAATGGAGAAATGCTATTCCGCTCAAACGAGGGGGGCAACCAGAGGATGTTGCCAATGCAACCGTATTTTTAGCCTCGGACATGTCCGCCTACATTACGGGTCAAACTCTTCACGTTTGTGGCGGCATGTTAATGTAATCTTATGTTGATACGTCCAAGAAGAAATCGTAAAAATGCTGCCATTCGCGACATGGTGCAAGAAACACACTTGTCGGTTAATCACCTGATCTACCCGTTATTTTTAGTAGACGGTCAAGGCACTCAACAAGAAATCGCCTCTTTACCCAGAAATTTCCGGTGGTCACTGGATTTGTTACTTAAAGAGATAGAAGCATCCTTGAAACTTGGACTGAATAAATTTGTGCTTTTTCCAGCAGTAGATGATCAATACAAAGACAATATTGCTTCCTACAGTTACGCCCAGGATAACTTCTATTTAAAGGCCATTCGATCCATAAAAGATCGCTTCCCTGATTTGGTATTGATGAGCGATGTTGCCATGGACCCGTATTCTTCCGATGGACATGACGGTTTGGTTCAGGAGGGAAAAATTCTGAACGACGAAACCTTACCAATCTTAGGTAAAATGGCCATAGCCCAAGCACAGGCTGGGATTGATGTACTTGGCCCAAGCGATATGATGGATGGGAGAGTAGGATATTTAAGGCAGGTTTTGGACGAACAACATTTTAACGAAGTAAGCATCATGGCTTACACGGCGAAGTATGCGAGTGCCTTTTACGGTCCTTTTCGCGATGCGCTCAATTCAGCTCCAAAGTCTGGAGATAAAAAGACGTATCAAATGAATCCGGCAAATCGCCGGGAAGCCTTACTCGAGGCTCAATTGGACTGCGAGGAAGGAGCTGATTTCATCATGGTTAAACCCGCCTTAGCTTATTTGGATGTTATTTCGTTGCTTAAAGAAAAGGCTACAGTACCGGTTACTGCGTACAATGTAAGCGGCGAATGCGCAATGGTCTATGCCGCAGCGGAGAAAGGTTGGGTTAATTATGAGGCGATTGTCGCTGAAATTTTAATGGGAATGCGAAGGGCAGGGGCTGATGGAATCCTTACCTATTTCGCGAAAGATTTTGCCGCATTTACGCAACAATGATGGAACAATTGGTACTCAATAATCAATGGATTTCCCTGGAGAACTTGGAACATCACTTTTCCAATGAACACGAGGTGGTTCTTGGAGAAAAGGCAAAGCATGCAGTAATTGTTGGGTGTGAATTCCTCCAAGAAAAAGTAAGCTTAAACGACCGACCTTATTACGGGGTCAATACGGGGTTTGGTTCGCTTTGCAATACGCAAATTTCTTCGGATGACCTTCAACAATTGCAAATCAACCTCTTGCGGTCTCATGCTTGCGGCATGGGCGAAAAAGTTCCAGAAGAACTTGTAAAAAGAATGCTTTTACTGAAAGCAATCGCCTTAGCAAAAGGATATTCTGGGGTCCAACTTGCAACCGTAGAGCGCTTACTGTTCTTTTATAATAACGACATCCTCCCTGTGGTCTTCGAACAAGGAAGTTTAGGCGCTTCGGGCGATTTAGCACCTTTGGCCCATCTTTCGTTGCCCTTGATAGGAGAAGGTGAGGTTTGGGTGGAAGGGGAAATCATTCCCGCATTTCGGTTGAAGGAACTTTATGGTGTAGAACCGCTTCAACTTCAAGCCAAAGAAGGCCTCGCCTTACTCAACGGAACCCAGTTTATGAATGCCTATGCTGCATTCATTGTTGCAAAATCGGAACGATTATTCGAAAAAGGACTGTGCATTGCCGCACTTTCCTTGGAGGCATTCGATGGACGGCATGAGCCTTTTCAGGCCAACGTGAACGAACTCCGAAGGCAAAGCGGTCAAATTCAAGTCGCAGAAAAGATGCGGAAATTCCTTTGTGCTTCAGAACGGATAAAAAAACATGTCCAGGATCCATATTCGTTTAGATGCATACCTCAAGTACATGGTGCCACATTGGATGTTTTGAATTTTGTCAAGACCACCTTCGAAAATGAGCTGAATGCAGTAACGGATAACCCAACCTTGTTTCCCGAGGTGGACCAAATTGTTTCAGCAGGGAATTTTCATGGACAACCTTTAGCTTTGGCTATGGATTTTCTGGCCATTGCTTTGGCTGAATTGGGTTCGATCTCGGAACGAAGGATCTACAAGTTAATTTCCGGCACAAGAGAATTACCGCCTTTTTTAGTGAAACATGCTGGCTTGAATTCAGGGTTCATGATTGTACAGTATTCGGCAGCTTCCATTGTTAGTCAAAATAAGCAGCTGTGCACGCCATCCAGTGTCGACAACATTGATTCGAGTAATGGGCAGGAGGATCATGTAAGTATGGGCGCAAATGCTGCTACGAAATGCAAAAGGGTCATCGACAACCTTATTTCAATTACGGCCTTGGAATGGCTAACGGCATGCCAAGCGTTCGATTTCAGAGTGGGGTGGGGCTTAGGTCCAGAAACCAAAACGATCTTTGAAGCACTCAGAGAAGAAATTCCGTTCATGGAGACTGACCGCTACCTGCACAAGGACATGGCCAAAGCCAGGGCGATTTTACTTCAAAGACTCCGATAAGCTAGAGCTTCACGAAGGTTTTTCGGTATTTTACCTTGGTGCTGTCCAACACCAATAAATAAGTTCCTGAAGGTAAACTGCTTGTTTTGATCGAATTACCTCCACTTACTTTATCCATTAATTGCACTTTTCCGTACATGTCATATATGGAATAGCGGCAATCGTTGGGGATGTTGTTAATGTAAATTTCCTCGTTGCTTGGATTGGGATAAAGCTCCATTCCTTCAGAAGCGTTGAGGGATTCCAAACTAAGCAATTCGTTCATTGTAATCGTCCCATTTTGGTTGACTACCCAGTTTTGAGGATCGATGCTGATGGAATTACTTAAGGTTCCTATTCCATTGATTTGAAAAAGATTGGAGTTGCTGGTAATGTCAAAACGAATCGTTGTGTCGGTGTTGCCTGGACGCACAAACTTAAGGTCAATCGGATTGGTAAAAGTTGGAGTTACGTTAGGAGCTGAAGTTGTATGCGATATTTGGACTAAGGCATCGTTGCCCAATTGTTTCCATTGAACCGAATACGTAGGGAAACCTTCTCCAAAATACCATTCGTCAAAAAACGGTGTAAAATTGATGCCCGAGGCTTGTGCAAAAGCATCCCTAACGTCAACACCGAAGGCAGTTCCGAACGCTTTGCTGCTTAAAAAATTCTTCAACGTTGCATAGAAAAGTTGGTCGTCGTTCAACATGTAGCGCATGGTATGAACTAAGGCAGCTCCTTTGTCGTACGTTAAGCGTCCGCTAAAAATCCTTGCTTCATTCAAGCTGTCGAGGACCCAAACGCTGCCTCCGGGTTGCGACATAACGTTATTGTGAACAGACTGCATGTTTTGAACTTCTTGACCAGGGTAAAGGTTCTCAAGCATGATTTGTTCGCTGTACGAAGCAAATCCTTCATTGACCCAGATATCGCACCATGAAGCACAGGTAACATAATCTCCCCACCATTGATGTCCCAGTTCATGCGCAGTAAGCGCGGGGTTAAAAAAACCTTGGGTGGTCATGGTTTGATGTTCCATTCCACCTGAGAAAGGGGCCATGCAGTGACCGTACTTCTCATCCTCAAAAGGATACGGGCCGTAAAGATCGTAGAACAGTTCCATGAAATCAACGGTTTCATCAATGTCTGCTTGGAAATTGGGTAAGGTTTGTGGGTTGTTATAGATATAATTCTGAATCAGGATAGGTGCGGGAGCTCCAACCGGATTTGCGAAAACATTGTATTCGACATACTCCGCAACCGCAACGGAAATGAGGTAATAATCAATGGGGTGTCGGTGTTTCCATTCGTAACGGCTTGATCCGTTTCCAAGGTTTACGACCTGCGTTAAAACCCCGTTAGAACCTGCCTTGCAGGAATTTGGGACGGTAATGAATACATCGCACGAATCGGCTTTATCGGTGAGGCTCTGCTTACAAGGCCACCATTCGTAAGCGCAAAACGGTTCGGACAGCGACCAAACTACTTCGTTGCCCCAAGACGGTGAGGTAGCATTGGACATTCCGCTACCGCCCAGTGGATTTGTTTGTGCTGTTGGGGGAGTTCCACTGTAATTGGTACGGATGATGAATGAAGTTCCTGGGGATACATTTGCAGCAATTTTTACTGCCGAACCTGATCGAGTGAAAGGCACATTGGCTCCATTAAAACTAACGGAGGAAATGGATAAGCTCGAAAATAATTCATACAAAACCGTATCGATTGCTGAAATGGCCGTTGCTTTCATTTCCGCATACCCGGAAAGGGTGGTGGAGGTGTTGGTCATGTTCAGATTGAGCTTGTAGTAATTGACGTCGTATTTCTCGCTTTGAGCAATTTGAGCCAAGTTTAAGCTGTTGCTTTTGAGCGTAAGATGCTTAGCTCGATCACGTTTGGAACAATGGGTGCTGTTTTCGTTTTGTCCTAGCACAAACGTGTAGGAAATGATCAAAAAGAAGGAGAGATGTTTCATGTTGAAGAAAAAGGGTAGGGTTAAGGAATGAACTTTCTCAGTTTAAATCGTGCCTTGGCACTCAATTTCCCAGAAAAAATGTACGGTTTGGTAGGGTCGAAGGACTGCTTTAGGTTTTTAGGCTGCATGTAGGAATACACTCGAATGCTGTTTTCTAAAAGGTTGAGGCACAAAGCAACGTTGACATATTGGCCGTTTTCAAAAGCAAGAATGTGCGTGTATCGGTTGGATATACCGTCCGAAGCCAGTGCACTTAAATCAAATGGAACGGGTTGCAAAACTTCCACCGCAACGTTCACGCTTCCGCTTCCTTCAGAATTCCCAGAATTGGGGGGAGGTCCTGATCCGTTTCCCGAGGAGGGACTTGTGGTCGGGGTTCCGGTATCATGGGTGGCGTTCTTCGTTTCTTTTTGTTCGTCATCCAACACTTTACCCACGTTTAAGGGCGCCTGTGAGTTGGATGAAGTTTGAGTGTACGTACTTGGTTTAAATAAAACTTTGGTTAATTTTCGAAGGGATTTCTTGGAGATGGAGTTCTTGGTAACCACCATAGTCTCATAGACCCTTCCGCTATTGATGTCAAAAACGCCTTCAACATCGGGTTTAACTTGATACGACACTACTTGAGTTGTTATTACCTTTCGTAGGTCAGGAATGGTATCTTGGGATTTTTGTCCGAAGGAAAAATATCCGAAAAAAACTCCAAGGAAAAGCAGGCAGGATTTCATAAATTTAATATTCGTCTTCGTTGAAAAGGAAATCTTCACGTGACGGGTAATCGGGCCAAATTTCTTCAATGTTCTCATAAACCTCGCCTTCGTCTTCTAGAAGTTGAAGGTTCTCAACCACTTCCAAAGGCGCTCCTGTCCGAATGGCGAAATCAATTAATTCGTCTTTCGTGGCAGGCCATGGTGCATCTTCTAAGTAAGAGGCTAATTCTAAAGTCCAATACATATATTCAATAATTAATCGGTTATTTCGGCAAAAGTAATTTTTATTTTAATCTATCCAAGGGATTTAAAAAATTTTAATCGTTTCTGTTCCACAGGCTTACTTTGCTCGGTTAGGAATCCATTTAACTTCCTCTTTTTCAAATTTCCGCAGGGCATACCGTGCAAGCACGAATAAATAATCGCTTAACCGGTTCAAGTACTTAATTTCGAGTGAAAAACGTGGATCATTGTTGTTTAATTCGATGACTCTACGCTCGGCACGGCGGCATACACAACGTGCGATTTGAGCATGCGAGCTTGCCATATGGCCTCCAGGTAAAATAAAATGGGTGAGGTCAGGCAATTCCGTGTTCATGGCATCAATCCAACGTTCGAGATCCTCAATAAAATTCGATTCCAAAGGGGGTAATTGCATTTTCGTTCCTTTTGGGGCAGTGGCCAAACTGGCGCCGAGTACAAAGAGGTTATTTTGGATGTCCAATAGTTGTTTTGAACAAGGGCCGTCATCCAAGGAATCACGTATGCAGCCTATCCAAGAATTAAGTTCATCCACCGTTCCATAGGACTCAATCTGTAAATCTGCTTTGGAAACCCTTGATCCACCGATTAATCCCGTTGTTCCATCGTCCCCCGTTTTTGTATAAATTTTCATGGTTATGCGTTCATTAGGTTATCGAAGGGCGTAGTATCTTGGTACAACTCCATAATTTTAAGCATCACCCGATCTACCACAGAATCCGGACATGAAGCACCGGAGGTAATGGCAATGCGAACAAGGTTCTTTTCCATAGGTAAACGTAAACGTTTTTCTCTCGAATCATGAATATCAAACGTTTGTACCCATCCGTCGTCGTCAATGCATTCTTGTCCTGTTATGAAAAATACGGGCATACTTTGTTCCAAAATCTCTACCAAATGGGTTGTGTTTGAACTGTTATATCCTCCAATGACCACGGCAAAATCCGGATTGCTCTTAGCCAATTCGTACGTGCTGCTTTGGTTGTCATTCGTGGCATAGCATAACGTGTCTCGCGTATCAGCCATGCGCTCCTTCAATGAACTTTCCCCATGCCTTTGTTTCATTGCATCTCGGAGGAACTCCGTTATGGCTTGTGTTTCAACGGCAAGCATGGTGGTTTGGTTTACCACTCCTATTTTGTTCAAATGAACCTCAGGGTCAAATCCTTGGGAGTATTTCCCTTCAAAGAATTGATAAAAGTCCTGACTTGACTTACGTTGAGCAATGACTTCCCCCAAAAAAACAGCCTCATCCATGTTTTTAATTACTAAGGTAGGAGCGTTGACATTGCTGTGGGAAAACGTTGCACGCGTTTCTTCATGGTCGTATTTTCCATGAATGATGACGGTATGCGCTAATTCTCCCAATTTCTGGGAACGATTCCACACTTTTTCAACGAAAGGACAGGTCGTGTTGTAGGAAGTGATATTGGCTCCGGTTTGTTGTAACGCAGTTTCAATTTCCAGCGTAGTGCCAAAGGCAGGAATAATGACGACGTCCTCAGGGGTAAGGGTATCAAAAGTAATCAATTCATTTCCATGGGTATCTTGAAGAAAGGCAATGCCATTGGCTTGTAAGTCCTCATTTACCGCAGGGTTGTGGATCATTTGACTCAACAAAAAGATGCGCTTACCAGGATTTTCTTGTATAGCACGATAACTCTTTTCAATGGCATTTTCGACTCCATAACAAAAGCCGAAATGCCGAGGCAGTATAAACTCTATTTTTTCTAAGGTTAATTTGGTGGGTGAAAAATCCTGTTTCCTTGGATCTTCAAGCTTTCGCTTCGCCTTGACTTTAGCAATAATCGGCGAACGATAGAATTCAGGAATTACAAATTGTTTCATGGTTGACTAACAAGCGTTATTGGGAATTTGTTGAACAAAAGTAAAAAAGAAAAGGCTACCGATTTCGATAGCCTTTGGTTTCTTATAGATTAATCTGTTGATCTTTTGGATGTTTAACTTTATATCCGAATTCCCATTTTCGATTTTCACCGGCTTTAAGTTTGTACTCCCATTCTAAAATCCCATTGCCAGGAATTTCCCGAGCATTGCCTTTTTCGGTTACTTCTATCGTTATATCGGCGTTCGTAGTCATGGGCAATTGATCTTGAATAATTACTTGAATAACGCTTGATTTATTGTTTTGTATTTCAAACTGATAGGCAAAAATTCTTTCACGCTTATCTTGGATGATTTTGTCTTTTGATTTTTGTTTCAAGAGGGTACGTTTCACCACAATGTTTGGATCCTTGCCTAAGGATAAATTTAAGGTGTCGTCCATGCTCGTTGGATCAATGTACGTTTCTCCAATATAGGAACCGTCAAAAAAGATGTTCGCACTTGCCGGTACCAATTGAAGTTCATCGAGTTTGGTCATTTGTGCGACCAAGTAAACTCCTGGATCAACTTTTGGCACTGCGTAATACTTAAAGGTAGTATTCAATTCGCTGGTTTTTATCAACACGAGGTTCTTTTCGTTATTGGATTTAATGGAATAGGGGAGGTCAATCTTGAATTCAGCGGCAATTAATTGATGAACCACGGTGGTAAACTGATTTGCTTCCATGGCCGGTTCATCTTCCACCACTTCTTTATCATTCAAGAAATACCCTTGATTAAATGCCGCTTGAGGAATGTTTCTAGCGCCTCGGATGGCAACTTCGTTTAATTCAAGTTTTTCCTTGCGGGCAAAATAGTCAATATACCAAGGATTCAATTCGGGTTTCGTTTTGTTGACGAAGGGATTATTGGTGGAGATGTTCAATTTTACATTGTCCCAATCCATGCCAGAACTTTGAAAAACTTGGGCTTTGTACGTGAGAGAAATCTTTCCGGTTTGGGAATCGCTGCGAATATCGTAAAGCGGGGTCCATCCGGCACTTGCTACAAGATAGCTGAAATTGATTTTTCCCGTTGCGGCCTCGTTGGCAGAGAGCGTTACCACCACCCGCGGAATGGGTTCGTATTTTTTGGTATTGTAATTTTGATTCTGATAGTTTTCCAAATCGGCATAACGGGATTGAAGGCGCTCCTGAAGTTTAGATTTTTCCTTTATTTTTTTCTCTAAGGCCAATAATTTTTTATTGATTTCATTCATTTTGGCGGTGTAATATTCCACGGTTTGTTTTAATAACTGAATGGAGTCATTGACTTTGCCGGTGCCTTTTACTGCTCCGTTCATGGAGATTATGCGCTGGGCAGCTTGATAAATTCCTATTTCATCCCTCAGCTCCTGAAGGTCAAAATCTAAGACTTCCAAAGAGTCTTTTATAGCCGCCATGTCTTTAACGATTTTAATAGGCAAACCTTGATTCGGATTGTTTTCAGGTTGGGGATAAAAAAGCGTGTATTTCGTATCAATAATCACCACATTACCGGTGGCTTTCAATTGAAGAGATTTAATGTCGATGTTCGCGCTTACTCCTTCAATACATACCTCGGTAATTCCACTTTTAATGGAGTATGAAGCCATATGCTTCATTTGAGCTCCTTGAGAGTAAACGGTTACTTCGTTCAAAATGGATTTGATAACATCTTTGTCGTTGGATAAAGCACTTCCCGCTATAAGAAAGCATCCTAGTAAGGCAATCAGTTTTTTCATAGTATTAATTTTGGCGTCAGTACACCTAAATTCAAAATGGGTTCAATGGAGGATGAAATTAATGCACTAGGGCCAATATTTCCTTGATAATTCTGTGCCCTAATTGGTTCGCGGTTTCCGCACTTTTACTTTCAGAATAAATGCGTATGATCGGTTCTGTATTGCTTTTACGAAGATGAACCCACTCTTTTCCGAGGTATATTTTTACGCCATCGGTTAAATCAACCTCTTCGTTTCGGTACCTATACGCCATCTGACGTAAAATGGCATCGACATCAATTCCAGGGGTAAGTTCGATTTTGTTTTTGGCAATGGTGTAAGCAGGATATGAATCCCGCAATTCGGAGGCTTTGCACTCCCGTTCAGCTAGCAAAGATAGAAATAATGCAATTCCTACTAAGGCGTCACGTCCGTAATGAGAGGCAGGGTAAATGATCCCACCGTTCCCTTCGCCCCCAATGACCGCGCCTATTTCTTTCATTTTTTCAACAACATTCACTTCGCCAACGGCAGCGGCTGCATACGTTTCTTGATATTTTTCCTCGGTAATATCCCGCAAAGCACGGGTAGAGGAGAGGTTCGATACAGTGGGTCCTGGAGTTTTGGAAAGCACATAATCTCCAACTGCTACCAGGGTATATTCTTCGCCAAACATGGTCCCATCTTCGCACACCATGGCCAGGCGATCTACGTCGGGATCTACCGTAATGCCTAGGTCAGCCTTCACCGACTGAATGGTTGAGGCCAAATCCCCAAGATGTTCGGGTAACGGTTCTGGATTGTGGGGAAATTGTCCATTTGGCGTGCAGTACAATTCGGTAATTTGGGTTACACCCAACGCGCTCAACAGCGCAGGAACGAAAACGCCTCCGCTGGAATTAACGGCATCGACCACTACGTTAAAATTGGCTTTTTTGATCGCTTCAGCGTTAACCAATGGTAGGGATAAAACAGCCTTGATATGTTTTTCCAAATAGGAGTCGTCAGCCGTGATAGAACCTAATTCGTCAACTTGGGCAAAGTTAAAAACACCTTGTTCAGCGATGCTTAGAACCTCCGCACCTGCCTGAGCTGAAAGAAATTCTCCCCGGTGGTTCAGCAACTTGAGCGCATTCCATTGCTTTGGGTTGTGGGAGGCGGTGAGAATAATCCCACCTTGAGCCTGCTCCATCGGAACTGCTATTTCGACGGTCGGAGTGGTGGAGAGGCCTAAATCAATGACATCTATTCCCAAGCCGATCAGCGTGTTTGAGACCAATTGTGAGACCATGGATCCAGAAATCCTTGCATCGCGACCAATAACGACTTTAACGCGGTTATTTTGGCCCTGCGTTTTAAGCCAAGTACCGTACGCCGAAGCGAAAAGTACTGCATCAATAGGGGTTAAATTCTCACCGGCTGAGCCTCCAATGGTGCCTCGGAAACCCGAAATGGATTTAATTAGCGTCATAATTTCTTTTGAAGTTTGACCATTTGCAACAAGGCTGCTGCGCATTCAATGCCTTTGTTTCCGTGTTTCCCCCCTGAGCGATCCAAGGACTGTTGTTGGTTTAAGTCGGTGAGGACGCAAAAACTGATCGGTTTATTGAATTTGAGCATTACATCCATGATTCCTTGGGTTAATCCTTGACAGACAAAATCAAAATGCTTGGTTTCCCCTTGAATTACATTACCAATTACGACGATACCGTCCAAATCCGACCTTGTTGAGAACAAGAACTGGGCAGCTAGAGGTAGTTCAAACGAACCTGGAACTTTGAGCTGTTCAACATGAGCAACCTTCGCTTGCTGAAAAACTTCCATTGCGCCTTTGGCCAAGGAAGATGTAATGGATTCATTCCATTCGGAGACCACGATTCCCAAGCGAAATTCAGAACAATTTTCGAGAAGGTTACTAGAAAAGTTGGATAAATGGTTACCAACGGTTGCCATGCCTATTTGCTTTTGACCGTTGCAACGCGCGCAATGTACTTATCGATGGTTTTTTGATTAGCGTAATCCGGATAATCATCCCTAATTCTAGTGAAATGGTTAGAAGCCACCTCATAGTTCTTCGCCAGTTCCGCATGAAGACCCGCTTTGAACAAATACATGGGCGAGGTGAATTCGTTTTCTATCGCGTTTGCTGCTTTTTCGTATAAAACCGCTGCATCATCGTACTTTTTAAGTTCAGATAAACAATCTCCTTGAAGTCCTATTACCATAGTTGAAAGGTAAGTGTCGTTGACCGAAACGCCCTCAAATTGCTCTAAAGCTTTTTGGAATTCACCTTTCTTCATGTATTGGGTTCCTAACAGGTATTGCCCAATTTCTCCGCCCGTATGCCCGTCGTATTTTTTAACAAAAGGAATCAACAGTTTAATCGCTTGATCCGTGGAATCTTTCTCGACATAGTTCAGCGCTGACCACCATCCATCGTTGGCCTTGTTGTCGGAAGGCGCCCAAATCAACTGTCGGTAACCTAAAAATAGGATCAAGGCCCCAAGAAGGCCTCCCGCAATGTATACCCCCAACTTAAAGCGCTTGTTGGTCTTCCATTGGTGCTTCAAACTGTCTGTTGATAGGTTAAAATCTTCCATTCCAAATATTTTGAGTGCAAAAATAATAAATTTTATTGCAAGGTTGCAAAGATGTTACAATGATGTTGGGCTGTCGTATTCTTGCATCGAAGTTTAACCAAAATTAAAAGTAACATGAAAAAAAGAACCCTTTACCAAATGGTCATCGACCAAAGCGGCTCCATGCAAGGGAGCGAGCATCAAGTAATCGTAGGCTTTAACGAGCATTTACAATCCATGAAGTCCACCCAGGAAAAATATCCAGAGCAGGAAATCATCATGAGTTTGAAGTTTTTCAACAACGAAGTTGGTCCCAACACAGTGAACTTTGAACCGGTTTCCCAATGCCACGAGCTTTCTCGGCTCCATTATCATCCCACGGGCAGTACCGCCTTATTGGATGCTATTGGAAAGTCCATCTACGATATCAAGACCAAATTCGGATCGGAAATTCATGCAAATGGCACCACAGTAGTGTTTATTATCATCACGGATGGACACGAAAACGCTTCAAGGATGTACACTTTTGACGACATTCAACGAATGATTGGGGAATTGGAAGCAACCGAAAATTGGAATTTCACCTTCATGGGAGCGGACTTAGATGCCATCAATGCAGCCAGCAGGTATGGTATTCAAGCAAACAGCACGATCTCTTTTGATAAATCGGATTATGCTCGAGTCAGTCGCGAATACTTAACCGAAGCTTCGGAAGATTATGCCCGTAAAAAGCAGCAGGGCGAAAAACCAAAAGGCTTTTTTGATATATTTGATAAAAAAGATCTACGAAAAAAATAATGAACGTTCATCTAATTCGAGCGGCTGATTTTTCAGCCCATACCTATCAAGCGGTTCTTCAAATCGTCACTTCCTTTCCGGGGCCCGTAAATTACGTACCCTCGGAGACGGAGGTACAGATAAACCAAGCAATAGAACAGGAGATTAGCAACCGAGAATCCTTTGAAACGGGAAAACAGCCGCCGCCGTTAGCGAGCATCAAAATGGAGCATTCGCTAGAAAGCCGCAGTTTTAGCCACCGTCCGCCTGTTGAGTTTCCTGTTAAAGTTCAATTGGCAACATGGGAAAGTTTATTCGATGTATGTAAATCCTACCGCTCAGCCAAAAAGCTTCCGAAAGAAGATTTAATCCTGTTGTTGACGGATACGGCTAATGAAGCCAATTGGTTTGTGGGCATGGATCAAACAATGACTCACGCATTCATCCATACCGCGGATTGGCACCACTATTTCGAAGGATTGAACGAACGGTTTCCTATTGCTTATGAAATTGCTGCGACCGTTTTGAGGCTGTCGAGCCTGGGCTCTAATGCAACGATACAGCGACTTTACCACACCGAACCGCGGGGGTGTATTTCGGATTTGTGCCTGCACAAAAAGCAAATCGTTCTGAAAATGCGAACAGCAGACATTTGCACCGATTGCATGAATTTTATCGCAACGCAAGATGTTGACATGCGTTTGGTTACCCAGGTTGTCGAAACGTTTGAGGGGATTCGAAAACATTTTTTAGCAACCGAAAGGACGAACTTCTTAAAGCAGCCGAGCAGGTTATTGGTCAAAGGATATACCCACCAGATTATTTTCCAAGATTATGGTAATTTACCATTGCAATTGAACCCCAAACAACGCGCGATTTATTGTTTTTTTCTGAACCATCCAGAAGGGGTTCGTTTGGTGGATTTAGTGGACCATCGACAAGAAATTGGTGAGCTTTATCACCGTTTCAGCAACCAAAGCACCTTGGATAGAATTGAAGAATCGTTGGATTTATTATTGGATCCCCTGGAGAGTAATCTGAACGAGACTTTATCGCGAATTAAGAGAATTATTGAAAAAACCGTGGGTAAGCGAATTGCGCCGGTTTATCATATCACGGGAAATAGGGGAGAACCCTATCGAATTCCTTTGGAATCAAATTTCATAGTTTTTGAAACGGAGATTCACAATTAATTCCTATTTTTGAAAAAAAAAGGTATGAAAAAATTATTGCTGTGTTTTTTCGTTGCGTTCATTAGTATTTCCTTGAATGCGCAAACGAAGTTGGACCTGGAATCGACCGCTGAGATTACGGCTTGGGTGACCACGCACAAATTCAAAACGGATGAGAGTTTTGGCTATACGTTAGCTGTGGAGACGATAAACCAAATTCCAGTACTTGTTTTTAGCCATCATACCGGAAATAAAAAAGAATTCACCAACCTAACCTACACCTCAGGTGCCACCTCCGCAATGGTGACAGCCCAAGGCGAAGGAAATAACTCCATCGACGTAATGGTCTTGGAAAACGGTGATTTAATGCTTGCTGGTATGGTTTTCAAAGTTGAAGAATAATTCTTCCGCCATGCGCTGGTTGGTATTCTTTACAATGTTGGTGGGTGCTTTCGTATCCTACGGTCAATATAACCTTCAATTGAATCAAGTACTTTTAGTGAACAATACGTTACAAACAGTTCCTGCAGGCAAGGTATGGAAAATTGAATCATACATGCAGTCGGGAGTGACAATTAATGACATGTCCGAATCATCTGCGACGTGTAACTTTCCTGGACGCCATCATGCGTTTTTAGTGAACAATCAACTTTACTACCTTATCAATGGCTCTCCGGGGCACGGAAGCAGCGGCACATTTATGGCAGTTGGCAATTCGCTTCCCATGTGGATTCCTGCGGGTACCACGGTAAGAACGTCGTGTGCTTCGGATGTGCTCAGCATTTTGGAGTTTAATTTAGTTCCGTAAAGATGTTTTCTAAACGAAAGATTGCTCAAAGGCTTTTTGAAAAGTACAACAACAAGCGAGAAAGCGATGCACGTATTACCGCTAGAGAGTTAAAGGAAATTCAACGATTGTATGTAACTTCCTTGACTATATCTGCATCCATTGGGGTATTTTTCGTATTGCTATTTTATCTCCCCATATATTTGTTCCCATCTTTTTTTAACGAAAACCTTTTGAACATTCAATTGTGGGGCCTAGACCTTAAAATTCGCTGGATACGAGAGCTTGATAATTTTTTGTTAACCTACGTAGAGCTTTATTTTTTGAGCATAATCAGCATTTATATGATTCAGCGTTTAGCTATGGTACTGGATTTTCCATCGATGCAATCCAAACATTATCAATTGCATCTTCAGAATATTCAAAAACTCAGTTTAGAAGTCAAGCAAAAAAAAGAGGCTGAATTGGGATTAGATCCGTTTTTAGGTCTTTCCCGTGTTCAGCTATATGTATACTTACTGATTTCTCGATTCAAAGCGATGTTCAGCAACATGCTGATTAAGTTTCTCTTGCAGCGTTTTGCGAGCCGATACCTCCTAAAGACAGTCATTGATTTGGTTGGTGCGCCCATCTACGCTTTTTGGAACGCTTATGCGACCGCCAAACTGTTCAAAGATTCCAAATATTACATTTTTTCGGTAGAGATAACGGACATGTTGGCTGAAAAACTCCAAAACGAGCAGCAGATTAAGGAAGAAATAAGCCGAGAAATACAGCATTTGTTGGTTTCGGTGGTGGCCCTAAAACGTGATTATTCTGAAATCAACCATTATTTCTCATCAAGGTTGTTGGAATCCCTGCAAATTTCGATGCATGAAAACGAATACCGAACGCTTTCCATGCGTAAATTATTGGAAGAGTCTGATCCAAAAACCGTTCAGTGGGTGAGTTTGCTATTTGCAACAGGCATTATTTTGGATGGTAATGTAAGCCGACGTGAACGAAAGTCGCTTCGGGATTTTACCCAAGATTTAAATTTCAAAGAGGATGCATTAACCCACATCGATGAGTATTTGTCAGCATATCAACGCGGTCAAGGAGTAGCATTTATTCAACAAAAAGGATGGATATGAGAATTTTAACATGGATTTGTTTAAGTGTTTTGTTTTGTGCTTGTTCAACCCGTGCTCAAGTGAAAGTAGACAATGCACGTTTTAAGGAACTGATTGCGGATAGTAACGCATTGATTCTCGATGTAAGAACGCCGGAAGAATTCTCGGAAGGATTTATTGCTGGAAACGCATCGACGGTTAACGTCAATTATTTTTCCAATGAATTTATTGCATCGATCGAATCAATTGCAAAAAAAGATCAAATCCTTCTGGTATATTGCGCAGCGGGAGGAAGAAGTGCTTCAGCGTGCAGGGATTTAAAGAAGGCAGGTTTCAAGAAAATATACGAACTCGAAGGAGGTTATAATAATTGGGAGTGATTGGTTGTGGTAATATCCTATTTAACATAATATCAATTATATTACATTGTAATTAGCATTTAAACCTTAGCTTTGGCGTATGGGATCTCCCCGCTATTTCACCGATACACAAACGCTCAAGGAATTACAATTCCCTGAAATTCTTGACAACTTAGCAGCACTCGCTCATTCGGAAAGTGCAAAGAGGCTCGCTCTGAAACTTAAACCAAGCAATCAGAAAACCGGCATTGAATTCCAATTGGTTCAAACTCACCAGCGTCTTGCGATAACGCAACAACGAAGAACGGTTCCAGGAATCGAATTCGAAGAACTCATCAAAGAAATATCCTTACTGAAATTAGAAGATGCTGTTCTCAACCTTGAAGGCGTACTGCGCATTTATGCCGCTAGCCAATTGGTGAACCAATGGTTGCGTTTTTTTGAAGAGGTCAACGCTTATCAACAGCTTTCGCAGGTTTTTGAGCGCTGTTATTTTTCCGAAGACATTCAACAGCACATTGCTTCCGTAGTTGATGTGAAAATTACGAAGAATATTAAGGACGATGCTACCAGGGAGCTTTTTGATATTCGCAGTTCAATGAAGTCGGTCCGCCAAAAAATCAACCGGAATTTCGACCGAGAAATGCGTAAACTCCTGAAAGAAGGTTGGCTTGGTGATACGCAGGAAACCTTTCTCGGAGAACGAAGGGTGCTAACCGTACAGTCCGGCTACAAACGAAGGGTCCTCGGTACCGTTGTCGGCACAAGTAAGACAGGAAGTCTAACGTACATTGAACCCCAAGTTAACCGAGAACTTAACCATGAATTGGATTGCCTAATGGACGATGAGCGCAAGGAGATTTACCGTATTCTTCGGGCCTTAAGTCATCATCTGCGGAGCTATTTACCTTTAATTCAGGCCTATCAAGAGGCCTTGGTTTTATTTGATTTTGTAACAGCCAAAGCGCGGTTAGCCTCGTCTATGCAGGCCGCTGTACCCTCCATTTCAAGCACTACTTCTTTTGAATGGAAGGAAGCCTTCCACCCTATGCTTGTGGCAACCAATCAACGCATTGGCAAACCTACCGTTGCACAACAATTCAGCCTCGATTCCAACCAGCGTATTTTAGTGATTTCAGGACCCAATGCGGGAGGAAAAAGCCTTACCTTGAAAACCTTTGGTTTACTTCAATGCATGCTGCAATCGGGCCTACTGATTCCCGTTCACCAAGATTCCATTGCTTGCATATTTCAACATTTATATTCCGATATAGGAGACAATCAATCTATTGAAAATGAATTAAGTACGTATTCTTACCGCCTTAAAAGAATGAAATACTTTTTGGAGGTTGCTAACCCGAAAACCGTTTTATTGCTGGATGAATTCGGCAGCGGTTCCGATCCTGAACTCGGCGCATCATTGGCAGAGGTTTTCTTCGAAGAGATCTATGAAAAGCACTGTTTTGCTATGATTACAACCCACTATTCCGCGATTAAAGTTAAAGCGTCGGAATTGCCTTTTGCGGTCAACGGCGCCATGAAATTCGATGTAAAATCCCTCAAACCGTTGTACGAACTGGTTTTAGGTCTTCCTGGAAGCTCCTTTACGTTTGAAGTCGCCGCAATCAATGGCATTCCAAAACCGATGATTCAAGAAGCGAAAAAGAAGCTTTCCTCTGACACCAAACGACTGAATCAATTGTTATCTTCCATTCAAGAAGAAAAGCAATACTATCAGAAAATGGTGCAAGAGCACAAAAATGCTCAAGAACGAATGCTGCAGGAATTGTCGCGCTTAAAACAGCTCGAAAACGACAACCGTTCCAAAGCGAAACAACTCAGCCTTCAAGCCGAGGAACAAGCGAAAGCTGTGCAATTAGGGCAGAAATTTGAAAAATTCCTCAACCGATATCAACCGAGTAGAAAAAAGCAAAAGGAAAACGAAGCCCTGTTTGAAGAAATTCGAAGTTTTATCGTTAAGGCTCGTAGCCTCAAACCAACGATCAAACCTAAGAAAACCGTGGTGAAAAAGGTCGAGCAACCAAGTTTTGAGTTTAAAATCGGTGATAAGGTTAAAATTCAAGGGAGTAAGCAAACCGGCATCATTCAGGCGATTGAAAAACAAAAAATCACGGTATTGGTTAATCATTTAAAAATGACCTTAACCAGCGATAAACTTCTTCCTTTTCCATGACCTCCTTCCCTCCTATTTGCTACTTGAATTCCAACGACGGCAGCGGTTACATTGCGGCAGGTCAAGGCCCTTCCTTTACCTTATGCTCCATAGAAGAACTACCCCTGCTCGATCAGTTTTTGATTTCCCACCGTGGAAAGTACATTTTTGGTTATCTCTCGTATGCGCTGCAATCCCATATTACCCAATCGGCTTATGTGGGAGTTCAACGCCTGCCCCTCGCCTATTTCTGGGTGTGTCCTGAGGTGGGTGAAATCGTATCTGACGAATTAACCTTGGTTCAAGGATCGGATTACAAGTTGCTTGAGGACCTTTATTCCCAGCTTCGTACCGCAGAAGCCTTAACCTTACCCGAGTTCACTCCCTCGCTGTCGCAAGCAGAGTACTTAGCTCGCATCGATACGATAAAATCGCTGATTCAACGAGGCGACTTGTACGAAACCAATTTTTGCTTTAATTACACGCTCAACGATTTGAATTTACGGGACCCTTTCAGCCTATATCAAAGGGTAAACGAACGCACCAAAGCACCGTTTTCCGCCTTGCTTTGCTTGGATCACATTTGGCTCGCTTGTGGCAGTCCTGAACGTTTTCTGAAAAAAACGGGTAACACCTTGATTTCTCAACCCATCAAAGGGACCGCACCAAGACACCAAGACCCCTCGTTGGATGCTTCTTCAAAAACGGCACTCTTGAATTCGCCGAAGGAGCGATCTGAAAACGTGATGATTGTGGATTTAGTTCGCAACGATCTTTCTAAAATTGCACTTTCTGGAACGGTCAACGTGGAGGAACTCTTCGGGATTTATTCCTTTCCGACCGTGCATCAAATGATTTCTACCGTTTCCTGTAAAATGGATCAATGCCTTCCTTTTTCAGAGATCCTGAAAGCAACCTTTCCCATGGGTTCAATGACTGGGGCACCCAAACGCAATGCCCTCCGATTCATGAATTCCATGGAGCCTTTTACGAGGGAACTTTATTCGGGAAGCGTTGGATATTTCACCCCAGAGGGCGATTTTGACTTCAACGTTGTTATCCGTTCGCTGGAGTATTATCCGAAAGAACGCTTGCTCCAATGCGGCGTAGGTAGTGCAATTACCATCGAGGCAGACGCTGCACAAGAATATGAGGAATGCCAATTAAAAATTGAACGACTTATCCATTAGATCGATGCTTCGTAAGGTTCAAAAATTACTCGAAAAAAAAACCTACAAACATTATGTTCTGCTTTGCAGTGCTGGCGTTGATTCAATGGTCATGTTAGAAACGTTTCATCGCTTAAAGCTACCCTGTTCTGTGGTTCATGTTGACTACGGTTTGAGGGGAAAAGAAAGCACGGAGGATGCTCAGTTTGTGAAGGAACGATGTGAGGCAATCAACGTTTGTTGTGATATTCTCCAGGCGAACCTTAAACAACAGCTGCACGAAAAAGGAGGAAACCTGCAACAAGAAGCCCGTAAAATTCGCTATGCATTCTTGGCAGAAAAGCTTGCGAATATTCCAGAATCCATTGGAGTTACTGCCCACCACCAAGACGATCAATTAGAGACTTTTTGGTTGCACTTAATCCGTGGTAGTGGTTTGAGCGGCCTATCTGGAATGGAACACGTTGCCGATCAAATACTTCGTCCGTTTTTATCCGTTTCGCGTGCATCGATTGAACAATTTGCGCGCAAAAACACCCTGACATGGAGGGAGGATCTTAGCAATCAAAACAACCAATACCTTAGGAATCTGCTCCGCAACGAAGCATTACCAATGCTGTACCAAGAGCATCCAACCTTGAGAAAAGAACTGTTGTTATTGATGAGAAAATTCCAGCAAACCCATCGATTGAATCGAAGGCTTGCAAAGGAACTTTCAGCTAAGTGGAAAGAACATCAGGAAATTCCTCACGGTGACCTTGCTGTGGAAACGACCGTACTCATTGAAGCCATGAAAGAGCTTGGCATCGAGCCTCGATTTTTATCCACCATGCTTGAATTGACAACCTTAGAGCCAGGAAAACAATTGTTGATTCATGATAAGCTGCGCTTGATTCAAGGAAAGAAAAGCTTTAAACTCCTTTCCGACAAACCGTTGGAACGATTCCAATTTACCGTGATACCAACACAATCGTTGCCGTCCAAATTTGATGCTTGGACATGGTATTTGAATCCCGAAGATTTAATGGAGGACTTAGAACTAAGCAGTTATTTACCGCATGAAACCATGATGCCCATCGGATTGGCCCATGAGAAGCGCATTAACGCCATCCTCAAAGCGGCAAGTATTCCAAAACATGAGAGGGATCAATGGCCTGTGCTTAAGTGCGGATCAAGCATTGTGGGAATTCCGGGTATCGCCATTTCGCATTTTTTCCGGGCGAATCTCCAAGGAACTTCCTTTATAAAAATTACCTTTGTTCAATGCTAAACATCCCTTTGCCTGAAGCATTTATTACAACCATTTTAAAGGATTCTCCGTTTGGTCAGCCCTTAATTGATGCATTGGACGACACCCCATCTACTTCTGTGCGCCTCAATTTACGAAAACCTCAGGCCCCTGAATTCGACAGCCATGAGCCGGTTTCATGGTGTCCCAATGCGTTTTACCTCAAGGAACGGCCGAATTTCACCTTAGACCCGTTGTTTCATGCAGGAGCTTACTATCCGCAGGAAGCAGCATCGATGGCCGTTTATGACCTGGTGAAATCGCTGAATTTACCCCAAGGATCGGTCGTTTTGGACGCATGTGCCGCACCCGGAGGAAAAACCCTGGCCATGATGGATGCCTTACCGCAGAACTGTGCGGGAATAGCCAATGAAATCCATCCGCATCGCGCAAATATTTTGTGCGAGAATATAACGAAATGGGGATTTGACAACGTTGCGGTAAGCAACAGCGATACTTCGATGTTCCGTAACCTTGAAGCTTTTTTTGATGCGGTGTTGATTGATGCTCCCTGTTCGGGGGAGGGCATGTTTCGAAAGGACCCCAATGCAAGGCTTGAATGGAGTATAGAATCCGTGCGTAAATGCACTGATAGACAGCGAGATATTGTCCATAATTTAAGTAACTGCATTAAGCCTGGAGGCTATTTGATTTATGCCACTTGTACCTTCAACGAAAGCGAGAATGAAACACAGCTTCAAGCAATCCTAGCCACTGGAGAATTCGAACTTCAACCGTGGAAAGCTCCATCGGATTGCCTTGTTGGTAGAAATGGACTTGGGCATTATTTTGTCCCCGGCAGGAGCCGTTCCGAAGGCCTTTTTATCGGAGTTCTAAAGAAATCTGGCACCTTGAATTCGAACACGATTACCATTCCAAACCCTTCCACCCTTAATTTTACAGGACTGGACTTCGATGTTCTACCCAACCAAGAGCTCGTTCGACAAAACAACCTTGCTTACCTTCGTTCTGCGTCATTGGGGCACGCTTTATCCCAGCTAAAAACTCCTTTGCGTATCATGAAAAGCGGCATGACGGTTGCTGAATCAACCCCAAAAGGTTGGGTCCCTCAGCATGATTTGTCCATGACAACCCATCGAATTCCTGCAATCGATTGTTCGAAACAGGAGGCTTTAATGTACCTACGAGGAGAAACCTTCCCCATTCCACCCTATCCTCCCGGATATTACGTTTTGAGGTATCAAGGTTTCAACCTTGGATTCATTAAACACTTAGGGCAGCGATTTAATAATTTATATCCAAAAACATGGAGGATTCGAATGCATTTGAAGTAAATTCCAACGAAGCGTACGAGCAACTCTTTGCCTACATCCGCGGGAAAGTGGCGCTTTCCGAACAAGACGAAGCGCCTTTGCGTCAACGTTTTCAATTGCGTAAACTCACGAAAAAACAGTTCTTCCTTCAAGAAGGCCAAAAAGCCATCGAACATGCGTATGTGGTAAAAGGCTGCATGAGGGTCTATTACCAAGATCAAAAAATGCAGGAACATGTATTGTATTTCGGATTTAAAGATTGGTGGGTGGGCGATTTAGGAAGTTTCGATGATGAATCCCCTACCCGATTGAACATACAAGCCATGGACGACACCTGGTTACTGGTATTTGACCGAAAGGCAATCGAGGAGCTGTTTCTTCTGATACCTGCTCTCGAAAGTTTGTTTCGTAAAATGGCTCAACGCACCTTATCCGTGTTGCAAAAAAGGCTGTTTCTAACCGTTTCCGCTTCGGCGGAGGAACGGTATTTAGCCTTGTTAGAACGCTATCCTTCCATTGAACAATTGGTCCCGCAATATCAAATTGCCTCCTACCTCGGCATCATGCCCGAATCCTTAAGTCGGCTCAAAAAACAAATGATCGCCAAGGTTCGTCAACAACAATAATTTGAGGGAATTTTAGTATTTTAGCCTCCTTAAAATTTGAACAACATGAAAAACGCTTTTCTCGCCTTATCGTTATTTATTGGAATTTTTGTACGTGCCGATGAAGGCATGTGGTTTTTGATGTTCATCGAACGTTTGAACCAACGCGACATGGAAAAATTAGGCCTTCAATTGACCGCTGAAGAGATCTACAGCATCAACCATTCCAGTTTGAAAGATGCGGTAGTGCAATTCAACGGCGGATGTACAGCCGAATTAATCTCCTCTCAAGGCTTGGTATTAACGAATCACCATTGCGGTTACGATGCCATTGCCGAGCTGTCTAGCCCTGAGAGCAATCATTTACAAAACGGCTTTTGGGCAGCAAGCAAAGCCGAAGAATTGAAACCTAAATCGCTGTTTGTACGATTTTTTGTGCGCATGGACGACGTTTCTAAGCGAATTCTCGGAAAGGTCAACGATCAAATGACCGAGGCTGAGCGGGAGAAAGCCATCAAAGATGAAATCGCTGTAATTGAAAAAGAGCAAAGCGAAGGCGGGAAATATGTGGTGAGTGTTCGTTCCTTCTTTCAAGGAAACGAGTATTACTATTTTGTTTTCCAAGATTACAAGGACGTACGATTGGTAGGAACCCCTCCAAGTTCTATTGGTAAATTCGGGGGCGACACCGACAACTGGGAGTGGCCTCGTCACACCGGTGATTTTTCCATGTTCCGCATTTATGCAGACGCCAATGGTAACCCCGCAGATTATTCGCCGAACAATGTACCCTTAACGCCAAAGGTTCATTTAAAAGTAAACATTAAAGGCGTGAATGAAGGAGATTTTGCCATGATACTAGGATTCCCAGGAAGAACCAACCGATGGCTGCCAGCGGGTGGAATTGATCAAAACGTGAAATATGCCTACCCTGCCTGGGTGGAGGCTTCGAAAACCGCCATGGATGCGATGAAATCGTACATGGATAAGGACGAGAAAATCAACCTTGATTACGCTTCCAAGTACGCTCGAATCGCCAATTATTGGAAAAACCGACAAGGCATGATCGATGCCTTAACCAAATTTGAAACCGCCAAAGCGAAAGCCGCCAACGAAGCTGCTTTTGACCAATGGGCTCAAAAGAAAAAAAACCGCAAAGAATATGGGAATGTTGTTTCAACCATCAATACGTATTACGCAGCAACCAACGAAAAAGCGCGTCATGACAACTACCTTTCCAACCTCCTAAGAGCTTCTGAATTAGGCGTGATATCTAGAACCTTGGGAAGTAAATTGTTGGAATTCGACAAGGCAAGTGATAAAACGGATGCATTAAAGCAATCCATGCTGCAAACCATCGACGAATTCTACTCTACCTTATCATTTCCCGTAGAAAAAGATATATTGATGAACGGAATTTGGCTCTATGTTACCAAAGCTGGATACAAAATGCCCGCTTCGTTCGATTCACCGGATGCTATTTCACAACGCGTAGCAACTGTTTTGGCTAAAACGGTTTTCAGCGATCCTGAGCAACTTAGAGCTTACGTACGGGGCGAAGTTCGCATCGAAATCAGTAAGGACCCCTTGTTTGCCCTTTCTCAGGAATTGATTGCTCATTTGAATGCAACGACCCCAGAAATGGCACAGATGCAAGCCGATTATGCACGCGCTTACCGAAAACTTGTTAAAGGCTTAAGAGAATCTGGATTAAGTGAAGTCCAATACCCAGACGCTAACAGCACCATGCGCCTTACCTATGGAACCGTGAGCGCTTTACCCTACGATAAGCGAAACGATGCTAAAGTCAATTTTTACACCACCCTTCAGGGTACGATCAATAAATACAAGCCCAATGACGAAGAATTCGATTTGCCACAGCGTTTAATCGAGTTGAATAACACACAAGATTTTGGTGAATACGCCGATAAAAATGGATATATGCCGGTTAACTTTTTGACGAATAACGATATCACTGGCGGGAATTCAGGTTCTCCAGTGCTCAACGCTAAAGGTGAATTAATCGGATTAGCGTTCGACGGAAACATCGAAGCCATGGCTGGCGATGTTATCTTCGATGATAAGCTTCAAAAAACGATTAACGTGGACATTCGGTACGTCCTTTTCATTATCGATAAATTCTCTGGAGCCCGTCATATCGTGGACGAAATGACCATCATTCGTTAAACTTCTTGAATTAATTTGAACTCAAGGCTTCTTTGGAAGCCTTTTTTTGTTAATTCGAATTTCGAGCGAGCAACGAAAGGTGCAACAAGGCCTCCCCTATTTCTTTTTCCGATAGTTCGGCATTGATTTCAGCAGAACCTGGGGCCTTGAGTAAAACAAAATTGATGCTGTTACCCGCATTTTTCTTATCGTTCTTCATGTGGTTCATGACTTCTTCAAAGGCTTCCTCGGGAATCGGTGGCATTGGAAAAATAGCAATCAGTACATGTTCAATTTCTTGGTAAGCCTCAAAGGAGAGCGCCTTTCGTTTGAAGGAAACATAGGCCTCTGCGATCATTCCTAGGGCAACCGCGTGACCATGATCGATCGGTTTTCGCGATAGAAAATAGGACTCAAGTCCATGGCCAAAGGTGTGGCCAAAATTTAATAACTTCCTTCTACCGGATTCGTGGGGGTCGGATTCTACGACTTCTTTTTTAAGTTGGATGGAACGCAGGATGTTTTCCGAAGCGATTAATTCCGCATCGTTGTTAAGAGCTTTCAGCCGCATCCAATAGGGTTCGTCCAAAATCAAGGCGTGCTTGAGCATTTCTGCAAAACCGTTAAAAATATCTTCCGCTGGAAGTGTTTCTAGAAAGGTAGGGTCTATAAAAATCGCTTTAGGAGCGGTAAACGTTCCTACGGCATTTTTAACATCGTTTACGTCAATGCCAGTTTTTGAACCCAATGCGGCGTCCACCATGGCCATCAGTGAGGTGGGAATATGAATGAAGTCGATCCCTCGTTTGTAGGTCGCTGCAACGAATCCGCCTAAATCGGTCACCAAACCACCCCCTAAATTAAGGATCAAATCGTTGCGCTGGATTCGGTACTCCAGTAAGGCTGACCACACCTGAAAAACGACTTCCATGGTTTTGTTCTCTTCGCCTGCTGGCAAGAGCATGATTTCGGCGTTTTGCAGTGCTGGAAATGAAAGCAGCAAGTACTCCAAACACGCGTCGTGGGTATTTTCATCGACAATAATGACCTTGTTGCAATCCAGGTAGGTCGACAGCAGGTTTCCAAGGTTCGAAGTTTCCAAAGGTCCTAGTTCGACCGGTATACCGTCAAAATCCAATTTCATAGCTTCAAAGGTATTAAGAATCTGAGCGAATGGTGGGTAAAAAGCGTTAATTTTGCGCATGCTTGATTTCACCAACACCGAGATTGCATTTGGATCGAAGAATCCTAAAGACTTAAAACGCGCTTATTGGCTTTTCAAGGTGGTAAGTTACCCTTGGATTGTTAAGCTAGGTAAACGTCTCACTCCGTGGCTTTTAAAACTACGTTTTCCCATTAAAGCGATGATAAAAGCTACGATTTTTCGCCAATTTTGCGGAGGAGAAACCATCGAAGAATGCACGGAGCGCATCGGCGAGCTCGGTAAATTTGGGGTAGGAACCATCCTCGACTATTCCGTTGAAGGCAAGACTTCCGATGAGGATTTTGAGCACACCACACAAATCATCATTTCCACCATCGAAAAGGCGAAAAACTCGGAGAACATTCCATTCGCTGTCTTCAAAGTAACAGGCATCGGCCGCTTTGATTTATTGGAAATTGCTTCGGAGGAAAAAACCACAGCGAACGAACAAGTATTGCGTGAAATTGCTGCGGTAAAAGAACGTTTCGAACGCATTTGTGCCGCAGCTGCTCAACACGGAGTTCGCTTATTCATCGATGCAGAAGAAACGTGGATTCAACCGGTACTGGATGCCTGGACCTGGGAAATGATGTGCCGTTACAACCAGGAGCGCGCCATCATCTACAATACGGTGCAAATGTATCGCCACGACCGACTCGATTTCCTCCAGCGGCAATTAGCTCAAGTTCAAGCGGCGGGAATCGTTTACGGCGTTAAATTGGTGCGTGGCGCCTACATGGAAAAAGAACGTGCCCGTGCTGCGGCAATGGGCTACCCCTCTCCTATTCAGCCGGACAAAGCATCTACCGACCGAGATTACAACGATGCCTTGAAATTTATTGTTGAAAACCATCAGCACTTTGCTGTTTGCGCAGGGTCGCACAACGAGGAAAGCTCCATGCTGTTGACGGAACTTATGGCTCAGAACCAATTAAAACCTGGTAACGACCGATTCTATTTTGCGCAATTGCTCGGCATGAGCGACCACATCTCGTACAACCTTTCCAATGCCGGCTACAAGGTAGCGAAATACGTGCCTTTCGGTCCTGTGAAAGAGGTTCTTCCTTATTTGTTGCGCCGAGCTGATGAAAATACCTCCGTAGCGGGTCAAACCGGGCGCGAACTGGGCTTAATCAGCTCGGAACAGCGCCGAAGGAAGGGGAAATAGTGGATTTATTGATCGTTTCGCAGTCGTTGCAATTTCCTACCTTTGTTCCATGAAACGTGTGGTAGTTGGTCTTTCGGGCGGGGTGGATTCGAGCGTTGCTGCCTATCTCCTACTCCAAGAAGGGTACGAGGTCATTGGCATGTTCATGCGCAACTGGCACGACGAGACCGTCACAATATCGAACGAATGTCCTTGGATCGACGACGCGAACGACGCCTTACTGGTGGCGCAACACCTCGGCATTCCTTTTCAGGTAGTAGACTTAAGTGCGCAATACAAAGAACGCATCGTGGACTACATGTTTCGCGAATACGAGGCAGGAAGAACGCCAAACCCGGACGTGCTTTGCAACCGCGAAATAAAATTCGACGTTTTCCTCAAGGAGGCACTTGCTTTGGGGGCGGATTTTGTCGCTACGGGGCATTATTGCCGAAAAATCGTCCATCCGGACGGAAGTCACGGATTAAAAAGCGGATTGGACAAGGACAAGGATCAAAGCTATTTCTTATGCCAGGTCAGCCAATCCCAGTTGCAAAAGGCGCTATTTCCTATCGGTGACTTGACCAAGGCGGAAGTGCGAGCCATCGCTGCAGCGCAAGGGTTGCTCACGGCGGAAAAGAAAGATTCTCAAGGATTGTGTTTTGTTGGAAAAATTAGCCTGCCCACCTTTTTGCAGCAGCAGTTGATGCCCAAACTAGGCCCGATCATTGAAATCCCGAGGGATCTACCGCAATTCGAAGCCTACCAGAAACTCCCGAACGAAGCGGAATATGCGGAGGAACTTTCCTGTTCATTTGATTATGAGCCTTCGATGGGACAGCACGTAGAAACGCATCAAGGGGCGCATTACTACACCATCGGTCAGCGAAAAGGACTGCATATTGGAGGTCGTCCAGAACCGAGTTTTGTACTGGCCACCGACACGGTGAACAATGTGATTTATTCAGGTCAAACCGATCAGCACCCCGGACTATACCGAAGGGCCTTGAAATTGCGTTTAGAGGAACTTAATTGGGTACAAAAAATCCCTGAAGCAGCGTTGCAACAGGGAGTGAAATTGGAATTCCGTATTCGATACCGTCAAGCCCTACAAGAGGGAAGGTTAATCCTCAAAAACGGACGGTTGTATGTGCTCTTTGATCAAGCTCAGCGTGGAATAACGCCAGGACAATTTGCAGCGTGGTACCGGAACGACGAGCTTTTGGGATCCGGAATCATTGAGGCTTAATTCATGCTCACCGCAAAGAAAATCGAATGTTCCTCCTCTTGGTGGGACTTCGACCAACGAATTTTATCCATTAATTGAGCGACTTCAAAAACACTCATGGAGGTGCCTGTTCCCTTCTCGCGGTGTACGATCAATTTCAATTGCGCTTCCTTCACCACCTTTGCTCTTAAATTTTGTTGATACTTTCCCATATTCGATGTTTAATTCGAGGGGTGCTTACGAAGCGAATATCCATTAGGTTACAAAAAGTGACCTCCCCCCAATAATTCGAAGCATATAAAAATAGAGTTTTTCAGGTGTCAAAACTGATTTTTTTAACTTAAATTGACACAATGAAAACATCAAAATTCACAGAATCTCAGATCATTTTTGCCATCAAACAGTCGGAAACGGGTGT
>CANMUN010000008.1 GCA_947500875.1 Flavobacteriales bacterium | reverse complement strand
TTGTACGGCTAACGCACAAGTGGTATTGGTGGACAACAGCGTGAGCGGAATCGAAGAGCAAAACGGCGCAGCGTTGAACGTATATCCGAACCCTAGCAATGGAACAAGCCAAGTGACTTGGAACGGAAACATGACGGAAATGAGCGTTGTGGATCAAAACGGACGCGAGATCGTTCGAGAAACCATTGAAGGAACCAACACCTTCAGCCTACAAGGATTAAGTGTTGGAACGTATTTTGTGAGATTGGCGAATGCCGAAGGAATTGCAGGAACACAACGCATCGTGGTACTGTAATAACGTTAGGTTTAGGGTTAGAAAAAGGGGTGGCAACGGCTATCCCTTTTTCTTTTTACCACGCTTCACGATTTAATAAAGCACAAAGGTTCTTTTCGAGCTTTGGGTAATGTACCTTTGCACCATGCGATGGACATGGGTATTCTTTTGTTGCGTATTGAGTTTTTCCTTCTTAGCTCAGAACTTTACCCAAACCGTAAAAGGAAGAATTACAGAAAGTGGATTGAATAAACCGCTTTTCGGAGTTAAAGTGCAAGTGGAGTCCAATGATGGCGTCAAGCATGCTACAACCGATTCATTAGGGTATTTTCGATTCGAACAGATTCCAGTAGGTAGAATCAACCTGTTTGTTTCATGCCTTGGCTATGAAACCATAAACCTGAGCAATCTGCTGTTATCCTCCGGAAAAGAGTTAGAACTTAACCTAGAACTTCAGGAAAAAACCGATCGAAGAACTATGTCGGAGGTAAGCGTCCAGAAAAAGTCGAGCACCAACGATGCCGCGGTAAACAGTGTGAAGAACTTCAGCACCGAAGAAACACAACGCTTTGCTGCCAGTTTCAACGATCCCGCACGGATGGCCTTGTCTTTGGCCGGGGTTAATGCAACCAACGACGCGAGCAATGAAATCGTGGTGCGCGGTAATTCTTCGAGGGGGATATTATGGCGGGTGGAGGGCATTGAAATTCCCAATCCGAACCATTTCAGCAACGGCGAAGGAGGCTCCGGAGGTGGAATTAGTATTTTAAGCGGACAGGTTTTGGCGAATTCAAGTTTTTATTCAGGGGCTTTTCCCTCGGAATTCGGTAACGCACTTTCAGGTGTTTTTGATATTCGATTTCGCAAAGGAAACAGCGATAAAAAGGAAATTTCAGTGCAGTTGGGGATCTTAGGTTTGCAAAGTTCTTTAGAAGGTCCATTTTCCAAGAAAAGCCGAAGTTCATACCTCATTAATTACCGTTACAGTACCCTCATTTTTTTGAACGCCATCGGCTTACCCGTGGTGGATAATGCGATGGTTCCTCAGTTTCAAGACCTCAGCTATCACCTGAATTTTCCTACCAAACGCTGTGGAAATTTTACCTTATTCGGTATGGGGGGACTGTCCACTGCCGGCGATTATGCGGAAAAAGATTCCTCGAAATGGGTTCAACGTTCCGATCGCTTCGAAGACGAATCCTACCAATTTATCGGGGTGTCGGGCTTAACCCATACTGTAAAGATAGGAGAGGACCAAGGTTACCTTCGAACGGTGCTTGCTTGGACCAAGGAGGAACACCGCTATCGGATGGATTCGTTGGATGCTACCTACCAACCCCAACTGTCGTACCTAGAAGGGTTGAAATATCAAGCGTTGCGCAGCCACGTATATTACCACAGGAAACTTTCGGCCTCCTCGAGCCTTCGGGTTGGGGGCTATTATAGCCAGCTTTTTTACCAGCTTAAAGCGGAAGGGCTCGACCTTTCAACCAATGCTTTGGGAACGTTTGTTGACGATGCGGGAAATACGGGTTTGTTGCAAACCTACGTGCAATGCAAGTGGCGGCCACGCTCGGGACTTGAATGGGTTGGTGGACTGCATCAAAGTTATTGGCTGTTGAATAAGCAACAAACCATAGAACCGCGCCTCGGCATGACTTACAGGTTTTCCACCAAGCATGCGGTAAATGCATCAGCAGGGTTGCACAGCCGGTGCGAGCCCGTATCGTGGTATTTAAGCCAAGTGCAAGATGCCAATGGAACGGTTTCTCAACCGAATAGAAACCTCGCACTAACGCGTGCTGCTCATGCAGTTCTTGGCCATGAATTATCCTTCAATAACAAACTCAAACTTAAATCGGAGCTTTATTTTCAGTACCTTTTTAAGGTACCAGTGGATACGGCAAAAACCAAGGAAATGAGTTTGTTGAACGCTGGTACGGGAGTCAATCAAAACCGTTTTATCAATTTGGGAGAGGGGAGGAATTACGGCGTAGAATTCACCCTCGATCGTTCCTTTACCGACCGTTATTTTTACCTGCTAACTGCTTCTTTTTTTCAATCAGAATACCGTAAGCCGCAAGTGGAATGGCGCAGTACTCGTTTTAATGCCAACCTAATGCTCAATGCGATGCTAGGTTACGAGTGGAATTTTGGCAAGGCTGCCAAAAACAGTTTCGCTTTGAATTTGCGCATCATTTACCGTGGTGGTAATCGATACACTCCCATCGATGAAGTGCAATCAAAATTGCAAGGAAAAGAAGTCTTGTTGGATGCACAACCTTTTGCTTCGAGGTTACCCGCCTATTTTCGAACGGATGCTTCTGCTTCCCTTCGCTTCAACTACACAAAGAGCTCCTTGGTTTTTTCCACGGAAATTCAGAACGTTACGAACCAACAAAACATCAACCGTTATTATTACGACCCGATATTGCAAAAGGTCCGCACCGTTTACATGTTTGGGATTATGCCCGTGCTGAATGTAAAAATGGAGTTTTAGCTCCTGTAACCGAAGTTCAATTTGTGGTTAGGTTAACATGAAAACAATCGCCTTGATGTTACTTGTTGTTTCTAATGGGGTTATGGCACAGTACCTTCCTTGTTTTAAAGACGACATTTATTATGCATTGGATACGGTTGGTACTCCCAACATTGTTCGTCCTCATCCAGACTTAGACGCAGCGGCTGCTTACATTGCAAAAATAAAGATCAATTATAAGTCTGTCGACTTCAAGGCGGTTTCCGATTCCTTCAACATAAACGTTTTTCATATTGAGATTTACGGATTTCAATATTGGACGCCTGAAGTATGGAAGGAAATGCAATTAAAAAACATCATTCGAAGACATGCACCCCTGCATGAAACCTTAATGAATCCGGCATTAATGTCTGTTGCGATCGATGAATTTGAAGGGGGAATAGGAAACCGTATCGTAATTATTGCCTATGGTACAAAAGAAGCGATTTGCGGTTTACCAAAAAGAAATTAGTAATGAATATGGCTGTAACAACAGCAGCAAATTTCGTTGAGAAATCATGAAAGCAGTTTATCTTTTTTTAGCGCTTGTTTGGGCTAACGGGTTGCCCGCCCAACGCGTTCCTATTGAGTCCGTGCGAAATTCTTGTGGTTCCGGTTATTTCATCGACAACGAATCCAACCAAGCTGCGATGCTGGTTCGGGGATTTTTCTGCGGTAATTCGTATTTCTATACGCCGATAGGTATGGGAGATTCCATTAAAGAATTTGCCTTTGTTGACCAAGCCTTGTTCTCGGGGGTTGCTGAAGATTATGATTCAAGTAATCAGGTGATTGGACGCTATAGATTCAACGAAGGAGTATTACAAGACCTAGAAGAATTTATGCCCAACGGCACGCCGATACTTCAATTGCATTTCGAACAGGGAAAACAACACGGGGTTCAGCTTTCCTACAACCGACAGGGAAAAATTGAACGGATGAATACCTACAACAAGGGTGTTTTACACGGTCCTTTTTTTAACGCCTGGTATGGAGATTTCGACCAATGCCTGGTGAAAGGTTACGCCGTTTTTGGAGCATACCACTACTTTCGAGGCTTCGAACCGTGCAGTGACTAAGGGGCTCTTTCCAATTAATTTTATCCATCGATGAACTTAATGGACTTCATGTTGTTTAATGTTTCTAATTAAAAATTAAACAAAATGAAAAAAATGAAATGTTACGCTTTGTCTTTAATGGGAGCTGGTATGCTTTTTAGCTCGGCCATTCATGCCCAAACCAATGTTTTTGACAACGTTATTGCCCCAAGTCCGAACCATACCTACTTGGAAGCAGCCTTAATTCAAGAAGGTTTGGTTGGAGCTTTGCAAAATCCCAACGCTACCTTAACAGTATTTGCACCGGATGATCAAGCGTTTACCAATTTAGCTACCGCCCTAGGAACCAACGTTGCAGGATTGTTGGCGCTACCCAATTTAGACGACATCCTATTGTACCACGTTTTAGGTACCACCGTACCATCGGCTGCCGTAACGAACGGAGCGATTGTACAACCCTTAAGTCCAACAAATACCCTAAAAATCACCGCAACCGGTGCTGGAAATGTGTACATCAACCAAGCGCAAGTTACTACCGTTGATTTAACTGCGGCTAACGGTGTGGTGCATGTAACCAACGGGGTATTGTTGCCTGCGGAAACCGTAGCCGATGTAGCCATCGATAACGGATTTACCACCCTGGTAACAGCGGTAGTAACGGCAGAATTACTACCAGCACTCACGAATCCCTTAAGCAACCTAACCGTATTTGCTCCAACAAACGATGCTTTCCAAGACATCGCTGACGAATTAGGGGTTCCTGTTGCAGCCTTGTTAGGCCTTCCCGAATTGAGCGATATTTTACTTTACCACGTTTTGGGTACCGAAGTTCCTTCTGCCGCAGTTACCAACGGAGCCTTGGTACAACCGTTGAATAATGCGAATACCTTGAAAATGACCGTAACAGGAGCAGGAGATGTATTTGTGAATCAAGCGCAAGTAACCGCAGTGGATATTACCGCAGATAACGGAGTGGTACACGTGTTGGATGCGGTAGTTCTTCCGATTGAAACGGTTGCGGACGTTGCGATTGACAATGGTTTTTCTACTTTGGTAACGGCTGTAGTAACCGCAGAATTGCTTCCAGCATTATCCGATCCTTTTTCAGAGTTTACCGTGTTTGCCCCAACTAATCAGGCTTTCACAGATTTGGCAACAGCCTTGAATACGAATTTGAATGGAATCTTAGCCTTACCAAATTTGGCTGACATTTTATTATACCACGTAGTAGATGGTACTGTATTGTCAACTCAATTAACTGCAGGTCCGGTTGCAACCCTTGAAGGTTCTGACGTGATTGTTTCTTTAACAGGCGGTGTAAAAATCAACGATGCAAACGTAACCACGGCGGATGTTCCTGCTGATAATGGCGTTGTGCATGTCTTAGACAAAGTGATTTTAGAGTCTTACTTAGATATTGATGAAAACAATGCATTCTCTTTTGGTTTATTCCCAAATCCAAGTAATGGACTAGTTACTATAAATGGAGTTGACAATGCAGAAGTAATTGTTAGTGATTTAAGTGGAAAAACCTTCCTTACCCAAAGCGTGAATAACAACACTTCGTTAGATTTGAATGGTTTAAGCAACGGAACGTACCTTGTTACCATTTCACAAAATGGAAATCAAAGTGTACAAACCTTAGTGAAGTTCTAAGAACGTATACGCTGTATATTGAAAGCCATCCTTCGGGGTGGCTTTTTTGGTTATTTTTACACCTATGATGCATCGAGTATTTTGGCTTTTACTTTTGTTTTCAAGCACATTGAATGCTCAACAAGGACTGTACAAAAATCTTTTTGGTGATTTTGGTGCCAATGTTAATACAATGCCTGCTTTAAGATCAATAAACCAACTTAGCAACCATCAGCATGTCATTAATACTTATGAAGGGAGTTACTCAAATATTTTTTCCTTAATTAAGTACGATAGCCTTTTAAACCCTTTATGGATTAGTGCTTATCAAGGATCGCAATTGAACAATGCCGAATTTAGAAAATCTATAGAATTGAATGACAATAGCATTGTATCTGTTGGTCATCATGGATTAACAGACTTTTTTACCCTTCATAGTTCCTCAGGAAATTTACTGTTTAACCAATTTTATGGCACCGATCCAAATCAATCTTATTATTCACATACCTTATGTAAGTCAAGTGAAATAGACACTTCCTTTGTTACTTTATTTGCCGAATGCGCTGTCAAACATGGGTTAACCAAAATCAATCGCTTTGGAAATGTGGTATGGTCCTTTGAATATTCTAATAATGGCACGTACAATGCAAATGTTTACACCCTTGATAATGCCATTCCAAACGGTTACATATCAGGGGGAGTAAACACAGGGCCAGTACAGGACACAACGCAGTATTATGGATATTTGGTCGTTTCTAATAACAATGGTTCTTTCCGAAAAGCATTAAAATATGTTCACCAAAATCATCAATTTAACAAAGTTATGCCCTCAAGAATTTTAAAGTCTTCAAATCAATACTTTGTAAGTTTCGAATATGCAAATGATTATAGTGGTATCTGGGATTATGATGAAACTAAGGTGTTAGGGGTCTTGGACACCTCCCTATCGTTAACTAAACAATGGCGATTTTCTTCTAATAATCCGATAGAATCTATTCAGTTTAATTCGTTTTTCGAAACTTCCGACCACAAGTTATTGGTAACGGGTAGCTTATATAATCCTAGTGCATATCCAACCAGTAGGGCATTTGTTTTGAAGTTTAATCCTTCGGCTGCCGGGGGAAATTTAATCTGGTGTAAAGGGTTTGAGCCCCATTTAAATGCACAGTCTTGGCTATCAACGGTTCCGGCTCAAGGGTTATACACAACGAACCAAAATGAACTCATCGCATTGAGTTATGCTGCTCATCTAGATGGAAGTTGTATCTCTTTATTGGATCAAAATGGTCAAGGCCATTGTGAATCATATGATTTAGCACTTAATTATCAGCAAGTAACTGATATTAATGAGTTTTCCTTTCAAAACAATCCGATTATACATCCTCTTCAGCACTATCCTTTTGCGTTAGATAATGTCATGTATGATTTTCAGGACACCGTTTTTTGTAATGTAGGGGCCGTTTCATTAAGCGAACATGGAATGGATATGTTCGACATTTTAATTAAAAATGAAATGGATTATATATCATTGGTCAATAAATCAGAAACGACAACAACCTGCAGTGTATTTAATTCGTGTGGTCAACTACTAACCAGGGAATTTCTTGATGGTTTTGAGCAAAAAACATTCTATTTGAGTCAGTCTGGCTTATATTTTATTCAATTATCTCAACACGGACAGTCGTACATGGTTAAATTTATTATTCCTTAAATTTAATATCATTACCCAAAAATGCACTGACGACAACCAATAAAGTGAATTGTTTCCAATTGGCTTTTATCCGATGCTTGGTTGAAGTGTCATGGATCAAAGTTAAATGAACCCAAGTGAATAGATTATTTTCAAAAATAAATACTAACGATGTCCTACCATTACCCCGATCAGTTGCAAACCGAGCGCTTGGAAACTACGTTTTTAACGGAAGATGATGTGCCTGCCTGGTCTACATTCTTTGCGAATCCTGAAGCTATTCGATTTTTATTTATCGAGTCTTTGGGTTTGCCGACGAATGAGGCCGTAGCCCAACATATGATTCAGAAACAATTGGAGCGTTATAAAGCACATCGATATGGACTACAAAAATTAGTGCATCGAGCAACGGGTGAGTTTATTGGCTGTTGTGGACTTTTGCTCCAAGAGGTTGATGGTCAAAAGGAGATTGAAGTGGGATACCATATTTTTCCGGCCTATTGGGGGCAAGGGTATGCTACTGAAGCGGCAAAGTGTTTCATAGACCTCGCATTTAATTCGAATCAAACCGATCACGTAATTTCCATTATAGATGACGAGAATTATGCGTCTATTCGAGTGGCTGAGAAAAATGGATTAACCTGGGATTCGCGTACGACCTGGATGAATAACGAACCAGTAGGAATTTATCGGATTAATAGGTGACTTACTTAATCATCAACTTATTTATTTCTTCGGCTAAACGTTCTTTATTATTGGGACCAATGCCCATGGATACATATTGAATTATACCCTGTTGATCAATAATAATGCTGGTTGGAAATCCCTTAATGTTATATAAGGCAGCGGTCGCTTGACTATCTGGAATGATCCGGTAATTGAATGCTGTTTTTTTTAGAAAGGATTTAAGTTGCTTCTTTTCATTGGTGGCGAGCGCAATAAAGACGACATCCTCTTTGCTGTATGAGGAATAAAGTTCATTTAAATCAGGTATTTCCATCACACAGGGTTTACATTCGATAAACCAAAAATTCAAAACAGTAATTTTTCCGTTCAAGGCTGACAGTTGTACCTTTTTACCTTTTATATCCTTTAAAATGAATTCGCTCGCAGGCATTCCAAGAAGCGTGTTTTTTTCAAGCGACATCTCTTGCTGCATGATCTGCATTCGTTCCTTTTCCTCCTTCGTTGCTTTTCGCATTACGATGGCTTTAACTGCTTTGTTTACATCAATGTAGGGTTCTGGTATATATTCTCCATCCATCAGAAAACCCATAAAATCGGCAGCACTTATTAATTGGAGGCTATCAGTATACACCGGAGTAATGGTTGGGTCAAGCATTAAGGGTGTTCCTTCCTTTATATCCCCCGGACCAGCTTTGGTAAGCCCAGTGAGTGGATTGCTACTCCGTTTTACAGAATCCAATACAGGTTGCGCAACGGCTTGTCCCATCGCAAAAAGTAAAAAAACAAGTGCAAGACGCTGCAAAAGATGTGGGATATTTAAACAAATCATGGCATTATATTTCTTATAAATTTAGATAATCTTATGAATGGAACTCCAACAAAACAAATTCATTGGCTCTTTTAATGTGATTTACTTTTTTACGGTTGATTGTATCCTCAATCCTTCCAATAAAAATCTCGATCATATGGAGAGGGTTCCGCTAAAATCTTTTTCCATCCCTCCCACGAAATGGTACGGTTAAGGATTTCTAAGGCGCCGTTGCTATATACCACAACGTGTGTGCTGTGCCCGTGATCCGTATATTGAATTTTTGCATAACAAGGCGTGTTGGATTGCACGACAAGTGATGTGGGTGGCGGCGTTCCCCAAGTATGTGGATACCCTTGTTCATTTCGACCGTCTGAAGAGGTTAATACCGGATAAAAAAATTGGCTGTGCGCTCCTAAGAGTTTCAATTGAAATGCAGGGTTCAAAATGCCCTTGAATTCAACCGTTCCTACGTAGGTTCCGTTGTTGAGCTGAATCGCTTTCCATTTCCAACCCAAACTGTCGATGAGGTGTAGGAGCTGCATGGCTCGGTACTCTTTAATCCCATCTTCGATGAGGTTTCGGTAATATACGTGGGGCAATTCAAAATGAAGAGCCTGAAATTCGAGTTGCCCATAATCGGTGCTTACTCCGTTTTTTTCCAGGGTTTGATTCAAAAGGCGCATCCAATGGGCCATTGAATCACGGTATGCTATGCAGGCATTCATGTTTTCCCACGGCGCTTGGTTTTGGTGGTACATGATATAATTTGCCCGTCGCTGCCAAGTTCGTTTTTCATCTTCCGAGGCATATCCCCATGCGGTTTGAGCCTGAACACACCCATGATCGTAGGTGAGTTTTTCTAAGATCACACTGTCCTTTGATGTTAGTTCCCACAACCCATGACGTATTCCTTGATCGTAGTTTCCTACTAATACCTGTCGATAAATCGTATCTCGCTCTTCGTACCTGCCTTGTAGTTTTTGATGAATGGTTTTCGATTTTAAATAACTGATCCCGTTCAGGCTGTAACGAAAATCAACTTGTTCCTCGTTTTAGGTGGCCAACCGTTGCGCGAGGTTTCCATTGGAATAATAGCGTTTTATGACTTGACGATTATCGCCATCCCCATAACTTGTTTCAATATGGAGTAGGCGCGTACCTTGAATATTCCATTCGGTTTTTTCTTCTTTTCGGAGCGCATCGTACCAATGTCCGAGGTTCAGCTGTTCCATTTGGCCATTCCTGAAGTAGCTGACATACGAGGTGTCGGATCGCTTGTTGTGGATGGATTTCACTTGACCGTTGTCGTACCAGGTCTTTTCAAACTCTCTATAATCGGTATTATTCCAGTTCATCCGCATTCCAGTGCTGTATCGCACATAGCGTATCAGCTTCCCTTGGGGCGACCATTCTTGCAGGATAGCTTGTTTTTCGGCATTGATTTCTTTGGAGCTTACCAATAAACCGGCTGCATTGTATTCTTTTTCTCGAACTGGGGCAAAGGGATTGTCGGATCCATGGTCATAGAGCGATTCTTTCGACAGGTTTCCTCGGTCATCCCATTGTTGCCAGAGGCTGTCTTGGATATTATTCCGGTAAAGTCCTTCTTGATATAGCATGCCGTTGTAATGATATCGCTTCCACATACCATCCGGATTTCCTTCCTTGAATTGCCCCTGTGTTTTTAGTTTTCCATTGTCATGGAATTCCGTAAATTTTCCATGCAGCAGGTGTTCTGCATCTTGCCGATAAAAGGTGAGTTGGTCGTAGTGTTCCTCTCGGATGAGCTGTCCTTGGTCGTTGTACCAGTGGTGCACACCGTAGGGAACTTGAAGGCTAGTGTAGCCGAAGTCATCTACCGTATGGGGCGGATGTTCATTTAAATGAAAGGAATCAATTTCACTGAGCCGAATGAACGCATATTCTCGAATGAACCGCAATGTTCCGGTGCGTAGGTATTCCGTTTCTCGCTCGCAGCGTCGGCTGGCCTTATCCGTGTAAAATTCAAAATGACGTATCAGGCTTCCTATTTCATTGTATTCTTTGCAAAACCCTAGCTGGTGGTTTTTTTTAGTTGAGTGGTTGAGTTGGGTTCGTATATGTGGGGTGAATTTACCGTCGTTGTAATAGTTGAGTTCTTCGCTGACGATATGACCTTTTTCAAAGAAACGTCTCGCATAGAATTGAGCCCCTATTTTTCGGTCGCATTGACCGTTTCTCGGGGTTTGATGGTCTTTCTCGTAATAAGTAGCGAACAAGTAATGCCCCCCTTTTTTGGGATAATAATCAAAGTCGCAGTCTTGTGTGTATGCGACAGAAATATGACATAAAATCAATAAAATCAGGGCAACCCATTTCATAATTCAATACAAAGATACAGTGAAACACTAACGTATACCCTTAGCTATGGAATGGGTTCAACTGAAATTGAATTATTCTTTGATGATGCGCAAAGTTACCGTGCTGTTTGTTAGAGAAACACGAACTAAATATAGGCCAGCGGGCATTTTCGAGAGGTCGATTGTACGGGGTGTTGAATGGGGATAATCTTCCATCAATACGGTGCCGTCAAGTCCAAAGACTTGAATTGTATTCATGGGTGAATCTTCCGCGCTAAGTAAGATGTTGTCGGTACTTGGATTGGGGAAGGCCTTGATGCTTTTGGTTTGTTCTTCGAGGATGCTTGCCCCTTCATTATTGAAAAATAATACATTATCAATGTATACAGTGCCCGAACCGCTTGGAGTTCCGGAGAAAATCAATTGCGAGAGGTGGTTCATGCCTGCAAGCCCAGAAAATGAACTTAAGGGAATTTCTAAGGTGTGCCACGCTTCGGTCGATAAGGAATAACTCAATTCGCTTTCGCTATCGTCGCCTCCCGCATATTGACCGTCGCCTCCGAAGTCAACCAATTTGACCTTGAATTCAGTCATGTTTGGTGTCCAAAAATCCACCCGAAAATGAGTCATGGAAGTGACATCGAGAACATTATTTCCTAACATTTCAATACCTACAAAATTCAAGGCGTCATAACGTTTCGTATCGTTTCCACTAAGCTGTAAATTAGTTAATTGAGCTACAGACCAAGGGGCCATCCAGGTATCAATCGCCACATTCTGGTAGGGGTTACTGAATAACGAAATCACATTGGCTTCAGGATAGGTTGGGGTAGGCGCAGGACCCATTGGGATTGGGTTGACCCCGTTCTGGTTTGATAAAATAACATGATCAAATAAGCAAATTCGATTATCACTTCGTTGCGTAAAATCAGGGAAAATAATGATTTGGTCAATCCCATTCGAGGAGGGAGCGTTTACCACGTTGCTAAAATCAAAGGTGAGCTCTTCCCATTGGTTAATTAAGGTATTGCTTACTAAAATCTCTCCGGTTGACGCACCCGCTGGGGTTGCAAACTTAATTCCTACCGGACTGATTACAGGTTTGTACACCATGATTTTTACCACACAATTGGCTGCAGTAAGGTTAAAGGTTCCTATGCCTTGTCCGTGAACGGTTTCCACACCTGCCCAGGGAGCACCTGCAACATTTGCTGTAAATCGAGCTACCGTGGTGGAGGTATTAATCCCGCTTGGGTCGGGATTTGCTATGATTTCTAAGGGCGGATTGAAATCGTTTTCGAAGGTGGTCCATTGCCACGAAGCGCCATAACCCGCAGGTTCGTAATCTATCGGACCAAGTTGTGCCGAACATAGTTGGCATATACAAAAAGTGAGCACCAACACATGTACGCGCATTTCCATTAAGTTTAGTAATGGTTAAATGTACAATATTTATTTTGCGCAGGCGCTATTTTTTATAAAACCCCAAGGATAAATTATCGAAGAAGAAGGTATTGGAGAGTTCACCTTCCGTTTCATCTTCCTCTTCGCCGATAAACTTTGCACAAGGAAAGCTACATTGGAGATGAACCAAGGCCGATTGGGCTTCTCGGGGTACTTGATGTGTTTTCTTGGTTAACAGCATTTCGTGCATAACATTAAACCCCCGCTCTTCCGCTTCCGGAGTTCCTGCATCCAAGTCGCGAAATTCACCCGGAATTCTTTTAACATAAATCGAATCTAAGGTTTTCCCAGAGGCATCCTTGAAAAGGACTTTAACCTCTGCAAAGGCACAATTGGTTTTGGTAGGATAGGTAACCCCAGACCAAAATTGAAAATCGGCCATAACGGTGTCTTGTTGAGGCATGTTCTGAAGATCGCTCAAGGAAATACTCTGGAATAAGTTAAGTTTACGCGTTTCCTCGTGTTTGCTGACCGTAAGTCGAAAATAGTTGTTTCCCGGGTTCACAGGAAGACCAAGTTTCTTTTCTCCGTGGTTCCATTCGTGGGACGTTCTGCCATAATCCGATACCCAATTGGACTCACCTCCCAAGGTAAAATCCGATTTCCATTGCAACGGAGCGCCGTCTGAGTTGGCCTCTGCTCCGGGATTTAAAATACGGTTGGATTTTCCAATCCATGCGATTTGATTGGACTTAACTTGACCGAGTAGGCAAAATGCTGAAAAAAAGGTGAACAACGTAAGGTGCGTTTTCATGTTTTTTTTATTCGAAATTAAATAAATCTAAGTTCAAAGATTACAGTATGTTAACAATTTCTTAGGAAATCCATTGGTTCATTATAACGACCTTTGCACCGAATTTTATGACAACACTCTTTATTTCCTCGTTCATTTCGCTTTTTTCATTGATTAATCCACTAAGCGCAATGCCTGTATTTATATCGCTTACCAACGGTTTTCCAAAGGATCACCTCTACCGAACCGTTCGTCGAACTTCCATCTATGTGCTTTTGGTTTGTGTTATCTCGTTTCTAATCGGTGAATTCATTCTTGATTTTTTCGGGGTATCGATCCATGCCTTAAAAATTGCCGGGGGCATCATCATTTCGCGTTCTGGATTCCAATTGCTTAACTCTCAGCATAAATCGGACATTCAAGGGGAAATTGAAAAAGAAACCCGGCTGAAAGAAGACATTTCTTTCAGCCCACTTGCCCTTCCTTTGTTGGCGGGCCCCGGTTCCATGTCCTTGCTGATCAATTTGGGAATTCAATCGAAAGGGTTCAACGAAAAAGCCACCATTATTGCCGCAATTACGGGGGTAGCAATCGTTATTTACTTAATTCTTTCCTCAGCGCCCTTTATCTTAAAATATCTAGGGCAAACGGGTCTAAGGACCCTATCGAAAATCATGGGACTCTTGGTTTTGTCGATCGGTATTCAAATGATTGTCGCTAGCGGCCGAATGCTCTTTGAAACTGGTATTTAAAGTTCCTCGAAATCATCGAAGCCTTCGTTTTCGGTGCTTCTTGTTTTAGGTTTTGGATTCATTAGCCACAATACTGCCCGTAAAAAGCGGAACAAGGTTCCTATAACAAAGAAAAATCCAAAGATTTTGAAAATCCATCCCAAAACGGGAATGTCCATTAAATACTTGGTTTGTTGATAGAACCATAAAGTAGCTGCGCTGTCCAGGGCGCTGGGGTAAGCAACCCACAGCAATGAAATTCCAACAGATATAAAGGCCAAGGTCCATTCCCATTCGTTCTTGGTTTTGAGTTGTTCAACGAAGTTGGCGCATACTTCAACCCGCATCATAGCATCACGGGAACGGATGTTGCGAATCAAATACAGAAAATAGGTAAGCATACCAATACCCAATACCGCATTAAATCCTAATGGAGGATTTTCCATTTGCATGAATTTTAATACGAGGGCACCCAGAAAAAGGGAATGGAGCAGTTGTAAAAAGTACCGCAATTGCAAACGAACATTCATGGGAACTAGCAAGACCAACAGCAGCTGAATCCAAAACCAAAGAAACGCAAAGGCAGAAAATAAAATCCCTAACTGAAAGAGTAATTCAAGTACCTTCATTACTTCGGTATTGCTTGAAATTCTAAGTACTCTTTCGGTGCGCTTGGCGCGGTCGTTGGATCAAAATCCAAGCGCAATATTCTTCCTTCCGTTCTTCGGTTCAATTGATGCAGGTACTCAAAAAGCATGGGATTGTCTTTCTGCTGCTGAATGAATTCCTCGGTCAACACAACACTTGTTTTTTGCATGGGGTCAAACCATTGAGACGGAATCGACTCACCTTTACCAACGGGAACAATTCTTCGTGGATCAATGTGCAAGTCGGTGACAAGGTATTTATAGCAAGCTTTAGCTCGGTTTTCCGATAACACTTGATTTCGCGGCACTTCGCCGCGTGAATCGGTATGGGATATGAGTTCAATCACCATTTTTGGATAATCTTCCAACAACTTGGCAATGGCCTTCAGTGAATCCAAACTATTCACCGTGCTGTCTGAGATAAAGTCCCAACTCCCGAATTTATACTGGATATTGGGAAAACGAATGACGCTCTCTACTTTCGCTACAGGTTCGTTGATTTGTAATGTTTCTTGAACTTTTTGTCCGATCGAATCCGTAATGGTTAATTTATATTCCCCTTTTCTCAGGTTGCTTAAATCCCCAGCGCTTTGTCCGTTCGACCATTGAAATTTGTAGGGTGGAACCCCGGATGTAACCTTAACATTGATGGAACCGTCGTTGCCTTGAAAGGTGCTAACGTCTTTTACACTCACGGTATACAGTAACTTTGGAGGAGGAATGGCCCATGCGGTCCAAAGATCCAAATCTTTTCCCTCGCGATTGCTGGACCACAGGGCTTTATTTCCATTGAGCGAAAAATAGGCCTCAAAATTAGAGGTGTTAATTCCTGGTCCTAAATTAACAGGCTTACTCCAAGCATTCCATTTGCTTTTCCTTACCGAATAAAAAATATCCGCATCCCCAAGTCCTTTGAATCCGCTACTGGAAAAAAACAAGGTGTCTTTTCCTGGACTCAAGAAGGGGGAAATTTCATAGCCGGGGCTATTGACCGTTGATCCCATGGTTTCCAAATCGGACCATTCGTCTCCCGTTTTTATAGAAAAATAGAGGTCCTCTTCCCCTTCGCTGTCCGATCCTTCGTAAGATACGATTAATACCGATTCATCTTTGGAAAGAAAATACCCGACATATTTCCCTGAAATATCCAAAGAAGGGATCGGGAGTTTGCCTTTTAAGATCCAAGAAGTGTCGCCCTTGTTTCGCTCAGCAATGCTGATGCCCTTGCGAACATCCTGTTGCGCGTAACTGGATAAAACATACATACGCGTCAAGCTGTCTTCTTGAGACAGGTGGGTAGAAATGACGGCATTATGCAATTTATTGTTCAACGGAGTGAGCGGTTTGGGAGCGATCCAAGTCCCGTGAATCAGGGAACTAAACCAAATGTCTTGATCGTATATTCCACCGCTGTTTTTCGTGTCGAAGGTTCGAACAAAATACAGGGATTTACCGTCATGGGACAGTACAGGATTGCTTTCCTCGGCCGATGAATTTATCAAACCGGGTAAGCGTTCTGCTTTGGAAAACTCATACAGCTGTCCGAAAACAGGCATCGATACGCAACAACCAACCACCAGAATGAACCGATTAAAATCCATAACTTAAAAATATTTCGTGTCCTCCATTGCTGAATTGATTCAAACGGTTGGTGATAAAATCCAGGGCATAACCAATTTTTAAATTTCCCGATACTTCCAAGCCCGCCATGATTCCCGCAGAGGATCCATGATGGTAATTGAATCCGGCCCAAAAAATGTAATTGATGGTTGCCAATGTCGAAAACTCAAAGGAGTAGGGAGCTGCTCCCATTTTTTTCACCAACAGCGCAGGATGAATTTCCAGTCCGGAACGAATGGGTATGTTATAACCCAGTGAAGCATTCCAATGCAGTCGTGGATCAAAATAACTGATCGTTTTTTGACCGAAATTGGGAATGCCACCGTGCATCATCGAGGCTGAAAAAAACCAGCGTTTGTTATTCAAACCTATGCCTAGAGCTCCAGAAAAACTTAAGGATCGTTGATTTCCACTCAGAAAAGCATCGTACGTTTCGTCTCCACCCGCATAAACCATCTGCGGGTCCAGTACGTTGAGTACAACTCCCTGGCTCGCAATGAACGTGTTATTTCGAAGGCCCGCGCGAACACCGATGCTACCTTTCCAATCAGCATTGATGGGGACATTCAGCGCATAATTTCCGTTGATATCTAAAAAACGAAAAGCACCGTAATTGTCGGACACCACCTGTCCACCGACGAAATGTCGAAGGATTATTTTCCGGTTCTTTGCCACAGGAGTGTAGTCCCTTTGGATTCGACTCCCTGGATTAAAAACGGTTTTTACTTTTTTCTTAAGCAGCGTTTGGCCGTGCAATACTAAAGTACGCGGTTCGTATCCAAAACCCGACATTTGCCAGCGTCCGCTTAAAGAAATGCTGCTTTGCTTATGAAAGGCCATCGCTGCAGGATTGTAGACCGATGGTGCTAAAATAAACTGCCGAAATTGAGGTAACTGCTGCGCATTTACTACAGATCCCAGGACCGATAAAAGGATAACAAATGTTTTTCTCATGGTTTTCGTAGAATGCTTACGGTTCCATTAATCGGTTCAATGCTTCCATCAACCGCTTTTTCGATGACATAATAATAACTTCCATTGGGAAGCGCTTTCCCTCCATATGTTCCATTCCACGGTGAAGAAGAATAATCGCCTTCCCGTGAGGTGAAAATCAATTCCCCCCAACGGTTGAATACCCGAACTTGGTTCAAAGGAAATTTAGCATCCAAGCCAACAATTTCCCAAACATCGTTATCCCCGTCGCCGTCCGGTGTAAAAGCCGATGGAACAACGAGGTTACAAGGCACGAGGTTAACGGTGAAAGCAGCCCATGGACTTGAACACCCTGCAACGCTTTGCACTGCGTAATATGTCGCACTGCTGTCGTTGCTCGGATAAAAGGCATTACCGCTCTCCAAATATTGCATAAGCAGCGAATCTGAATACCATGAAACAACCCCATTGGGATTCAAATTACTGATACTTAAGAGGCTGCTGGGTTCGTTTTGGCACATCGAATTTTCCCCAACTACGATCGGTTGTTGAGGCACCAATAGGCTGTCCAAAAGCAGCGAGCCATTCAGGGGGTTGGAACATTCCATGTCGATCGCTTGCGATAAGGTATACAGCCCAACATTGCTCCCGAGGTACATGGGATTCGACGTTCCCAAAAGGGTGTCCATGATTCCGTTCACCGAATAAATGACATTTACCGGAAATTGGGCGGTTAAGTATAATAGGACTGAATCAAAACTTTGAGACGGACAATCATAGGCTCCCCCGGTTAAACTTACCAGAACGGGTAAGGCGTGTACCTGAAGCATGAAGGTATCCGTTACCACGGATCCGCACAAATTGCTGGAATAAACGATATCATAGGTTCCCGAAATCGTTCCGTTGCTCGAAAGAATTCCAGTAAGGGGATCGATGTTTAACCCTTGCGGTTGGGCCGTGTAAATTCCATTGCTCGGAATTCCTGGGTTCAATTGCGGAGTTGTTGGGGGAAAGCCCGCACACAATTCAGTGGGGTAGGTTAATCCCAAATCTACGTTGCCTAAATGAACATTTACTGTACTTTGACGGGTGCATGATTTCAAGGTAAAAAACGAAAGGTCGTCCAACGCAAAATCATTTCCAATACCGGCCTGGTTTAAATTGAACAGTTCGATCGTTGCCAGGGTGTCATTTACCGAATTCCATGCAACGGAGTGGGATTGCCAAGCGCAGGTGACATTGCTTAGGGTGTCTGTGGAAACCGGAAGGCCATTGATTCGTACCTGTAAAATAGCAGGGTTTACAGGATCCACCGATTGTGCATAGTATTCAAACGTGTAGTTTTTTTGAGGCTCAACCGCCGCACTTTGGCGCCATACCACGTTGTTTCCTGAAACAGCCCCATCCACGACCATCATAATTCCTAGCCCATTTCCCAGCGTATGATCGACGCAAGCGGCAAAGGTGGACTCCCAAAAGTTGGCATTGGGAGTTAAGCCATAAGCGCTTTGAATTCCCGTAGGATTAGAGGGCGTGAGCAAGGTCAAATCGGTGTAAAAACCGGTGTTTCCTACCTCAAAATTCCCGTTGGATAACTGGTTAAAGTTAAGGTCATTGGTCGAAACCGTATAGACCGTAGTTTGATTTGGACTAACGTTGATGCTGTCATTGTTCGTGTTCACCAATCCAGGGTCGGAAGGAGATGCGGACCAGGAATAGTTCGGATTTTGATCAGAAGTAACGGTTATGTTAACAGACGCATTAGAACATATTACGGTATCATTCGGGGTTACTTCTAAATAATTGTTTGGATACAATTGGAGGTTTAGTAGGGTAATGGTTTGATTGTTTACATCGCTTACCGTACAGCTGTACGTTCCGCTTCCAAGTCCCCAAAAAGCCCCCTGATTATTGCTAAGCAATCCTGCGGGGCCATTGAGCTGAAAACTGTAAGGTGGAACTCCTCCTTTCGGGTAAACAAAAACCGCACCGCTCAGGCTGTCTGAACAGTTGGGACGGGTGGTAGAGGCTGCGGCAAATAGCGGATTATCCAGCGGTAAAACGGAAATGTCGTCGATGGCAAAATCATTCCCAACCGTCGAAAGATTATCGTCGTACAAGGCAACATTGACGCATGCCGCATTGGCGGTAAAGAGTACCGAGTAGGATTGCCATCCCGCGGCAGGAAGCGGAGCGGTGGTGGGTTGAGTCAGTGCTTGGATGTTGGATGCATTGTTGAAAATAGCCTTAACATCGGCTTGTGTAGCCGCATTGGTAACCGTTGAAGAAACAGAATGCAACCAATAGGTTAAGAGGTAATCGTTTCCCGGGGTTAAACCGCAAACTCCCCCACCGTTGCTTCCCGCTTGCCAAAAAGGCTGATTTCCGCCAACCGTTCCTCCGTCCACGACTAGCATATTTCCGGTCCCTGAGGTATGGTCGTTGATGGGAAGAAAAAAAGCGGTATTCACCAATTCGGGTTGAGCCGTAACCGTATAATTTCCCGGAGAAGTCGTTCCAGCATAGGGCGGGGTGATCAAGGTGTAACCATTGCCATTGACGTTGAAGCCTATTCCGGGTCCACCCAATTCAAAATCACCGTTGTACACATAATTCTGCCCCAAAAATACCGAAGACATCGACGTACAGAGTAGAAAAATCCATGCTTTCACACTTCAAAGTTAGAAGGATTCTTCAATTGGGTGACCTGAAGGTGAAAATTTCACATCAATCCATACAAGAACATGGAGGATCGATCAGTAAGGTACAATGTTTAAAATCCTGGACCAGTTTTTTGTGTATAGAATGTCCGTACATGACCCCTTGAATATCCAATTTCTTTAACTTAGGAAGGGTTTTTAGGTTCGGTGAAAAATATTGAATAGCATTGTCGTAAACATCGAGGGATTCCAATTGAGTTAAATACGATATTTCGTCCGGTATGCGTTCAATTTGATTTAACCCTAAAGACAAATGTGTGAGCGATGCAAGTTGAAAAACGGCATAAGGAATGGCTTTCATTTTGTTGTTGCTTAAATCCAAGTGCGTTAATTTCTCAAGCAGGGCTAATGAATCGCCGATCAGCTCTAATTTGTTTTTTGAGAGGTTCAAGTGGGTTAAATTCGGTAATTCAAAAACCGCGGGCGGGATATAATACAGTTTTTCGCGCCTTAAATCCAAGGAATACACACTGTCCTTTACCGCTTTTTCGAGGTCTGCGAGACGGTACGTTCGGCCAGGTTGTGACGTTCCGAAAAAACTAAGAAAGCAGAAAAGTACTCCGAACGTGTTTTTCATCTCTGGCAAGTTGTTCTTTTAATTCGTTTAAACCTTTAAATTTTTGTTCGTCTCGAATGCGTTCGTGCAATTCAACGCGAACCATTGCACCATAAATGTCGGAATTAAAATCAAGAAAATGAACTTCTATTACTTCTTGAAGCCCGTCCAGGGTTGGACGCATTCCAATGTTCATCATGCCTTTATATACCATTTCATGGACAAAACACTGCACGGCATATACGCCTTTTCCTGGGATTAGTTTTGAGGGGGAAGTTGGTTGAAGATTGGCGGTTGGGTAGCCCAGCATTCTTCCGTTCTTTAATCCATGAACCACCTTGCCCTCAAATGCGTAGTTGTATCCTAATAAACGGTTGGCTTCCTCCGGATTTCCAAGGGTTAAAGCATTGCGAATTTTGGTCGAACTAACAATGATTGAATCCACCGCTTGCGCAGGAATTTCCTCGACACCAATGCCCAAGGGTAAAAGTTCTTCCTTTAATAGCTCAATGCTTCCCTCACGCTTGTTGCCAAACTTATGGTCGTAACCCAAAATAATTCCTGAAATATTCATCCGTTTAACCAAATATTCATGGACGAAATCCACCGCGGTCAATTGCGAGAACTCGTGCGTAAATGGAAGCACCAGTAAAAAATCCAAATTCGTAGATTCGAGCAATTTGATTTTCTCCGCCAACAGGCTCAATAATGCTATTTTTCCCAGACCTAAAGCCTCCCGGGGATGTGGGTCGAAGGTAATTAACATGCTTTCCACGTTTTGCTCTTGGGCATTTTCCACCAACCGTTGGATCACTTGCTTGTGTCCAGCATGCACTCCGTCAAACGTGCCAATGGTTACCAAAGGTTGGGTAGATGGATTAAACTGCGATAAATCGTAAATTACCTGTAACATTCAGCGGCAAAGGTAAAGATTCCCGCGAATCCTTGTTTTGAAACATTTGAAGTACTTTTGGGGGAAATTTTACTTCCATGCTAAAAAGGTTTTTTGTAGTGTTTACCGCTTTGTGCACCTTTGTTGCTCCGATGCGTGCAGATGAAGGCATGCTCATCCCTTTATTGATAAAGGCTTTTGAATCCGACATGCAAGCCCGAGGGATGAAACTTACCGCAGAACAAATTTACAGTGTCAATCAAGCCAGTTTGAAAGACGCCATCCTTCAATTCGGAGGAGGGTGCACCGCAGAATTGGTTTCAAATCAAGGATTACTGCTCACCAACCACCATTGCGGTTATTCGCAAATTCAATCGCATTCAAGCTTAGAACACGATTATTTGAAAAACGGTTTTTGGGCACAAGAAAAAAAAGAGGAACTGGCGAACCCGGGCTTAACAGCCATGCGGATTGTGCGAATCGAAGACGTTACCGCCTTGGTATTGAACAATGCTTCCGGAAAAAACGATCAAGCCGTCTTGAACCAGAACATCGTGAACTTGGTAAAAAAGGCCGTTGAAGGAACCCATTACGAAGCCGAAGTCAAAGCCTTTGATTATGGGAACGCTTATTATCTTATGGTGAAAGAGGTATTTAAAGACATTCGTTTTGTTGGTACTCCTCCGAATTCAATCGGAAAATTTGGAGGGGATACCGATAACTGGGTTTGGCCAAGGCACACCGGTGATTTTTCCGTGTTTCGAATTTACGTCGGAAAAGACAATAAGCCCGCCCCGTATTCAGCAGACAACATTCCCTACACGCCCATTCAATACTTGAATATTTCATTCAAAGAGCGTAAAGAGGGAGACTTCACCATGGTTTATGGTTTTCCTGGAGTTACGGAGCAACACGTGGTTTCTGAATACTTGAAGTTTATTATGGAACAAGAACGTCCAGCTCGTATTGCCATGCGTGATGAGAGCTTGGAGGCCATCGGAAAAGGGATGAAAGCTTCGGACCTTGTGCGCATCCAATACTCCGCGAAACAAGCTTCCATTGCTAATGCTTGGAAAAAGTGGATTGGTCAAGTTGAAGGACTGAAAAATTTGGATGGGATAGCGGTTAAACAAAGCTATGAAACGAATTATAAATCGCAAGCGGCTACTAAGCCTGAATGGAAAAAGTATGCTGACGCGTTAGATTCCTTGAATCAATGGATTAAAATGAATGCCGACAAAGAGTTTCGTTATGCAATGGGCGTCGAGTATTTTGCTGTGGGGCCTGAGTTTTTTAAGTTGATGAAGGCTTCGAACGATTTGTTCAACGGAGATTGGGAGAAGTCCCCGGATTTATTCGAAGCAGAGAAAACAAAATTAATGGCCAGTGCCCGCACATTTTTTAAGAATTACAACGCCCAGGTGGATCAGGAAATTTTCGCTGCCCTCACGGCTCGCTACCAAAAGGAAAAAAGCGCCTACATTAAGAATTGGAATCAAGTAAACGTGCTTGAATTAACGAAAGAAATTTATGCCAGTTCCATGTTCACCGATTCAACCCGCTTCTTGAAGTTCATCCAGCCGTACTCTCTCAAGAACTATAAAAAAGTGGCAAAAGATCCAGGGTATCAATTTTACCAAACCTTTTATCCCATTTTTGTGCAAGAAGTGGTTCCCGCATTTAGGCAATGCCAAGCCAAGATTACAGCGTTAATGCAAGTGTATGTCGAAGGTAAATATGCGATGTTCCCACAAGAAAAACACTGGCCTGATGCCAATTCTACCTTGCGCATTACCTACGGTCAACTGGAAGGCTCAACCCCAGTTGACGGAATGGCGTACACGGAACACACCACGCTTGACGGAATGATTGCAAAAAATGCAACGGGGAATCCGGATTTTGAGCTTTTACCCCGCATGTTGGAATTGGCCAAATCCAAAAACTATGGTCCCTACGGACAAGACGGCGAGTTGTGGGTTTGTTTTACGGGGTCCAACCATACCACAGGGGGAAACTCGGGTTCGCCGGTCTTGGATGAAAATGGGTACTTAATGGGCTTGAATTTTGACCGTTCTTGGGAAAGCACCATGAGCGATTACCTCTTCGATCCCAATCGATGCCGTAACATTGTCGTAGACATTCGCTACGTGCTTTGGGTCATGGATATTTATGCTGGCGCAAAGCATCTGGTAGATGAAATGACTTTGATGAAAGAATAATTTATCTTTGTTTTAATTTAATTTAGGAAACCCATGCGATTCATCCTTTCCATTGCCCTATTTTCGTTGTTTTTTGAGGCTTCAGCATCTACCCTTTCGTTAAAAACTCAGGAAATTAAAGGATACTTGGTTGACTTTAAAACCCGATCGGGCGTGGATAAGGTTCAAGTTGAATTGATTTCCTTGAAATCAGGCAAACGTTTCACGACGGAGTCGAACGACGGGATGTTTATTTTCAAACACGTTCCAATTGGGAAAAACCTTTTACTGTTAACGGATAAAGATTATTTGTCCGATACCTTGGCAATCTTTGAAACCAACAGCAAAGAGCACCTCATTCATTACACGTTTAGCGAAGACGAACCCTTTTCTGCGCGCTTGAAAGTTACCTGGTTTTTCAATTGGGGCGATCGTACGGTTACTCTTTCGAACGGAAAAACCTATGTAAAAGAACATTACTGGTCGCACTTGTTGGCGAAAATTATTTTGGTGGTTTATGGGTTTTGCCTCATCATGATTTTTTACTACAGCGTTGTACAATTGAGCTTAGCCATCAATTATCGGAGGTCCAAGAAAAAAGGTGTAGCACCCACTCCGAGCTTTGATCCTGCCTCAGCGCCGAAGGTTACCGTGCAATTGCCCATGTACAATGAAATGTATGTAGCCGAAAGGATCATTGAAACCACCGCAAAGTTCAACTATCCCAAAGACCGATTGCAAATTCAAGTATTGGACGATTCCACGGACGAAACCAAAGACATCATAGCGCGAAAAGTAGCGGAAATCGCAGCCCAAGGGGTGAACATCCAGCACGTACATCGTGTGGACAGAACAGGGTATAAAGCAGGGGCCTTGGATGCAGCTATGGATCAAGTGGAGGGAGAATTTATTGCGATATTCGATGCCGATTTTGTTCCGGATCAAGACTTCTTAATTCGAACCATTCCCCACTTCAACCAACAGAACATTGGAGTTGTACAAACCCGTTGGGGTCACCTCAACAAATCCTATTCAGTGCTTACAGAACTTCAAGCCTTTGGACTTAATGGACATTTTGCCATTGAGCAACAAGGTAGAAATGCCTCAGGTCACTTCATTAATTTTAACGGTACGGCCGGGATTTGGAGAAAAACCTGCATTGAAGATGCCGGGGGATGGGAACATGATACGATAACGGAAGACCTCGACTTAAGCTACCGTGCCCAAATGAAGGGGTGGAAATTCACCTATTTAGAAGATGTTGAATCGCCTGCGGAATTACCGATTACCATGTCGGCGCTTAAAAGCCAACAACACCGTTGGATGAAAGGTGGAGCTGAAGTATTTATCAAAATTCGCAGACGCCTGATTGCTCAAAAAGGCCTTCGTTTTTCGGACCGAATTCATGGTTTGGCGCACCTTTTCAACTCATCGGTTTTTGTGTTCATTCTCATTTTATCCTTGTTGAGTTTGGCGATACTTCACATCAAAGATTCGTTTTCTGATTTGAATTTCTTCGTACAGTTTGGTGCGTTTTTCATTTCAAGTACCGTATTCCTGGCTTTTTATTATTGGAATTCTTATCGGGATAAGAAAGGTCGCTTCCTTTCGGATTTATGGCGGTTTACGTTGCGTTTCTTTCAGTTTCTTTCCGTATCCATGGCCCTATCCCTAAGCAATGCCGTTGCAGTGATTGAGGGATATTTGAGAATAAAAAGTTCCTTCGTAAGAACTCCGAAGTTCAACGTTGCCAAAAAGGATGAATTCAGCGGAAACCATTACGACAAAAAGAGCCTTTCCATCGTGAACATTGCTGAAGGCATACTCATGAGCGTTTTTGCCTTTACAGCAATCAATCGCTTGATTTTTGGAGACTTTGGAATGGTTCCATTTCACGGAATGCTAGCCATCGGTTACGGGGTAATATTTTTCAGCACCCTTAAAGAGGTGCGCCAAGGAAAATAATGAAAGTACGGTTAATGGTCGTCGGTAAAACAACGGACGCCTCATTGAGAAATTTGGAAGAAAACTACGCTCAACGGCTTTCGCATTATGTGAATTTTGAAAAGATTGAACTTCACGATGTCAAGAATGCCAGCTCTTTAAATTCGGAACAATTGAACGAAAAAGAAGGTGAGGCAATGCTCGCAAAAGTATTGAAGGAAGATTATCTAGTATTGCTCGATGACAAAGGAGACCAGTTCACCTCTATGAATTTTTCCAAATGGTTGCAATCGAAGTTTCTTCTTTCAAATAAAAGGATTACGTTCTGTGTTGGGGGTGCTTTTGGTTTTTCAAACGCTGTTTACCAACGAGCAAATGCAAAAATTTCCTTATCCCAAATGACTTTTTCCCATCAAATGGTGCGCATGATTTTTTTGGAACAATTGTACCGGGCTTGTACCATTTTGAAAGGGGAAAAATACCACCATGAATAATGATGTATAAAGTGCCCGAATTATGAATGCGTTGTTCAGTTTTTCAGGGATTGATGTTCTAATATTCGTTCTGTATCTGGGATTTTTATGGGTAGGCAGTGCCCGTATAAAAAAGCGCTTCTCGAGCGATAAATTAAATCCATTCTTTCACGTTGGATGGCTTTTTAAGGTGACCTTTTCGCTGCTATTTGCCTATGTGTATTTATTCTTACTTGGAGGCGGCGATATCAATGCCTATTGGATGGGAGCAAGCTGTTTAGCCGATTTGTTCTATGCTGATCCTGTGGCTTATTTCTCGGAACTCCTGCATACCAATCGGTCTTTAGGTGTTGCTCATCACTTTAACAGCTTTACCGGTTACCCTCCTGGTTGGATTTGGCGAGAGGAAGAGGCGTGGTTTGCGACCAAAATTATTTCCATCTTTGCCATTGTAACGTTTAAAGGATTTTGGTCAGCTACCCTTTTATTATCAACGCTTGGGTTTTGGGTTACTTGGTTGTTTTCAGTGCAATTACACGTGAAAGAATCGTTCTCCAGAAATTCCATTCTTGCAGCCTTGTTTTTTGTGCCGTCCGTTAGCTTTTGGTGTTCAGGAATCACTAAAGATAGCCTCACTTTTTCGTTGAGCATTCTTACGGTATTGGTTTTTTTTAACCTTTTAAAATGGGGCAATTCACGAGGTATATTGAAGTTCCTTTTAGTTTTTGCTTTAATTTATTTGGTCTATTCCCTTAGGCACTATTTAGCGTACGCACTTTGCATACCCCTAGTACTCGCTTGGATGAGTCGATTTGTCAAGCGCTTTACTGACCGACCCTTGTTGCTATGGATTTTTCGCTTGGGAATTTATTCCATGATCCTCTTTTCATTGGTGCTCCTCATCAATGCCGAAAAGACGCAACAGCTCATTGCCGAGGCCAATATCACCAAATCCGATTTTAGCTCTAATCCAATTTATAGCGGTGCTAAATACGAAATGCCAAGTACTTCTGGAGCCCCGCTCGAAATTCTATCGATTCTTCCCCTTGCGATTTTTACCGCCCTCTTTCGACCTTCATTTTTAGATAGTGTTAGTTCAAGTTTTATCATGAATCAGATCGAGAGTTTGTTGTTAATATTTCTCTTGGTTCGTTTTACGGTTCGAATGAACCCCGTTCTTCAATTCAATAAAATTATACGCGATGAATTTTTGCTATATTCCCTCGTTTTTGTTGGATTGGTTGCATTTATGGCCGGTTATTCCTCCATTCTTTTCGGAGTTTTAGTCAGAATTCGATCCGTGGCATTGCCCTTTTTGATACTTTTACTTCTCCACGATAAACCTTCCACAGAAACTTCAACCTAATCATGTGCGGAATTACCGGTATTGTAGATCGTTCGGGGGCCTCTAACGATGCAATTCTTCAAAAAATGAGGGATGCTTTGGTCCATCGCGGGCCAGACTCAGGGGATCAAATTTCATGGAAAAATAACGGTTATGTGGGTTTAGCTCATCGTAGGTTAGCCATCATTGACACCACCGTTTCTGGCAATCAACCCATGCATTTTAAGCACCTTTCCGTGGCTTTTAACGGTGAAGTTTACAACTACAGAGAATTGAAGAATGAGCTTCAAACACTCGGACATGTTTTCGAAACCAATTCCGATACGGAAGTGCTGTTGCATGCTTTTTATGAATGGAATTTAGAAGCCGTTCATCGCTTTAAAGGCATGTTTTCCATCGCTTTGATTAACCGTCAATCGCAAGAGCTCTTATTGTTCCGGGACCGATTTGGGGTTAAACCACTCTATTATTATACCCATGATAATACTTTCCTCTTTGCCAGTGAGTTAAAAGCCTTTCATCTTCATCCAAACTTTATCAAACGTCTGAATCCAACCGCAATTTCTCAGTTTTTTCTATACGGAAACGTTCCTGCCCCCAACGCTATTTTTGAAAATACCTTTAAGTTATTGCCGGGCTCGTTTCTTCAATTGAACCTGAGCGATGGTACAATTTCCCATCATAGTTATTGGAATCCTGCAACTATTTCAAATGCCACGAACCCTGTCTTAAAAGTTGATTTAGAAGAAACAAAGCAAAAAATTAAACCGCTGATCGAAGATTCTGTTTACCAACGAACTGTTGCCGACGTTCCAATCGGTTTGTTTCTTTCGGGGGGGTACGATTCTGCTACTACCGCAGCGATTTTAACCCAAAAAGTTCCTCAACTTAAAACCTTCACAGTATCTGTCCCGGATGCTGGCCTCAATGAAGGCCCAAAGGCGCGCGAAATTGCTGAATTTCTCGGAACACACCATACGGAAATCACCTGCTCCATCGATGAGGCACTTCAGGTAATTCAGGAACTCCCTTCGATTTACGACGAACCCTTTGCGGACAGCAGTGCCATTCCAACCTGCCTGGTAGCCCGAGAGGCCGTAAAAACAGTGAAAGTTGCCCTGAGCGCCGACGGGGGCGACGAGTTTTTTGGTGGTTATAACCGCTACCGTTATTATTACAAAGTGCCTGGTTTCGTAAATTGTTTACCGCGTTTCATGGGGGAGGCCGTAAGTCAATCCTTGAATTTACTGAAATTAGAAGGCCTTAGGGCTCAAAGAATCGCAAAATTCTCGCGATTAGTAGGGAATTTCTCCACGGAATCCTACATGATGGCAATGACGCAATCCATGAGCGAAGAACGCCTCCTTGACCTACTGTATGTCAATGCTTCGACAACTTCATCTCCTTTCTATAAAGCGCACAGTCCCATCACTACCCTCATGCTGAACGATACCATGAATTATTTGCCCAACGATATCTTACATAAGGTAGATCGTGCTACCATGTCAGTTGGCCTAGAGGCTCGAGAACCGTTGTTGGATCATGAACTCTATGAAGCACTTTTGCAGGTGCCCGACAGGTTAAAATGTACAAAAAGTCAAACCAAAATACTGTTAAAAGACATCGCTCATGATTACATTCCTGAATCATTGTTAGCAGGACCAAAAAAAGGATTTGCCATCCCTATTAATCAATGGATGCGGGATTTTTTGAAGGAGGAACTTCAGCATTTTTCCTCCGAAAATTATCTGTTAAATCAGCAAATTTTCCATCCCGTAGAAGTTCATAAGGAAATCCAAAAATTTCTAAATGGAAGCGATACAAATGCCTTGTTTACTTGGTACTTTTATTCCTTTCAAACGTGGTACGAACGATGGATGTAAAACGCAAAATAACCGTTCAAAAACACCTCTTGCCGTTCCGTTTTTCGGCAGGAACTAGCCGAGGGATCATGAAGTTTAAAAAGCTTTGGATCCTCCAATTTGAACAAGACGGGAGAATAGGAAAAGGAGAATGCAGTATTATTGAAGGATTAAGTCCCGAATATACCGACGACGAATCGTATGAGCGCATCCTTAAAGAGCTCATCAGCACCCTTGAAACCATCGCAGAAAGCCCTAGCCAAATCTTGAAGGAATTATTGACTTGGTTTCCAACGCTTCAGGAGCAACCTTCTGTACGTTGCGGCATCGAGATGGCATTATTGGATTGGTTAAACCCCAACCCTGAGGTGATTTTTGATAACGATTTTTCACGAGGCTTATCTTTCATTCCAATTAACGGTCTCATTTGGATGGGCGATATTGCTTGGATGCAGGAGCAAGCGGAACAAAAAATTGCCGCAGGATTCACCGTTCTAAAGTTTAAAATTGCCGCCTTGCCTTGGGAGGAAGAATGGGAGTTTTTGTCGCAAATAAGACAACGTTATCCCGCAAGTAAATTGACGATTCGTGTGGATGCGAACGGTGGATTTAATCCGCAAAATGCCGTAGCCCGTCTCACCCAATTGAGGTCCCTCGATATTCACTCCATTGAGCAGCCTGTTGCTCCCGAACACCAGCAGACCTTAGCAGAATTATCCAAGCATAACCTCGTGCCTGTAGCATTAGATGAGTCCTTGATTTCCTGTTTTACCTTAGAAAGCAAAAAGGAATTATTGTCCAAGATTCTTCCGCAATACATTATCTTAAAACCGAGTCTTCACGGGGGATTCAGCGGCGTTCAAGAGTGGATTTCCTTGGCGGAAGCATTGGGAATAGGCTGGTGGATGACTTCCGCTTTAGAATCCAATATCGGACTAAAAGCAATCGCAGAATTCGCAGCCAGTTACCCCTTAACCATGGCTCAAGGGTTGGGTACAGGGGGGTTATTTACCGAGAATTTTCCAACATATCTTGAGCTTATTGGCCCGAATTTATCCCATCATTTGCCCGAACATGGCGAGATTTCATCGCATGTAGAATAAATATAATCGTGCAGAAGCCATTGAGCAGCCAACGCTAGCTGCGAGTAATTTTGGGAATTATTCCCAAAGCTTGCTGCGCTCGTTACCCACATGGATTGGATCAGGTCCATGACCGTGGTCGTGGGATTGATTTTTTTGACCACCGCCGCTACATTTCCCGCTCCTGCATGATAAACGTGCATCACCAGTAAGCGAAAGCCCAATTCTTGTTCGGTATAGAATATTCCCGTTTGGTTCAATATTTTTCGTGCTGATGGTATGCACGATTGCTTGAGCAACTGCGAAGCAGCAAACGCACTTTTGGAGAAATTTGCGCGCTCGTCAATGCTCGCATTAACGGTTAATCCGTAGTTTTTCGCTACGGAAGGCATTAGCTGAAAGGCCCCGTATGCCCCACTGATGGATTTTCTCAGCTGAGCAGGACTCTCGATTAATAATATCGCTTGGGCAAACCAAGGATCTACTTGGTTATCTTCAAACACTTTAATGCCTTGGCCAAGGGAAGGAAACACTTCATGAAATCGGTAGAAATCACTTTTACCCGTGGTCACATAAAGCGCTTCAGACGAATCTACTTGAACCTGTCGTTTCAATTCAGCCTTGTATGCTGCCTTTTCCGTATCCGTATTTCTCGACCATTCGGCGTTCGATAGGGTGGCGAGTACTTGCCTTGTTCGAGCTACATTGACCAAGCAGGAATCCGGAGACAATTGCATAATCCTCCGCCAAAATTGGGGTTGAGGTAGGTTCACCCATCGTTCCATGAAGAGCGCATCGGAATGCATAACCCTTGTTAAATGGTTCTTGGTTTTCACCTCGAGTTGCTCGTTAATCCACGTTTGCGCCATACCGCTTAAAGGTAATAATGAAAGCCCAATGCACCATAAAAAGATCTTAAAATTCATGATTGCGAATTTAGCCTATTCCAACTCATCTTCTTCCTTTTCGTTACTCCACTTACCAACAAAAGGCTTTTAGTTACTATTTTTGAGGCGTATGCGCTTTTACCGTTGGATGGGTTTACCCTTTATTTTTCTCGTCAAAATATATCAATGGGTTATTTCCCCGTTGTTTCCGCCTAGCTGCCGTTATACCCCAACATGTTCATCCTATATGGTGGAAGCCATTCAAGAATGGGGACCAATAAAAGGCTTATACTTAGGCACTAAACGAATAGCACGTTGCCATCCTAGGGGTGGATTTGGTTACGATCCGGTTCCTCGAAAGACGATGTTACCCTCAGCTTCCAACCCCGCTCCTGAAGAAGGCTCCGATACGCTTGAAGGTTGAGGTAATTACTCCCCAAATCGGCAATCCGCCGAACTTCAATGATGCCTTCCTGTAGCGATACTTTTCCAAAGGGGTAGTTGGTTTCTGGCAGCTCAGCTTGAAGGTTTTCCAACCACGACAACCATTCTTTTAATACGCGAAGGCCTTCGCTGTTCAAAACGCCAAAATCAGAGGATTGCACCGACCGCACTACGTAAAGTTTCGATTTAGCCCTTGTAAAAAGCACGTTTAATCGCTTTTCACCTCCGTAATGGGTCAAAGGGCCCAACCGCAGATCCACTTTTCCTCCCACATTTTTTCCGAATCCCAGGGATAGGATCATTTCATCGTATTCATCTCCTTGGATTTGTTCCAAAGTTTTAAGCACAATGATGCCGTCGGCAATACCTTGCCAGAGTTCGGTTAGGTTTTCTTTCCGTAAATGTTCGTAAAGAGCGGTGAGTTGACGGTCTGAAAATGCGATAACTCCAATCGACTTTACCCCTTCTTTTCGGCGTTTCAATAAGATATCGGTTAGGCAGTGAATTTCTTGTTGATTAACACCTTCATGGTAAAGACCACCGACAAAATGATCCTCTATGGCGGCATAGTTGGGAAAACAAGGAACAGCCACGAGCCCATTTTCATAAAAGCGAGCGTTGGAAAATTCAATCAAACGGGCATTACGGCTGCGATAATGAAAGTTCAGCCTCCTCGAAGGAAGGTGGTATGAAGCGTGCTCCAATAAACTCATTCGCTCCTGAGTTCCACTCGAAAAATAAGACGTGGGGGCCATTTGCATAAGATCTCCCGCTACGATGATTCTTTTGGAGCGGTATAAGGTTCCCAGGGCATGGGAAAGCGGCATTTGACTTGCTTCATCGATTAATGCAACATCAAAGATTTTTGCCGTTAATTCAAAATCCAGGGTTAGTTGTATGGGATTGCTAAACCAAATGGGTTTGAGTAAATGCACCCAAGCAGCCGCTTCACTGGACAGTACTTCGTGCACGGTGGGTAAATTCCTTTTTTTACCAAACCATTTGACCAATTTGCGTTTTCCTGCTTTCAAAAGTTCTTTTTGCTGTTGCTGTTGTTCGCTCAACTTTCGGTTGGGCTTCGCTAATAATTCGTGGTAATCGTCAAAGGTTGATTTTCGTTGTTGTAACAACTTTGAAGCTAGATGTTGAGCTGATAATTCCATGCCTCGTGTTAAGGCATCAAGGTCGTTTTCTGACCCTTGAAGAAAAGCAATCATGTTGGGATGCTGCGATATGAAACGGTTCCATTCCGTTTCAATAATTGCGGCGTGTAAATCTTCTAATTCATCATAATTTCGTACAGCACGTTTCGTGACTTCGCTTAATGTATCCCAACACTGCAGTGAGGGGAGAAGGTATGTGGCCCCCGTGGTTAATGCGCACAGCGCTTCGAACGCTGTTGTTTTCTCGGAAAGTTGAAGCGTGCGTTGCAACGTGGAAAGCAATTTGCTCACACGAAAGAAACGTTCGGAGTAGGATATTACTTCTTCAGGTGTTAGTTTTTCATAGAGGCCGTAAAGAGCACTCTGCTGCAATTGTACAAAAGAAGTAAAGGCCGCAAAATCTCGGGCTGGCTCCTTAAAACCAAAGGAGTGTAATTTCTCATCTAAGGCGTTTTCCTTCGATTTGTGGGCATAAAATGCGCGGGTTTGCTGAATCAGTGCAGCCCAGTCTAATCCTTCAAGGCGCAACCATGTGGATTTTTCTTGTTTGATCTTTCTTCGATTCCAAAACTTCTCTTGGCTCCATGAGCTTTCCAAGTACTTCAATTCTTCCAAGGTGGGCACTTGACGCCATGCCTCCATTTGATCGTTGAGAGGTTGCCTTTGAATGCTTAGTTTATCCAGTTCGTTTTTGAGCTGTAATAGTTGTTTTTTTCGTTTGAGTAAAGGAATAAATCGCTGATAATTTTCCCCGGAAAAAAGATGGGCTGCTTGGCAAATGCGATGGTGTTCGGCGATTTCCTCCAACGAGTAACTTCGTAAGGATAGGCTCTCCAGTTCTTCTTTGCTATTGATCCAGATGAGTAGATGTTCTTCGAATTCGACCTGTAAATGGAGGTTCGGAGCAATTAGTCGCAGCAGTTTCAAGGCTTCAAGCGGAATTTTCTCCAAGATTTCTCGATCCTTTTTCCACTGTTCATAGGTCGGTAAACCAACGTTAAAGGTCTTTTTTTCAAGGGGATTTAACCCAGTTTCCTCTAAAAATTCCCTGGGACTCAGCCGACCGATGATTCCCGACTGATGATAAACTGCAAGATGTTGGTTGAATTCATGGACGGATGATAGGGATTCGATCGCTTCGGTTTGCCTCGTTGTGTTTTCAAGTAAACTCCACGTGTGTTGTAAGGCGGAAAGCAATTCTTTGGCGTTGTGTTGTCCGTTGCGCACGAAAATTAGGTCCTCTATTTGGTGGGTAGTGAACCTCTGTTGCAGCACATCAAGTGCTTGTCTTTTGGAAGAACATACCAGTACCCGCTGATGATTTTGGAGTAAAAGTCCCAATAAATTTGCCAATACTTGGGATTTCCCCGTGCCTGGAGGCCCCTGAATGACCATGGAATGTAGAAGTCCTAGTTGTATCGCATCAAATTGAGATTGGTCTGATGGGAACAAAAGTGGACAGATTTTGGAGGAGGATTGCTCGGGCACACTTTGACTTCCATCAAAGAAATAATCGAGATCTTTTAAGTCGTCTTTCGATTTTAACTCCATGGCCTCCCTGAGTAAGGTATATCGAAAAGGATGAAAAAAATCCACGAAGCGCTCCTGTTCTTGCACCAGATAACCTAGTTCCTTTAACTGAACTATGATGAGGTCTTTCTCGGTTGCTGGATTCAAACGGGCGTCTTGCAGGAGCCCTGCAATATGCGGATTCAACATCCATTCTTCTTCTCTAACATTCCATTTTAGGGTGTTTTGCACCCCGTTTACGGTGGGGTTGATGGCATGGATAAAAAGTGGAATGTTGGTGTTATTCTTACCCTCAATCCACCCTTCTGCAACACTCAAGGTAGCAAATCCCAGTTGTTCTTCTTTTTGTTGGGCTTTTTTTAGGAGTTTCACAAAACTCGATGTTAACGCAATTTCTCCGGCCTCGCATACAAGTACTTCTTTAGGGTGAAATTGAACCAATAAATCGCTGGCATTGAACAAGGATAATTCCTTTTCAAAGGGTTCAAGTTCCTCTAATATCAATGGCTTTTCCAACCTCACGCCCCTAATTTACCGCAATTTATTTTTTGCTACAATTTAATGTACCTTTGAAGGATAATTCTGTTTCATGAAAACTAAACTACTCGTATTGATTTCTTTGATTTGTTGTAGTGCCGAAGCGCAGCTTACCTTATCGGTGAATGATTTCGGAACGGCGGGTGATACCGTTCGCATTTCCCAAGCCCAAGCAGGTAATTTGGATTTCATGTCCACCGGTGCCAATTTTACGTGGGATTATAGTTCGTTGGTTGCAACCAGCCAATACCTCAAAGAATTCAAGCCCATTGGTTTTGCTTCTTTTTTGGTTTTTGGAACCTATGGCCCGATTGCCGCGAGCAATTACCAAGCATCCTATTTTAACCCTACCAATGACCTGCCCTTGGATCAATTATCCCAATTTCTTCCTGTGGAACTCAGCGATTTGAACCAATATTCGAAACGCACAGCGGATTCCATCACTTCCTTGGGGTACTCTATTGCCGTTAACGGTCAAGGCGTTCCGTTCAAATCAGACACCATTGAAACCCGGTACAAACTTCCTTTGAACTACAACGATTCACACTACTCAAGAGGCTATACCTACATCGACCTTAATCCAGTCATCGATTTTAAGATCAAACAATACCGTCAGCGTACCACCCTCGTGGATGGCTGGGGAACCATCATTACTCCGAAAGGCACCTTTCCTGCCTTAAGAGTTCGTCATGACATCAATGAAATTGATTCCGTTTATCAAACCTTTTTTGGAGCAGGGCAGTGGTTTGGTGCCCCTCCCATTCAACGGGTAGAATATGAGTGGTTTACCAACGGAGAAGATGAATGGATAATGAAAGCTACCGAAACTAACGGGAACATTAATTTAGTGGAGTACCAAGAGGATTACTTAGGACTCGATGCGTCCATCGATGAGTTTACCATGGACGTTCAGGTTGGTCCAAACCCAAGCTCAGGAGAAGTGGAAATTCAATCGAATACCCAAATAAGTTACGTTGAGGTCATGGATGCCATGGGCCGGCAAGTGATGAATTTACAAGGATTGAATACGAATGCCTTGAACATTAATGTAGAACACCTAAGCCAAGGTGTTTACCGCATCGTGCTCCACAACAACCAATCCTCCAAAGAATTTCCAATAGTTAAATGGTAATCGTACCTTTGGTGCGGCAAATCGGCCTATCGCTGTCCCGTTTACGGGAGGGAGGAAAGTCCGGGCAGCACAGAGCATCGTACTTCCTAACGGGAAGGGTTCGCGCAAGCGAATACAGAAAGTGCCGCAGAAAATAAACTACCTCAACATGCTTGCATCGTTGGGGAAAAGGTGAAAAGGCGAGGTAAGAGCTCACCGCTTCAACAGCAATGTTGTTGGCAGGGTAAACCTTACGAGCTGAAAGACCATGTATACCGGAGCATGTCCTGGACATTAAGGGTTGCTCGCCCGATTCCGGAGGGTAGGTCGATCGACGCTGGCGGTGACGTCAGTGCTAGATAAATGATAGGCAGTTGCGTCACGTGTGACAATACGAACAGAACCCGGCTTATGATTTGCCTTTTTTTGAAATTATAATGACTGCGTTAACCCACATAAAATCGTCGCTCCATGCTGCAGGAAATCCGCTGAGAGCAACACAAATGGAGAATTATTTAAGAAACCAATTCGCTTTTTATGGAGTGATGAGTATTCCTCGAAAAGAAATTCTAGGTACATTTAAAAAGGACTGGCTTGATGTATTATCGGAGGAGGATAAGCGGTCCCTGGTTCGTTTGCTTTGGGAAGAGGAACAACGAGAATGTCAATTGCTGGCACTGGAGTGGATGATGAAATGGAATGTAAAAGCACTAATGCTCGAGGATATTCATTTTTTTGAATGGTTAATTACACACAAATCTTGGTGGGATACGGTTGATGGAATAGCCCCCAATCTGATCGGAAAGTATGCAAAGCGTTTTCCCGATAAAATGAAGGAGGTGTGGAACGTGTGGGAGAACCATCCATCATTTTGGATTCGACGGTCGTGCCTTATTTTTCAATTGCGCTACCGCCAAGAACCCGATTTAGCATTGTTGCAGCATTTCATCCAATCCTTCAAATCGGACCAAGAATTTTTCATCCAGAAAGCCATCGGGTGGAGTTTGCGCGAAGTTTCAAAATGGAATCCCCACTGGGTTAAAGAGGTCGTGGAAGAGGAGGAGCTGAAAGGTTTAGCCAAGCGTGAGGCACTAAAATATGTGGGTTAGGCTTAGATTGCTTATTTTTGAAACATGAGAATTGGATTATTTCTAGGTCTTTTCGTAGCTTGGGGTACGGCTCTAAACGCTCAATATCGTCCAGAAAACGGTGTTCCACCTACAGAATTCAATAAAATCGCAGTCACCCATGCCGAAGTTTATGTGAGCCCTTCACAAAAGCTTACGGATGCCACCCTTCTGATATCGGACAAAAAAATTGTTGCGATTGGTCAATCCATTAAAATTCCCGACGGATACGTTGAGGTAAATCGGGAAGGCTACACCATTGTGCCCGCTTTCGTTGAAACCAATTCCGTTGCGGGGGCAAGCAACGCAAAATCCGAATATCAAGGGTATTACCCACAGTTGGAATCGGCGAAAAAAGGCGATTATTATTGGAACGAAGCAATTCATCCCGAGGTGAGAGGGGTTCAGGGGCTCAATCCCAAGGATGGACGTTTCGATGAATTGAAAAAACTGGGTTTTGGCTTTGTTACCCCCATTCAAAACGACGGAATAGTCCAAGGGATTGCACCACTCATTGCCATTGGCGCATCCAAAGAAAGCGATTTTGTTCTTCGGACGGAATTAACCACCCACTTTTCTTTTAATAAAGGAGTGTCTCAACAAACGTATCCTTCTTCGCTTATGGGTTCCATTGCTCTTTTGCGTCAAGGATTTTATGATCTCCAGCACTTTAAATTGCACACGGATGCACCTCTGGGAAAACAATCCATGGAAGCCTGGATGATCGCAGATAAGTTGCCATCTTTTTTCAAGGTAAACGATAAATGGGATATCCTTCGAGCTGAACGCCTCTCACAAGAGTTTAATAAAAAGTTCGTGTATTTAACCACCGGAGATGAATACGCAATTGCCGATAAACTCAAGGAGATCAATGCATCCTTGGTGATTCCCTTGAATTTCCCCAAACCTTACAACATCAATGACCCATACACAGCACGTAACCTTTCAATTGAAGAACTAAAACATTGGGAGTCGGCACCTTTTAATTTCATCATGCTGAGAAATAAAGGGCTTTCCGTGGCCATATCTGCTCAAAGTACCCCGTCCTCCTCGGTTTGGAGTTCGCTCCGTAAATTGATATCCCTCGGAGCAAAGCCCGAAGATGTCCTTGCTGCATTGACGCAAGTCCCGGCTTCCTTCTTGGGTTTAGATTCTTTGATAGGGCACTTGAATCCCGGGGCTCTAGCAAGTTTTGGTGTATACAACAAGGATCCTTTTTATTTTGAATCGGATTTACATGAAATGTGGTCTCTGGGACAACCCGAGGTGATTAAACCCTTTATTTCCAATACCCTGGGTAAGTATAACTTGAATTTAAGCAACGCGCGATACGAAATGGTGGTGAGCGGTAACCCCCAAAAACCGACGGTTTCCTTGATTGAGTTGAAAGATATCTGGGATGCTAAACTTAAACTTTACAAGCGCGACACGTTGAAAACTTCGGTCAACTTTTCGGTGTCTGAAACGAATGTCAACCTGCAGTTTACCCTCAAGAATCAAGAAAAAGTTGAACCCTACCTTCTAAGGGGTAAAATTGTCGGGAATGGGAGCGTTTGGGAAGGAGATTTGGTCTATCCAAATGGAAGTTGGGGACAATGGTCGGCAATTCGCAAATTCCGTACTTCGGATACGTCGGGAAAAATAAAAATATCGATTGAATCCATTCCTACCCATTGGTTTCCTAATATGGCCTATGGCTATGATCAATTACCTACGAAAAGAACAACGGTTTTTGAGAACGTTACCGTTTGGACGAATGACAGTAAAGGAATAATTCAGGAGGGATATGTTGTGGTTCAAAATGGAGTTATTACCAGTGTAGGGACTACGAAACCCAACTATCCACCCGATGCAAAGATAGTGAACGGTCGAGGCCTACATCTTACCAGCGGAATCATTGATGAGCATTCGCACATTGCCATTTCACGAGGGGTGAATGAAGGAGGACAATCGGTTTCCGCCGAAGTGAGCATTGGGGACGTCGTTTTTCCTGAAGATATATCCATTTATCGGCAACTGGCCGGTGGAGTTACCGCGGCACAACTGTTGCACGGTTCAGCAAATGCCATTGGAGGCCAATCGGCCTTAATTAAATTGAAGTGGGGTACAACACCGGAAGAAATGAAAATACAGGGTGCTCCGGGGTTCATCAAGTTTGCCCTAGGGGAAAATGTTAAACAGACCAATTGGGGCGACCGAAACGTAATCCGATTTCCCCAAACCCGAATGGGAGTGGAGCAAGTCTTTTACGATGCTTTTTTTAGGGCCAAGGCGTACCAAACCGCATGGACTGCATACCGGCAGCAGAAGGTAAGCGAGGCGATGGCTCCTAGGAAAGATCTTGAGTTGGAGGTTATCGGAGAAATTCTAGACTCAAAGCGTTTTATTTCTTGCCATTCCTACGTTCAAAGTGAGGTAAATATGCTTATGAAAGTGGCTGATTCAATGGGATTTAAGGTAAATACTTTCACGCATATCCTTGAAGGTTATAAGGTGGCGGATAAAATGAAAGCACACGGCGTTGGAGGATCTACCTTTGCGGATTGGTGGGCATATAAATTCGAAGTGAACGATGCAATTCCTTATAATGCAGCGCTCATGCATCAGCAAGGAGTTACGGTGGCAATTAATTCGGACGATGCCGAAATGGGGCGAAGGCTCAATCAAGAAGCAGCAAAAACCGTTAAGTACGGTGGAATGTCCGAGGAGGAAGCTTGGAAAACGGTGACCTTGAACCCGGCTAAACTCTTGCATCTTGATAACCGAATGGGCAGCGTATCCGTAGGTAAAGATGCCGATTTAGTCCTTTGGTCCGATAACCCACTTTCCATTTTGTCCAAAGTTAAAATGACCATGATAGAAGGCGTTGTCTATTACAGTGAAGAAAACAATGCCGAATTACAGCGCAAAAATACCGAGGAAAAAATGCGTTTGATATTGAAAATGAGCGAAAATTCCTCCACAAGCGATGCTAAAAGGACTCTATTTCCTCGAAAGAAGAAATTTTACCATTGTGATACCTTGGGCGAAGAAGGAACCTCCAACGAAAACCTGCATTGATGAAACGAATTATGTGTTTAATATGGATTCTTGGATGGCTGGGGAGCTCTTATAGCCAGAGAATTTTATTGGTTAACGGGCACTTGCATCCGGTCGAAGGCCAAGAAATTACTTCAAGCCTCATTGAAATTGAAAATGGGAAAATCATTGCCATTAAAAATGCGTTAAGCAATTCCTACAACGCCAAGGATTGGGATACCATCATTGACGCCACCAACCAACACGTATACCCGGGGTTTGTTGCAGCCAATAGTACTCTGGGCCTCACCGAAATAGACGCCGTACGAGCCACCAATGATTACGACGAGGTCGGGGATTTTAACCCTCATATTCGTTCTCAGATTGCCTTTAATGCCGAGTCTAAGGTTCTTGAAACCGTGAAAACGAATGGAGTGTTATTGGTGCAATCAACCCCACGGGGAGGCTACATTTCCGGTAGTTCTTCGCTCATGACCACGGGGGGATGGAATTGGGAAGATGCGACGGTGTTAAGCGATGATGGCATTCATGTCAATTGGCCTAATGCTCCTTGGAATATTCCAAGAAACGGCGACGAGGACGCCTTGAATCGGGAACAGCGCTACCTGAATGAGCTCAGATCGCTGCAGCAGTTTTTCAAACTTGCAAGCGTCTATGCCGAAGGTCAAGGCGTGGATCAGGACTTGCGCTTAGAAGCCATGAAAAACTGTTTCAAAGGAAGCAAACGGACATACTTTCATGCCAACGACCTTCGGCAACTTACGGATGTTCTCGAGTTTTGCTCCGTATTTGCTTTAAAATATCCGGTAATTATTGGTGGAAATGATGCATATTTATTAGGGCAAAGGCTCGTGGACGCGAAAATACCCATCATGCTAGAACGCCTGCATCGCCTCCCAGAAAGGGATGAAGATCCCATTGATTTACCGTATTGTCTTCCTGCATTATTGTCAAAGATGGGGGTGCCTTTCGCTTTACAAAATGCAGGCGGTATGGAAGCCATGAATACTCGAAATTTACCCTTTCTTGCTGGAACCGCACAAGCCTATGGGCTAACAGAACTTGAAGCATTGAGATCCATAACTCTCTCCCCCTGCGAAATCATGGGAATCGAAAGTCAATACGGTTCCATTGAAGTGGGGAAGTCGGCAACGCTGTTTGTATCCAGCGGACCGGCACTCGACATGAGGACCAATAACGTGACAACCATCCTCGTCAATGGTAAAGTAATAGAAACCCAGAATTTTCAGGAAGAGTTATACTTAAAGTATCAGAAAAAATACCGTGACGTTAGAAATTAGAACGGTAAATCATCCGATTCGTCGTTCGAGGTTTCAAGGGGGCTCCCTCCGCCGGAAGGAATTCCAAAATCCTCAGGAGCAGGAGGAGCATTACTCGCGCGTTCAATTCTCCAAGCCTCCAAGGAAGTAAAGTACTTAATTTCTCCCTGTGGACTGGTCCATTCACGTCCGCGGATGTTGAAGGAGACATCCACGTGGTCATTCAATTGAAATGAATCCAAAAGGGCACATTTGTCCTGCGTGGATTGGAACAAAATATCTTGGGGGTAATTTCCATTGCTGCTATCTGTAACTACGAATTCTCTTTTCGAAAATTTATCGGAAACCTGAACCGTTGGGTTAATTACCTTGATTCGAACATTTTTTAGTTGAAATTGACTCATTTTATTTTAATTAATCGTTAAAGCTCAATAAAGTTAACCAAGCTTCTTTAATTAGATGCTTTTTTAATAATTCTTTTGCTATCGAATGCAGCGTTTCTTCCATTTTAGAAGGGTGATCGGACAGCGACAAGAAAACATCGCTCAATTCAAGCAGTTTGTATTCATTGACTTCTGTTTCATCGGGAAGCGACTCTATTCCTGCCAGTCGAGCCAAATCTTGAGTGTCCAAGACTTTGCTGTTTACAATATCTTGGGGAAGCGCATCAAATCCAATTCCACAGGTTGTTATCGGTTTTTTAATCTCAAATAAATTTGCGGCATTTGCGCGGCAATACCAGTCTCCTCCCATGCGGGAAACAAGGTCTATCTTTAAGGTATCAATCATTCCATCGCTGTCGGTGATTGATTCTTCGATATGGATTTTTAGCACTTCACAAATGATGAGATTTCCCGCACCCCCTTCCGTGCCGAGTTCAACCACCTGATTCACCTTGCATTCGAATTGAACCGGAGATTCCTTAACCCTGAAGGGTTGTACGGTGTGAGAGGGGAGCGGAGTTAACCCCGATTTCTCGAACTCACTGATGCCTTTGGCGTATGGCGAACTTGCTAGGCTAACCGATTCTGCTATGGCGAAATTCACCACATTGATGACGACTTCGGGTATTTCTTTCACGTTAAAATAGGTGTCTTTTAGGCTATTCGTACGTCCCGATCTCGCAGGAGAAAAAATAAGGATTGGGGGATTGGCGCTAAAGACATTAAAGAAACTAAAAGGGGCTAAATTTGGATTCCCAGCCGCATCGATGGTAGAAGCGAGGGCAATCGGCCTTGGGCCAATAGATCCCAATAAATAATGGTGCAAGCGCTGAACCGAGATGTCTTTAGGGATGATTTCTATCATGCCTTCAAAATTACGAATCTTCGATTTCGAATAATTAAACCCTTCTCGATTCTTATTAACAAAACAAGCATTTTAATTTTACATTTGCAATGATGAAACGTTTTTGGTCTATTTGTTTTTGCTGTGCAGCCTTTTCGTTAACCATGGCGCAAAACGCCAAGGATAATAACGGAAAGAAACATGGAAAATGGGTCGTTCGTGGAAAGGATAAGCCCAACCTTGGATATGCGGATGACGCAGTGGTTGAAAAAGGAACGTATTCGCACGGCCGAAAAATAGGCACCTGGTTGAAATTTCATAAGGACGGTAAAACCGTAAAATTGAAAGGAAATTACGAAAACAATAGGCCAAGCGGAAACTACACGCGCTATTATGTCAATGGAAACATCAAAGAATCCGGAACGTTTATCGAGGAAAAACAACAAGGAACCCTCACAAAATATTACAAGAACGGTCAAATTTCGTATCAAGCAAATTACGGAGATCAAGGCCAGGAGACAGGAACCGTTCGGCATTATTTTGAAAACGGAGCGGTTCAAGCCGAATATGCCTTGAAAGAGGGAAAGTTGAACGGAATCTATAAGCAATTCAATGAGGATGGAACCGTTAAATTCTCCTACCGAATGAGCGAGGGTAAAATTTCAGAAACCCTAAAAGTTACCAGTTCAAAAAATACAGAGGCTTTTTCATCGAACGATTCCAATGAAAAACCTCCTACCGTTAAGAATCCCATAACCAAAGGTGTAACGTTTTTTCCAGAAGGATACAACAAGGTTTACAATGAAAACGATGAAATTTGGTTGGACGGCAACTTTAAGGAAGGACAGCTGTACGATGGAAAAGTTTACATCTATTCCAACAATGGCTTGCTTAAGCAGATTAAGATTTTTAAAGAAGGTAAGTTTCATTCAATAGGTCAAAATTAACGCATATGAAGGTATATGTATTCCCAGGACAAGGTGCCCAATTCAGCGGAATGGGTAAAGAGCTTTACGATAACCATCTAAAAGCCAAAGAACGTTTTCATCAAGCCAATGAAATTTTGGGTTTTGAAATTTCTAAAATCATGTTTGAAGGCACCGAAGATGAATTAAAACAAACCAAAGTAACCCAGCCTGCTATTTTTCTGCACTCAACCATTCTTGCAGAAGTGCTCGGAGAACAATTCCAACCGGATGCAGCAGCAGGACATTCTTTAGGAGAGTTTTCGGCTTTGGTTGCCACGGGTTGTTTGAATTTTGAAGACGGTTTAAAATTGGTTAGCGCCCGTGCCCTGGCAATGCAGAAAGCGTGCGAAATAACCCCCTCTACCATGGCCGCAATTTTAGGACTAGAAGATCACGTGGTTGAAGAAATTTGTACAACTGTTCAGGGAGTGGTTGTACCTGCAAATTACAATTGTCCCGGACAGTTGGTCATTTCTGGAACGGTTCCCGCGGTGGAAGAGGCCTGTGCAAAATTGACCGAAGCCGGTGCTAAACGTGCGCTTGTGCTGCAAGTTGGAGGAGCATTTCACTCACCTCTCATGGAGCCCGCAAGAGAAGTTTTGGCGCTAGCCATAGAAAACACCAAGTTTCATACTCCCCGTTGTGCGATTTATCAAAACGTAAATGCTCAAGCAGTAACGGATCCAACTGAAATAAAATTGAACTTGCTGGCCCAGTTGACCGCTCCCGTAAAGTGGACACAAACCATGTTGACCATGAATGAAATTGGAATTACGGAGGTGGTAGAGGTCGGCCCAGGAAAAGTGCTTCAAGGTCTTTTCAAAAAGATTAACCGCGATGTAGTTACTTCTTCCGCAAGCATAGGTTAGTTTTTCGTATTAATGGCGTTTGTAAGTTAAAACTTTAACATTTATTACCCATGAAGCACCAACTATTTTCAGCCATTTTCATTGTTGTTTTTTGGGGACTTCAAGCTCAATCGGTGACAGGCGATGCCTTAGGAACGGTAATCGATGCTGATTCAAAACAACCGATGGAGTTCGTGAAGGCCATTATCAAAGATCAAGGCAAAAAATACCAAGCGTTAACGGACAAGGACGGACGCTTTAGGATTTCAGCAATTCCTGCAGGTACTTATGATTTATTCTTGGTTTTTGGCCCCGACACTTCGAAAAATTACAAGGTTGAGGTTCCTATTGAATCTTATGCAAATATCGGATCGGTCGAGTTTAAACCGTTCGGCGTAAGTAAAGATGAAGTGGTAGTAAAAGAAAGGCTGAGGTTGCGCATGGGAGAGTTGCCAATGCCAGAATTAACCCACAAGGAAATCGAGCACAATCCCAATAAGTTCAGCATTGCTACCATGGCGACCCAGCTTTCTTCGGAGGTTAAAATGGCGGATGACGGAGAGCTGATGTTTCGTGGAGCACGAAAAGGCGATATGATTTACGTAGTGGATGGTGTGAAACTACCGGAGGTTTATAATGTGCCAAGCTGCGCAATCAATCGAATGATGGTTTACACCGGAGGCCTTCCTGCTAAATATGGGGACACGCTGGGAGGAGCAATCGTTGTAGAGACCTACGGTTATTTCGATTTATTAAGGGAACGCAATTAGTATTCCACCTTCCACAAAAATAATCCCTGCGCAGGAACCGATTCAGATGCCTCGCTTCTGTTCCGCTTAGCGAGAATTTTTGGCAGTTCGTTCGGCGGTATTTTCCCCAAACCAACGTCAACAAAGGTGCCCACCATGGCCCTCACCATGTTGCGTAAAAAACGGTTTGCACAAACGGTGTAGATATATTCATGCTCGGTTTCTTCCCAACCGATTTCAAACACCTCGCAGAGCGTTGTTTTAACATCGGTATCTGCCTTTGCAAATGAAGCAAAATCATGAATACCTTGAAGGAATTTAGATGCTTCATTCATTGCCGTAAGGTCCAATGGTCGCTCAAAAACCCACCGAAATGGATGCGAAAATGCGTCCTTGTGTTTGCAAATGAAGTACTTATAGGTCCTCCGCCTGGCATCGAACCGCGCATGCAATTCATTGTAACAAACAGCGTGAATTACGATGGTGTTGGGAAGCATTTTGTTTAACTTGTACTTGAGTTGATCTAATTCGGAGAATTCTCCTTCAAAATGGGCAAAATACTGTTGCGCGTGTACCCCCGTGTCCGTTCTACCGCAACCGGTTATTCGGATGGGTTCGTTCCCGTTGAGCTTTGAAAGGACTTCTTCAACCGTTCCTTGAACGGTTGTTCGATTCGGTTGGATTTGCCATCCTTCATAGGCCCCACCGCAATAAGATAGTTCAAGATGAATTCGCTTCATACGCGGAGGTAAAGTTCGATTATTTCTCTTAAAAAGCAACGAACTGATGTTTCAATCGTTGAAGAATTGGTTAGTATGTTGAATATATTTAGAGATAATTGTAACTTTGCCAAGCCTTATTGAGTATTGAATTAAAAAACTTAAGTGAACAAAAAACGTTTTTTTATTGGTCTAATTTTGTTGTTATTTGGCATGCAGGTCAATGCTCAATGCCCTTTTCCTCCAACCATCAACTCAATAAATCAACCCACCTGTTACAATAACTTTGGTATGGTGAACCTTACCGGACTCCCAAGTGGGGCATGGACTTTAACCGCTACCCCCACGGCCGGATGCCCTGGAGTCACAGTTAACCTTTCCGGAACAGGTACCTCCGCTTCGATAACCGGCCTAACCCCAGGTTGCGGCTATGAGTTTGCTTACATCCAAGCGTCTCCTGTCTGCACCTCAGGGGTGTCGAATACGGTAAACGTTAATGTGGTTCCATCGCCTCCAGCAACCCCCAATATCTTGGCGGTAAATCAACCCAATTGTGCACCTGGCGTCACTACTGGTTGCGTCTCATTAGGAAACCTCCCGTTGTCGGGTGCTTGGTTTATAACCGCCGTTGGACCTTCAGGTTCAATTGTAACTCCGAATCAGTTGGGCGGTACCTACACTATGTGTGGGTTAGGTTTGGGAATGTGGCAGTTTACCGTAACCCGGGTCATTGATTCATGCGTTTCGGCAGGTACGTCCATTACCATGTTCGCACCCACCAACCCAGATACCCTTAACATATTTCAAGTAACTCAGCCTACTTGCGCAGCCAATTTTGGTTCAGTTACCTTTAATAATTTACCCTCTGGTATGCAATGGACCATTAACGCTTCTCCCAATCAAACCCTTCCGAGCGGTGGGGCGTTTAATGGAACTGGCACAACCGCAACTTTTTCAAATTTAACTCCGGGAATTTGTTACTTATTCACCGTAACCGATACCAATAATTGTACATCGGCATTTTCCCCTTCGGTATGCATCAATAATGCTTTGACCATTGCACCGCCGCCAACGGCTGTGGTAACCCAACCTACGTGTCCGTTACCTACTGGAACCATTGCATTCACTGGACCCATCGGAGCACAGTATGTTTATTCCATTAACGGAACGAATTTTCAAAGTTCTACGACTTTCACGAATGTGCCGGGAGGAATCTACACCTTGTACGTTCAAGAAACTGGTTCAGGGTGCATCACACCTTCTGTTTCAACCTACGTTGTTAATCCCACCCCTCAGCCACCAGCGATCAGCATACCTGAAGTGCACAATGTAACTTGTTTTGGTTCCAACGATGGTTGGGCGGTTGGACAGGTTGATTCGTTAGGAACCCCGCCGTTCGTTTATTCTTGGTCGCCCGTGTCCATCGCCAACGACACTGCTACCAATTTATCCCCAGGGACCTATAATTTCGTTGTGGTAGATGCATTGCAATGCGTTGTAATCCAGTCGGTAACCATTTCACAGCCAACATCAATGGCCATTATGGGTGATTCTACGCCCATCAACTGTGCAACAGGGCAATTAGGAACGATGGATGTAACGGTAACTGGAGGATCGGGACCCTACTCGTATCTGTGGTCGCCGAACGGTCAAAGTACGGATAGCATTTTCAACCTCAACATCGGTAATTATAGCGTTGTAGTTACTGATACCAACGGATGTCAAGTGAGCTTTTCCTCGTCCATTGGTATTATCAACGATTTACAGACCATAATATCACCCGGAGACACAACGATAAATCCTGGAACGTTTTTTACCGCAAACGTAAACGTAGGAACTAATTTTAATTGGTCCCCTTCTCAAGGTCTCTCGTGCGATGATTGCCCAAATCCATTGGTAACGCCGGATACGACTACCCTGTATTACGTCAATGTATCCGATGATAATGGTTGTTTGGGAGAAGATTCCATGCTTGTAACCGTTAAATTGTTGTGCGGAGAGTATTTTGTCCCAACTATTTTTAGTCCAAACGGTACCGGTCCGGATGCGAATAATACGCTTCGAGTGTTCGGAAAAGAAGTTTGCATCAAGGATTTTAGTTTTGTTATCTACGATAGATGGGGGCAAAAGGTATTTGAATCCGTGAGTATAAACATGGCATGGGATGGTTTTTACAAAGGAAGACCAGCACAAGAAGGCAATTTTGTTTACGATTTAAACCTACAACTTTACGATGATTCAATCATTCGTAAATCAGGTAGCTTAACTTTAGTACGATGATGAAGTCCTATGTGTTTTTATTGGTTTGTGGGATAGCGGTACTTGGAACCGATCATCTGATGGCTCAAGATGTACATTTCTCGCAAACAGACTTTTCACCGCTTACCTTGAATCCTGCTCTAGCAGGCGCGAGTGCAACGTTTAACGGTGTCGCGATGTATAGAAGTCAGTACGGAAGTTTTGCTACTCCGTACAAAACATTTTTAGGATCCTTTGACGGAAGATTGTCGGCCGGAGTTAAAAATGCTAATGGCGTATTAGGCGGTGGATTGAGTTTCTACAACGACCGAATGGGGGATGGATTTTTTAATCAAACCACCATTGGATTGAACCTGGCATATCACTTAAAGGTGAGCAGGTTTAATAAAGTGGCTCTTGGTTTAAATTCTACCTTCGGTCAATGTGCTGCCAATCCAGGTGCAGGACAATGGGGGTCACAGTATGACGGAACTGCCTTTAATCCTTCTATTGCGAGTGGGGAGAATTTTTACCAGCAAAGTTTTAGCTATTTTGATTTGGGGGTAGGAGCAGTTTACACCTACCAAACGGAGCTTGAGAACATTACCAGCGTACCTGACAAAGGATTTAGCGTTGGTTTTGCTGCCTACCATGTGAATAACCCAAGATATTCATTCTACAATTCAAGCATCCAAAATTTGGCGGTTCGCTATTCTCTTTTTGTGAACGGTAATATTGGTTTAGCCCGTACCAACGGTGTATTACAACCTGCGGCATATTTTCAGAGACAAAAGAAGTCCAACGAGCTACTGTACGGGGTTAGCTACAAACAATTGATTCGTAAGGCATCCGTTGAAACCGATAAAATAAAAGAGATTGCATTCAGTTTGGGATTATTTAGCCGTTTAAGAGATGCTATTGTGGTGAAGTCCGTGGTTTTTTATGGTCCTTTTTCAACCGGATTTGCTTACGATATTAATGTATCGAGGTTGTCCCTGGTTTCTAACTTTAAGGGCGGTTTCGAAATGTTTATTCGCTATAATGTGAACAACATTAACGGTAAAAGGGTCCGGGTACGATAATCTACTTTAGAAAGGGATAATTTCCCCCTTTCAAATCCAATTCGAATAGGTCATAAGAAAAAAATCCGCTTTGTTCTGCTAACGAGGCGTAAATGGCTCTGTTTTCTGTTCCCACCAATCGAAAGTGGGTGTCGTTATTGACGGTATTAACAGATGATCCTAAATTAACCGGGGCAGACCAAACGCCTGATTCATTTACCGAATAAAAAACGTCATAACCTCCGTATCCAGGCAATTCATCGCTGCTGAAAAATAAATACTTGCCGTCGGGACTTAACCATGGAGTTGTTTCATTTCCTGGGCTGTTAATGTTCTTGGGCAAGGGTGAAACTTCACCGTAACCTGTTTCATTTTTTTTGCAGGTAAACAAGTCGGTTCCGGAAACGTCAGCCTTTCGGTCACTGATGAATACGATAAAATCGCCGTCTTCGGCACCCTCCGAAGCACAAGCTCCTCCCTCAAAATAATCGGTGTTTAACCCTTTGCTTTTGATGACCGTTGGGTTCTCCCAAGTCAACGTATCTTCACTCACTATTTCAAAAATATCGGAACTCTTCGTGGTTTTTTCCGCCAACGAAGTGTTAATGGTAAGAAGCGCATATGTCCCAGAGGAATTTACATGCGAAAGCGCGTCAAAACCGTTGGTATTGATTTCGTTGAAGAACGTGTAATCCATTTCATACTGCTGAGTTTTTGAATTCCAATTAGCGCGATACATGTCCTCAAAATACCTTAAATCATCTGGGTTTAAATTCTCACCTTTGGTTTCGGGTCTACGCGCGGTAAAAAACAATACTTCTCCGTTTTTTGTCAAAATGGGCGCGTATTCATCCTCAACGGTGTTGATTTTTGCCGCTAAGGGTTTTCTTGAAAGTTCAATGCCTTGCTTACGGTCTTTTAGGAGCAGTTCGCACTGTTCCAAATATTGCAAAATACCGTATTCTTTGGCCATTTTGGCCCCCATGATAATGGCAGCTTTTTTGTAAGCACCGGATGCGTTTTCAATTTGACCAAGTCGGTGGTTAATTTTTCCATCCAATTCATAGAATTCAGCATCCCCCTCTTCGTTTTCACCCAAGTTTTTTTTGGCATTGTTGATGTACACTTCGGCGGTCAGATAGGAGCTAAGATCATGGTGGCATGCCGCCATCCAATAATTCAATTTCCAATTGTCAGGGTCTATTGCTTCCGCTTTTTTCAAGGACTCCAGCGCATCGTTGGACCTTTCGGCTTGAAAAGATTCAATCCCTTTATTAAGGAAACGCGTGAAATTGGTTTTTTCGGAAGAGGTTAGCTTTTTCTGCCCGCAGACATGTACTGTCCATAATAAGGACGCAAAGCAAGTAAGAATAAATCGTGTGTTCATAGTACTAAATTAGGAAGTTTTCCATTTTCGTGACGTTATCATAAAAATAATTACATCATTTTTTCAAAACTGCTTGAGCTAGTTTTGCTACCTTCGTAGAAACTTTGCACATGCAACCTACCTCATCAAAGATTTGTGTTGTTAAATGCTCTTTGTTAAATGGTTTGTTTTCCCAAGCTTTGGCGGACTCAATGCAAAACGGAGAAGAATCGGAAGACAATACCAGGTTTCAATGGGAGGATGAATTATTGGTAAGGGGAATTCAAAACATTCAAGTATCTGATTCAAATACCTATGATTTAACAGGAATACATCCATCTGATGAAAAATTTACCTATGCTATAGCTCACATGCGAGTGGTTAACCTGTGCCATGAAGGAAGTCAGCACGCTACCATCGCAGTTTCAGAGCGTTTGGTAAGTTCATTTTCGCTTGAAGAAACATCGGAAGCGTATATATTGAACATCGAGTTAAAAGATGATGAACCCTTTATTAACCCAATAGCTGGAGTATATATTGCCAACCGCGATATACCAAGTGAACTTAAAAATGCTTGAAATTCAGGGACTAAGCCTTCAGTTTGAAGAACGCAGTATTTTCAATAATTTGAGTTTTAAGCTGGCGCCTGGCCAAATCTATGGAGTTCTTGGACCCAGTGGAGTTGGAAAATCCAGTTTACTGAACATCATTGCAGGATATCAAGATTCAACCCAAGGTTTGATAACGCTAAACGGTATGGCATTGCCTAAAAGTTCACAAAGGCTTATACCCGGAGTAAAAGAAATAGCCCTGGTTTCATCCATGTACAACCTCGACTGGAACCATACGTGTTTAGAGAACATCCGCGAAGCGATATTAGGTTGGCCCGTGGTAAAACGGGAAAAACGCGTCGAACAACTGCTGCTGGGATTGTCGCTAAAACGCGTTGGAAATATGCAGGCAAAACGTTTGTCGGACGGAGAGAAACAGCGTCTAGCCATTGCTCGCGCAATCGCAATTAATCCGCAATGGCTTCTTTTAGATGAACCGTTGGGACATCTGGATTTCGTTCAAAAACAGAAACTATTACACCAGTTATTTAACCTAGGTATTTACAGCGTTTTAATGGTATCGCATGATGTTCAAGAAATGATGGGTATTTGCCATAAAATCGCCATTTTAAATACAAATGGCCTCCTCTCCAAGTTCGAAGATCCCTTCAAGAAATACTTCGATTTATCCAATTTAAGGTCAGCAAAATTGCTCGGACCGCTGAATACTATGATATGGAATGGAGAAAGGATGCACTTTCGTCCCACCTGTTTTTCGTTTTCGAGTGATGGAGTAGAACTCAGATTGTTGCGCTCTTGGTTCAATGGAATGCTGTACGTACACCGCTTTCTATCGGCGAATAAGGAGGAAATAATTTTATACCACGCCGCACCCTTGCCCACGTTAGTTACCATAATTCCCAAAACAGATGATCTCGCGTAAAAAAATATCAACCGTTTTCAAGGAAACCTTCGCAGCATTCTTTGAAGAGCGTGCTCATTTGCATGCAGCAACGATATCTTACTACACTTTGTTTGCAATGATTCCTTTGCTCTATCTTTTGGTCGTGAGCTTTGGAAGAATTTTTGGCGAAGAATTCTGCATCCAAGTGATAACCGATTTGTTTAAAAACAACATTGGCTTGAACGATATTCACCTATTCACGGACTATTTAAAAAACATAAACCAACAATCGCGTTCGTGGTTGTTGAACCTTAGCATGCTTGCGGTGTTACTGTACTCTTGTTCTGCATTTATGATGTCCTTGAAACATAGCATGAATGATTTTTTCGATATCGAACCTAATAGGCAACGGAAATTGAATGTTTTCCTTGAATTGCTTAAATTCAGGTTTCTTTCCTTGTCGTATTTGGCGTTGATTGCGTTGATTATATTTACGGTGTATTTTCTTCAGGTTTTTGCATTCAGCATCCTTTCCTCATGGTTTACATCGATGCATTTCGGTTATTTATTCTTGCAATATTTCTTTTCGATCGCATTGAATTTCCTTGTGATTTCGTTTGTTTTTAAATACAACCACGACGGGTACATTTCTTGGAATTTAGCTTTTAAAGGAGCTTTATTAACTTCAGTATTGTTATTTTTCAGTCAGTTAATGATTAAATGGTACCTTCAACATTATTTCTTTTTAGGTAAAGGAGATTTTATTGGCTCTATCTTTATCCTCATGGCATGGGTGTTTTATTCGGCACAGGTAATTTTCTTCGGAGCAAAATTTACTTATATTTACGATAAACATCTTGATAAAACCAAATAAATAGTTATGAAAATAAAGGTAGTATATGTGTTGTATTTCGGAGTTCTGTTTTTGGCATTTGCCTGCAAAGATTCCGGAGTATTGGTCAAACCAAAGTACTCAACAACCCTTTTTCATGGTCAACGAGGAGATACGGAAGTGAATGCCTTCAACCGTAAACAAGCCGAGCGCGAAAAGAGCTTAGCGGCGGAAATTGAAAAAGCAGAACAGGCCATTGCTATGTTAGAGCAACAAAAGAAAATGTTCTATTCCATTGATTCAACAGAGCGCATCAAGGAAATCGATGTTCAGCTTGACCGTTTGTTGGCAAGGAGCCAACAAATTGTGAAAGAACTCAATGAGACAGATCCTTATTCCCCCGAAGGCCATGAGAAGACTTTAGGCTTGGCAAAGGAGTTGAACGATTTGCTCTACACCTACGTGGTACCCATGGGGGAACTTATTTCTGCGAACAAAGAACTAAAGAACATCGCAGCAGATATCAGCTTTGAAACGGGGAGCTCTGTCATCAGTGCAGAAGGGGTAAAGATGATCGCAACCTTACTGGATTCTGTAAAAACCGATGTTAAAAACTGGAGATCCTATTTGGACAACCACAACGAAATGATTTTCTCAGATGAGGAATATTCAACCATTCTTATTATTTCTGGTTATTCTGATAAACAAGGTTCAGGAGATGAAAAAACAAGAGCACTTAGGAATTATGAACTTTCACAGTCAAGGGCAAAGGCCGTGGCTGCCGAGTTTGAAAAACAACTCAAGGCGCTAGGAGTAACGTGGAAATTATCGTACCGAATCGCCTACGAAGGTAAAGGAGAAGACCTCCCTCCTAATCAAGTGGAGGATGCACGAAAAAACAATCCCAACAGGAGAATTACCACCATTCGAATGGTGGTAGGGCCAAAAATTCTCTTGTACAATTCCGGCGAGTAACCTTAGAAAAAAGAAGGTGGTTTTCGAACTTCGATTTTTGCGTCTTTGAAAAGCGAAGAGGTATTGCGAATGCTTAACAAGAAACTTTTGTTGCCGCCTATGGGCGTCCAATAAAAGCTAAGGGCCCAACAATGCATGTTCCGGTTTAACGAAAGATTCATATTGGTTATGCTTTGAGACTTTACGTCGAGGTTTATATTGGTTGCTAAATTCCAACGTTTCGTAAAGGATACATCTCCGTTCAGCGCCAAGGTTTGTACAACGCTCCACTCGTTGGAATTCACAGCCGTTTTGTTGGTATTGGTTACAAGCGAATAGACGTGAGAAAGATTGATCTTCCAGGGAATATCAAAATAAATCGCTTGTTCCGGATGCAAAGCGAAATAGGAGAAATCAGCATTCCAAACGGTACTTAATGCTTCTTTTTTCTGCTCAATAATGGCTCGGCTTTTTTTAGGACTGAGCGTTATGGTGGTATTTAATCCAGTATTCATGATTCGTCCAATACCTTGCCCATTTTCCCAAGCATAAAACGTATTGGTTTTACCTGAAATTTGATCCCAAGAGTACATGCTGAACGAACCATTCGCTACGAAGTTCATCCAAGAAAATGGACTTATTCTGAGGTTTAACGAAAGATCCGAAAGGCGCATGGAGTCCCTTTGAAAATCATAATTTCCGCTGATTGAAAATTGATCCACAAGGCGGATTTTACGATATCCGCTGACCGTATCTTTGTCCGATTTAACCTTTAATTCCAGCGTGTTATTAACGCCAAAGTTCAGGAATGAAGACGCTTGGGTATTTCCAACAGTATAAATGCTCCGCTCAAAAGGAGAAAAAACCAGCATGTTTTGATTAGGGCCTGCGGCTTTACTGATCAAATCATTGAGCTTCGGGACATAGCGATATCCGACGGTTGGAGTCAATAAATGCCGTAAAACAGGCTTGTTTTTCCCGATGAATTTATAGTAACTGTAGATGACGGTGGTTGCGTTTAAATTTGCATTGAGTTCATGGGCAAATCCGAGCTTTTGAAGTGTATCAGTTACTGTGGAATTGGTGAGTAACGAGTAATTTTTATCGATTTGTTGAAAATTCAATTTATTCGCAAAATTCATGCTGGGAGTGATTTTTATGGCGTTTTTAAACATGCCAAATGTCGTTTGTAAGCTCATGCCTTGGTTTACACCATTGAAAAAAGAAGTGCCAATTCCGGATGCACTGAAATTTTGAAGTAAACTGTCGCTGAACGTGCTTTTATTTTGCATTTCCATGTTATAAGTAATGCCGATTCTTTGAAGTGCTTTTCCCCATTCCGTTCGTGGCAATGCAATGAGTTTCTGAAAGGGGAAAATTCGAGTCATGTTAACATTGAATACCGGAGCAACGAGCGCAACGTTTTGTGCTAAAGAATTCTGACGTACCGATATTTTAGCCCCCATGGTTACAGGTTTTCCCGGAAAAATGCGGCTCAAATTAATATCCGAGTTGAAACTGTTATTGAAGTACTCGGGATTAATGGGGTCGGGATTGTTTTTCGCAGTATTGTCCGATATAAAATTTACATTGGAGTTAAACTGCCAAAGCGGATTTGACTTCTGTTGCTTGTTGTGAGACCATGATACGGTTATTTTCTGGTTGCGGGTATAATTGGGAAAACCGTTGTTGAATTGTTGAAAACCGATCCCGATTCTTCCCGTATATCCGTAGCGTTTGGCATAATCCACTTCATTGCGTAAACCCCAACTTCCACGGCTGTATAAATTCGCGTACACCGAGGTTTGTAAATGATCGTTGATGGGAATAAAATAACCGAGGTTCTGAAATCCAAAACCGAGCGGTGAAGTAGGAACAATTTCCGGAAATAGGATTCCCCGATTCCGCTCTTTTTGTTGAGGAATAAAGGCAAAAGGCAACCCAAATGGGGTGGGTATACCACTGATCCACAAATTCATTGGTCCTGTAACAATGCGCTGATCTGGAACAACGACACCCCGGGATAATTGAAAATGGTAGTGAGGTTCAATTTGGTCGCACGTGGTTAACCTTCCTTTTTTCAAATGAATATCCTCCGTTGGAAACCGTTTTGCTACCCCCATGTGAAAATAAAGCTCTTCCTGTTTTACGTTGAGGGCCTCGATGTACGCTTTCTTGGTATTGGTGTTCATTCGAATGCTGCGGCACGTTAAGGTTTCCGAACCTTCCGTTAATTCGGGATATTCGGTTTCTTCTCCTTGTTGATTCGTTACATAAGTGGCTTCAATTTCATTATTGGCCAGGTCAATGACCATCATGCCTGATGTTAACTTCGAAGTTTGGGTTTCAAGGTAAGCACCACCGTACAAATAAGCCCGCTGGGTCTTTACATCGTAAAAACTGGAGTCTCGCGCTCCGTAACGGATAATTTCATCGATATTGGATTGGTCTTGGTATAAGGTGTCTTGATATAAGCCTTGACCATTCAGTGCCGTAAACATTATCAACACTCCAACGAAGAAAAAAAATCGGATTGGCATCAATTTGGGTGGGTGTGAAAGGTATTTTCGAACACGTTATGCAGAATTTTACAAAACTATTAAAAAAAGGCAGGAATTCAAGGGGTTTTTTAGGACCAATCCTGGCCTTCCATTTTCTGATACCATCCTTGGTATTCAGTCAAAACTTGACAACCGCCAAACTCAAAACCGTGGTGATCGATGCCGGTCATGGTGGTAAAGACCCGGGTTGTCATGGGGGATATTCCAACGAAAAAGAGGTATGCTTGTCGATGGCCCTAAAATTAGGTAAGTTGATTCAAGAGTCGTTCCCTGAAATTTCCGTCAAGTATACCCGAGAAACCGATGTGTTTGTAGAACTCATTGAGCGCGCTAATATAGCAAACCGAGCGAATGCTGATTTGTTCATTTGCATTCATGCCAACGCGGGTAGCACGGTTGCCTACGGCACGGAAACCTATGTGCTGGGCTTGCACCGTACCGAATCCCAAAAGAAAGTAATGGAACGAGAAAACTCGATCATTTCTTTGGAAGACGACAAAGGTGCTAAATACAAAGATTTCGACTTAACCCCAGACGCTATGATCGCCATTCAATTGCAGCAAAATGTGAATCTCAATAATGCCATCAAATTTGCCAGTGCGCTTCAAAAAGAGTTTAAGGGTATAGGGCGTTACGATCGTGGCGTAAAACAAGCAGGTTTTTTGGTCTTGTACAAAACCGCAATGCCAAGTGTGCTCATTGAAACCGGTTTTTTAACGAATCCCACTGAAGAGGCCTTTATCGGTAAAACAGATGGTCAAGATAAAATGGCAAAAGCCATGTTTAATGCATTCAGCTCGTATAAATTAAGCTATGAAGGGAAAACTGCCTCCGAGGTTCCCAACAATCAAAGTGTAATTACACCTCCTCCTGTGGTCAAAGACACAACGCAAAAGGCACCGTCATCAGAGGTGTTTTTCAGCGTTCAGGTAGTTTCTTCTGCGGAACGAATCGATTTGGCTTCAGAGAAGTTCAAAGGAGAAAAGGTGTACGAGTATTATCAAGATAATCTGTATAAATATTTTACCGGAATCTTTGTCAAGGATTTGGAAGGTGCGAAGAAACATAAAGTATCCATGCAGGAAAAGGGCTTTTCCAGCGCTTTTGTTATAGCATTCTCGCAAGGAGAGCGCATTAGTATCGAAAAAGCCATTAAATTAGCAGAAAAATAGGCGTTGAAGTTTACAAAAGAAATTAAAGCAGGATTAATTGCCTTGGTCTCCATTGTTTTATTGGTGATTGGGATTAACTTTTTAAAAGGGTACAGTCTTTTTGGAGGTGATAATACGTACTACTCTTATTTTTCCAATTCAGGTCAATTAATGGTGTCAAGCGATGTTACGTTGAACGGAGTAATCATTGGTAAAGTTTTGGATATCCAAAACATTCCTAAGAATCCTGAGAATCGCCGCGTTAAAATTAAATTCAGCATCAGTGAATCGGACATTACCTTACCCAAAGGCACCGTCGTTGAATTAGGTTCCCTTGATTTGTTAAAAAAAGGACTTATTGTAAATTACCCAATCTCTGCGAAGAAAGGTTACTTTAAGTCTGGAGATGAAATACCCGGTAAAATGGCGGCAGATATGTTTTCACAAGTGAAGCAGTACGCCGATCCCATTTCTCAAAAATTGCAGTCCTTAATCTTACACATTGACGGCATGGTGAATTCGCTTTCAGGCGTTTTCGATAAAAACGGTTCAAATGATATCTCGCAGAGCATTCATGAATTGAAATCTACGATTAAAAATATCGGAGATTTAGCGCAGGAAATAAAGTCATTTGTTGCTGAGGAAAAGGTTCAATTTGCCAAAATTATGGATCATGTTGAGAGCATTACCTCCAACATAAAGAAAAGCAACGAGGCGGTCAATCAAATCATTGGGAATTCTAAAAAAATCACGGACGATTTAGTGAGTGCGGATTTCAAAGGAACCATTTTAGAAGCGCAAACCACTTTGAAAAAACTGAACTTTGCCCTGGAAGACATTAATCAAGGTAAAGGCACCTTAGGGAAATTGGTGAAAGATGATAAATTATACACGGAATTAGTGGAAACCAATAATGAATTGCAGGAACTCGTTGATGACCTTCAAGCAAATCCTCAGCGCTACATTCATATTTCTGCTTTAGGAAGAAAAAATAAAGGCGTGGAACTTACCAACAAACAAGAACTTAAGTTAAAGCGAATTTTAGATTCTATTCCCGATTAATATGACGTTATCGGCCCTTGTCTTTATCCTAATTTCCGTAGCCTCCATCGGATTATTCGCTTGGAAAATGAAATCCATTGTCGCTCAAATTAAGTTGGGCAAATCTGTGGATAGGTCCAACCGTAAAGCAGACCGTTGGAAGGTGATGCTTTTGGTGGCTTTTGGTCAGAAAAAGATGTTTACTCGGCCGCTCGTTGCGGTATTGCATTTTATCTTTTATGTCGCTTTTGTCATTACCCAAATCGAGTTAATTGAGGTCTTTATCGACGGTTTCTCTGGGTCCCATCGTTTCTTTTTTCATGCGGGTCTTGGCCGTTTTTACACGGCGGTGATCAGTTCCATTGAAGTGCTTTCCGTTCTCACGTTTATCGCAACGCTTATATTTTTCTCCCGCCGTAATATCATCCGGTTGCCGCGTTTCACGATGGCCGAATTAAAAGGCTGGCCAAGAAACGATGCCAACCTTATTCTATTTTTTGAATTATTGCTTATTGGCTTTATTTTTTTAATGAATAGCGCTGATGAGGCTAGGCTAAACATCCTTTCGAATGATTCCTATTCTTTTGCCGTGAGTCAATTCATCGGACCTTTACTCGCAGATGCATTGGGCAATTTAGACACGCTTGATGTTCTTTCAAAGATTGGTTGGTGGGGACATCTCATCATGGTTTTTATTTTTCTTAACTATTTACCTTACTCGAAACATTTGCATATTTTGTTTGCCTTCCCCAATACCTATTTTTCAAACCTCGATGCCAAAGGGAAGTTTTCCAACATGGAAAGTGTTGAGAATGAGGTTAAGTTGATGCTCGACCCGAATGCGGATCCTTATGCTGCGCCAGCAAACGATGCTGCGCCTCAGCGTTTCGGTGCGAAAGATGTTCAAGACCTTACGTGGAAACAACTTTTGGAGGCCTACTCTTGCACAGAGTGTGGAAGATGCACCTCCGTTTGTCCGGCCAATCAAACGGGTAAGTTGCTTTCTCCCCGAAAAATCATGATGGATACTCGGGACCGTTTAAGTGAGGTAGGAAATAACAAGATGAATCTTGAGGACGGTAGATCCTTATTAGGTGACTACATTACCCCCGAAGAGTTGTGGGCATGTACGAGTTGCAATGCCTGTGTACAAGAATGTCCTGTGAACATCGACCCTCTTTCCATCATTGTGGATCTGAGAAGGTTCTTAGTGATGGAAGAATCAAAAATTCCATCCGAATTAACGGGGATGCTCACGAATATTGAAAATAACGGTGCGCCTTGGCAGTTCTCCCCAGCGGATCGAATGAAATGGACCGAAGAAAATTAAACGAATGAATTTGCAAGTTCCAACGATGGCCGATTTGATGGCCGCAGGCGAAACCCCCGAAGTGCTGTTTTGGGTTGGGTGCTCTGGTAGCTTCGATGATCGAGCTAAAAAAATAACCAAAGCCATTGCGAAAATTCTTACGCACTGTAAGGTGAAGTTTGCCGTTTTGGGAACCGAAGAGTCTTGCACCGGTGATCCAGCTCGAAGGGCGGGAAATGAATTCACCTTTCAAATGCAAGCCCAAATGAACATTCAAGTGCTCAATGGTTACGAGGTTAAACGGATTGTAACGGGCTGTCCGCATTGCTTCAATACGCTCAAAAATGAATACCCTGAGTTAGGCGGAAATTATGAGGTGCTACATCATACCCAGTTAATTCAGGATTTAATCAATACAGGGAAACTTGCCTTAGAAGGAGGTACCGCATTTAAAGGAAAGAAAATTACATTCCACGATCCATGCTATCTTGGAAGAGCCAATGAGGTTTACGAGGCGCCAAGGGCCTTAATTGAAAAGCTCGACGGTGAATTAGTAGAAATGAAGCGTTGTAAATCTAACGGGCTTTGTTGCGGCGCAGGTGGTGCTCAGATGTTTAAGGAAGCAGAGAAAGGGAACAAAGAAATTAATATTGAACGCACCGAAGATGTCTTGGCGGCCAATGCCCAAATAGTTGCAACGGGATGTCCTTTTTGCAATACTATGATGACCGATGGGGTTAAAAACTTTAATAAAGAAGCCGAAATTCAGGTGCTAGATGTAGCCGAGTTAATTGCTCAAGCAGCAGACCTTTAAACCATGTTATGGATTTAAGAACCTGGATTTTTGTCGCCAATCGCAAACTTACCGACGTAGAATCAGCGCAAGTGGAAAATGCGCTTCACGATTTTGTTAGGAGCTGGTCCTCGCACGGCACCCCGTTGAAAGCCTCCGCTTTTTGTTTTGAAAAAGCAGCCATCGTGTTTGCTGCAGACGAGTTAGTTGCCAAAGCATCGGGTTGTTCTATTGACAAAATCACGCATTTAGTTAAAGGATTAGGGCAACAATTAAACGTTGACTTTTTTGACCGTTTCAATGTGTTGCGAAAGGATGCCGATGAATGGAACATTGTTCGGTATTCCCAAGAGGTTCATGCTCAATGCATAAGTGCCTCTATAGGATCCTTAGAGGAGTTCAATAAAAAAGCCGGAAATTAAATTCCCGGCTTTAACCTTCGGAAAGGGCTAATTATTTGTTACCAAAAATCACAACTAAAGCATGAATAAATCCTGGTAAACCGCAAAGTAAGGTCAGAATCAAATTTGTTGTCACTCGCTTTGTCCAACTTCCTTCATATAAATACATGGAAATGGTCGTCCCAAAGGGAACCAACAAAATAAGTAAAATATAAACCCAATTTTCGGCACGGTTTGAATCACTCGTCTTTGCTTCATTTGCATTGAGCTTAGCCATTATTCGCTCCGCCTTTTTATTCAATTTAACGGCAGCTAAGGCATTCGCTTGATTCGCATTATTCTTTATTACAACATCTGCTTTAACTAATGGTGTATTTACCTCTGCGGTTGGTTCTACACGCACAGTTTCAACCAAGGAAACAACTGGCACATTTTCAGCCACTTGCAATGTTGAGCGATTTTCATCGGTCATTGGAACGGCAGCTACCTCCTCGTTGATAAGCTCTGATTGTTTCTTTTTATCAAAAGAAACGCGGTATCCCCATCGGTCAATTCGCTTGCTTACGGTGCAAGATACGGCAACACCTACCAGCGCTACCCAAAGTACATTTTTCATTTTCATAATTAAAGATTTAAAGTTGTCCGAAAATAAGCAATTATTTTCAATGATCAACGTATTTTGCGTTTTACCTCTAATTTTACCCAATGAATTTTACATGGAAAGCACACGATAATCTTGCGTTTGCGGAGCAAATTGATTTTCTTTCGAAAAGCATCAAAATTGATCCATTGATTGCTGCACTGTTGGTTCGACGAGGCATTACTACCTATGAAGATGCAGAACATTTTTTTCGCCCAAAGATTTCCCAAATCAACGCCCCATTCTTGTTTCGGCAAATGCCTAAGGCCGTCGAAGCGCTGAATAAGGCCGTTCTGGAAAAGCATAAAATTCGCTTGTACGGAGATTACGATGTGGACGGTACTACCGCGGTTGCCATCATGATGAACGTACTGGGCAACAAAACCGATCGATTGGATTACTACATCCCCGATCGATATTCAGAAGGCTATGGCTTGAGTCAACGAGGGGTTGATGCCGCGATTAACGATGGCGTCCAATTGTTTATTACCTTGGATTGCGGTATTCGATCCGTGGATTTGATTCAACAACTAAGAGATAAGGGAATTCAAGTAATAGTGTGCGATCACCACGAACCGGGCCCTGAATTGCCCAACGCGATTTTGCTGGACCCTAAAATTCCCGGAGAAAATTATCCTTTTGATGGGCTTTCAGGAGCCGGGGTGGGAATGAAATTGTTGGAAGGACTGTTCGTTTTTAACACATGGTCCAACGATGAACTATTGGAACAGTGGGATTTGTTGGCTTTAAGCATCGCCGCTGATATTGTTCCTGTAACCAATGAGAACCGTATTTATGCTTTTCATGGCTTGAAAAGGTTGAACGATCATCCGAGATTGGCTTTTAAAAAAATGCTAACGGCTGCGAACAAGAAATCGCCCTTTGTCTTAAGCGATCTTGTCTTTGGGGTTGCACCCAGGATTAATGCCGCGGGTAGAATTCGCACGGGAAGAACGGCCGTTGAATGCATGTTGGACCTTTCAAATACCAACCTGGATGAGTTACTCAAGGCCATCGAAGAAGACAATGCCACCCGAAAAAACCTGGATCACAAAATTACCCAGCATGCGTTGGAATTGTTGGAAGCAGAAGACCCAACGCGCTCGGTGAATATCCTCTATGACGCTTCCTGGCATAAAGGAGTCGTTGGAATCGTTGCTTCTCGTTTAATGGAATCATCGCCGCTTCCTACCATTGTTCTCACCGAAATAGAGGGTGTTTTGTCCGGATCGGCACGTACGGTTATGGGATTTGATATCCATGAGGCACTCACATCATGCGAGGAACTCTTGATTCAATTCGGTGGACATCAGCATGCAGCGGGATTGTCCTTGAAGAAGGAGGATTTCGAGAAGTTTAAACGAAAGATGAATTCCCTTGCTGCAACCTATTTTGAAACCCATTCAAAGCAACCCGAATTGGTGTACGACGCGGAATTGGATTTTCAACAAATTTTTGTCAACGAATCAACGTCAAGCATACCCAAGCTAATGCGCATTTTGGAGCAATTTGAGCCCTTTGGTCCCGGCAACCCCAAGCCCGTATTTGTCTCGAGAGGAGTGTATGCTACCCATTGCCGATTATTAAAAGACTTGCACCTTAAATTGACCCTGCAGCAACCCGGACATCCAATTTCCCTTCCGGGAATAGCCTTTAATGCTGCAGAAAAAGAAGATTGCTGCGCAGAAGGTTTGGCCTTTGATGTCGCCTACACGTTGGAAGTGAATGAATTTAGGGGAAATAAAACCCTTCAATTGGAGGTAAAGGACATCAAGCCAGTGGAATCATGACTCAGCAGTGAATTATTAAAGGCTAAGTGAAACCATTTAAATCGTCTTACGTATAGGTGCGGAAATTTCGAAGAAATGCACCCCCAATACTAAAGTATGAAGGTCATTTTGAGAGAATTTTACGGAACCTAAACTTACACTATGTTCAATTGCCTACGTTACCTTTCTTCGAATGGGTTTATTCGACAAACCCAATTAAATGCTCAACAAAATCGAGTTTTTGTCAATTCGAGGGTTCATAATCCCTCGAGATCCTTATTTTTGATTAATTACAAAAATGATCGCAGCATGACTAAAAAGCTATCTTTATTTTTTGTTATTTCTTGTGTGATTTTCATGGGGCATGCCCAAAAAACCGTTAAACCCCATTTGGAATCGGGCCTTTACACGGTGAAAAGCGACCCGAATTCTGAACTGGTTTCCGAAGAAATCATAGATCTTCGTGATGAGTATTCGAAGACCTACCTCAACTCAGAAGGTGTTTATACGAAACAAAGCAGTGATTTCCCAATGCACTACCGTGGGAATGAAGGCCAATGGCACACCTATGACAAGCAAATGACGCTTGCAAAAACGGGAATATACACCATTGAGAAAACCGATGTTCCTATCTCTTTTAACCCTTCGGATGGTGCCACCATTTTTGGATACAATAAATCCGGCGGAAGGCTTTTGTTTGGTCAGAAAACGTCCTTCAAAATCACGGATAAGGCAGGCAATGTGGTAAACAGCACCTCCGACCGCAACCTATCCAGCCTTCGTTTCGACCAGGAGGCCAACCGCATTACCCAACAAAACTATTGGCAGGGAACAGACCGTCGGATAAAATTTGATTTATCGGAGGTTGAAACCGATTATGTATTCAACAGCAAGCCCTCGTGGCTCACCCAAGATCAGTTCGTGCATTTTACGGAAGTTTATCAAATACCAAGCGGTGCAAGCATCGTTGAAGGGGTGGGCGAAAACGGACTTTTTGGATTCAAGGGAGAGTTAACGTTGCGCGATGCAAATGGCGAGGATTTAGTGCTTTTCAACCTTCCTATTTGTTATGATCAAACCTACCTATCCGAGAAATACGGTAAAACGACACGCCCAATCTTGGGGGAATACGTTTACCAAATCACTGGAAATGAATTGCATCTAACCACGGTTGTTCCAGCGTCATGGATTTTGGATGATGCACGGGTTTTCCCTGTAGTAGTTGATCCAACCGCCTCCAGCTATCAAGGAGGAATTTATCCTTTTGAGCGGTATAATTACGGTTGCAGTTACACCGTGGGCGTGAATGTGCCCGCAGGAACCATCACCGGTTGGTATGCCCAATGGCAGGTGACGGCCACAGGGGGAGGTTGGATGTCCGAAGGCCGATCCCAAATCGGTTTAAATGCTGCTTACCAGGGACAATTTCAAGGAGCAGGTAATGGCGGAACTTATAATGTAAACACACCTACCTACACCAACAACAACGGCAACTGGGGTGGAGGAACCATGACGTTTTGGTGGAGAGGTTACCGCACATGGGGTTCTGCTTGTTGTTGTAATACCTCTTACCAACGTAGAAACTATTTGTACGTATACGTCAATTATATCGATGTGCCAGCTGACCCAAGCGCGGCTAACAGCAATGTAAATCCGGTTTGTAACCCAGGTCAAACCGTTACCTTAACCGCCTCTAATCCAATCGGAACCATTTATTGGTACACGGGAGGTTGTGGCTCAACGTTTATAGGAACTGGAACGAGCATTAACGTGAATCCAAACAGTACCACCACCTATTTCTGTAGAAATTATGCTAACGGTTATTTCAGCAACGGTTGCGCATCAACCACGGTTACCGTATCAGGCGCTCCGGCTGCACCAACGGCAAATCCGGTATCCATTTTTTGCGGACAAACGGCCGCATTAACGGCCTCTGGAAACGGTTCCATTACGTGGTATGCGAACAGCAATGCCACAGGGCAACTTGCTACTGGAGCCAATTACACGACTCCAGTGCTCAATTCCAGCACCACCTACTACGTCAATCAAACGGTATCAGGGTGCGTTTCTGCCCTTACTCCTGTTACAGTAACGGCCAATGCTCCTTCAACGCCTATAGCGAACAACGTGTCCATTAATTGCGGTCAGACCGCCTCTTTAAGCGCCAGTTCCAACGGGGGACTTACATGGTACAGCAATTCCAACGGTACAGGACAATTGGGTACGGGGTCAAATTACACAACGACACTCTTGTCACAAAACACTACGTTTTATGTTCAGGCGGGCTCCGCTGGCTGCGCATCGCAAATTGTTCCTGTTACTGTAACCGTCAATGCCCTTGCTGCTCCTTCCGGCACAGGTGCAACCGTCAATTGCGGTCAAACAGCAGCGCTTAATGCACAGGGAGGTAACGGTACCGGGTACACGTGGTTTTCCAATGCGAACGGTACCGGTCAAGTGGGTACAGGTGCCACTTTTACGCCACCCGTACTGGGCGCAACTACAACTTATTATTTAGCATCTTCAACTGCGATTGGAGCAGGCAACTCGCAAACGTTTAATTTCACAGGAAACGTCCAAACGTTTACAGCCCCTTTCACAGGTTCGTATACCCTCGAAGTTTGGGGCGCACGCGGAGGAAATGATGGTTTACCCGGAGCCAACGGAGGGTATGCTACAGGTCAGGTGTCGTTGACGTCTGGTCAAGTGATTAACGTATATGTCGGAGGTCAGGGTGTTGGTTGTAACGCTGCTTCTGGAGGAGGATGGAACGGAGGGGGTAATGCAGGAAATGCAGGTTGCTCTGGTGGAGGTGGAGGCGCTACTGACGTGAGAATCGGAGGAAACTCACTCAACGACCGAGTAATAGTTGCGGGCGGCGGCGGCGGCGGTGGAAATTCAATTCAAGCGGGTGCCGGCGGCGGTTTGGTTGGGATCAACGGTAGCGGACTTGGAGGAACGCAAGCCGCAGGAGGCGCTGGAAGTAATCCAGGGTCCCTGGGTCAAGGCGGTCACAAAACCGGCGATGGCGGTGGCGGCGGCGGTGGTTATTACGGTGGAGGCGCTGCCTATGGAGACGATGGAGGCGGCGGCGGTTCTTCGTACATCGGAGGAGTAACGAACGGTTCTACCATTGCAGGAAATGCTTCTATGCCGAACCCAGCTGGAGGTAATATGAACGGAAACGCTGGTAACGGTGTTGTGAAAATCACATGGTCGAATACGCCTTGTCTTTCTTCTTTGGTTCCTGTAACCCTTACCGTTACGGCGGCAAGTAATCCTTCGGTAAGTAATACAACCATTAACTGTCAAACTACTGCCACCCTTTCTGCAAGTTCCAACTCCGCGATTGTTTGGTATTCGAATGCCAATGGATCGGGTCAAATCGGTACAGGAGGATCTTACAGTACCCCGATCCTGACTTCCAATACAACCTATTATTTACAAGCTGGATCAGGTGCATGCGCATCCCAATTGGTGCCTGTTACGGTAACCGTATCTCAGGCGCAGGTTTCAGCTAATAATGTAAGTATCAACTGTCAGTCAACGGCCAATTTGAGCACAGCAGCCAATAATTCTCCGCTCTATTGGTTCAGCAACGCCAATGGAACGGGTCAGGTTGGAACAGGAGTTAACTACACGACCCCTGTCCTTACGTCCAATACGACCTATTACATTCAAGCGGGCACAGGAGCTTGTGCCTCACAGCTTGTTCCCGTAACAGTTACGGTTAACCCTGCAAGCAATCCGTCAGTGAATAATGCTTCGGTGAATTGTGGATCAACAACCACGTTAACCGCAAGTTCCAATGCCCCAATAATTTGGTACAGTAACGCCAACGGAACCGGACAAATTGGTTCGGGTAATTCCTACACTACGCCTCAAATTTATGCTCCAGTAACCTATTACCTACAAGCCGGGGCAGGTGCTTGTGCGTCACAAATTGTTCCTGTGACGGCAGCTCCAAACGTACAACAACCATCGGCTTCCAACGTATCTACCAATTGTGCTACAACGGCAACACTTACGGCTTCAGGAGCCAATTCGTATGTGTGGTATTCGAATGCTGCAGGTACTAACCAAGTGGGGAACGCTGCAAACTTTACCACCCCCGTGTTGAATTCCAATACGACTTACTATGTTGGTGGAGCAAGCGCTGCTGCTCAAAGCTCTACTCAAGTATATGCAATTACATCAACCGCACAGCTTTTCAATATGGGTTCATCGTGTGGGGCAGGATCGTTTTATAATTGCGGTGGTGGTTTACGTGGGTTTAATTGGAACGATAATTTACCCGCAGGCACAGTAGTCACCAATGTTCAAATCCAGTTAAGTTTTGGGGTAAAATGTTCTAACGGTTCTTTACAAACCCTTCTTAATAACAATAACGGTTCTTCCATTACTCCAAATGCACATTGCAATTGTAGTGGTACAAATAATGGAATTTTTACATTAAATTTCCCTGGGAATCAGTATGTTGTAGGAGGAGCTAATCAATTCAGGTTTAATTACAACGATTGTCTTGGCCTTTTTAATGGGAACGGTGCTCTTTCGGGGCAATTTGCACGCGTAACGGTAACCTATCAAAACCAACCGTGTATTTCACCGTTGGTACCTGTTTTGGTGACTGTTAACCAAGCTCAAGCCCCGTCTGCCGCTAATCTAACGGTGAATTGCCAATCTGCAGCTACCATCAGCGGATCTTCAAGCTCACCTATAACATGGTTCGCTAATGCCAACGGTTCCGGACAATTAGCCGCTGGAGCCAATTATACTACTCCTGCGCTAACTGCCAATACAACGTACTATATGCAAGCTGGAACTGGAGGGTGCGCATCTCAATTGGTACCCGTAACAGTAACGGTTTCTGCGGCTCAAGCACCAAGCGCCAGCAACGTATCTATCAACTGCCAAACGGCAACCACCTTGAATGCTGGAGCCAATAATTCACCGCTATACTGGTTTAGCAATGCCAATGGATCGGGTCAAGTCGGTACAGGGGCCTCGTATACTACTCCGGTACTAACTGCCAATACAACCTATTATTTGCAAGCTGGAACTGGTGCGTGTGCTTCTCAATTGGTACCCGTCACGGTTTCAGTGCCTCAGGCACAAGCGCCGAGCGCCAACAACGTATCTACCAACTGCCAAACGGCAACCACCTTGAATGCGGGAGCCAACAATTCACCGCTGTATTGGTTTAGCAATGCCAATGGATCAGGTCAAGTCGGCACAGGGGCCTCGTATACTACTCCAGTACTAACTGCCAATACAACCTATTATTTGCAAGCTGGAACAGGTGCGTGCGCTTCTCAATTGGTACCAGTCACGGTTTCAGTGCCTCAGGCACAAGCTCCATCCGTCAATAATTCATCGGTGAATTGTGGTGCTACCGCAACCCTCACCGCAAGCGCTAATTCACCGATTTACTGGTTCAGCAATGCCAACGGTTCAGGTCAGATTGGTACGGGTAACTCCTACACTTCTGGGCAGGCGATTTATGCTCCAGTAACCGTTTATGTGCAAGCAGGTACAGGCGCGTGCGCTTCTCAATTAGTACCGATTACTGCTGCCCCAAATGCTGCCGTTCCCTCTGCTCAAAATGCCAATACAAGTTGCGGTTCTCCTGTGACATTAACCGCCTCAGGAGCCAACGGGTACGCATGGTTCAGCAACGCTAATGCGACCGGTCAAGTAGGTAATAGCGCAAATTTCACTACTCCAGCTTTGAATAACAATACTACGTACTATGTGGCATCGATTACGGGTGGAGGAGTCTCTAATTTTAGCCATACTTCGGCTACACAATCGGTTTATAACAATTGTGGTGCAGCAAATTTTGTGGTTCCTTCAACCCCAGCGGCATCCTCTGGTGCGACACTGACGGTTTATGTCAGGGGTGATATTAATTCGCCCAGTGAAACAGTATCCGTTAACAGCGAAACAGGTTTTCTAGGTAATATATGGGGCGGTTCTCAATGCGGAGGGTTTTTAAGTGCTACCTATAATATTTCACAGGCTACTTTAAGTAATTGGGTTGCGAATGGTTCCATCAATCTTTCGTTTAATTCATCGTGTAGTGTCGACAATATCTGTGGATTTGCATTTCAAGCATACTTCACCATATCCTATCAATCGGGCTCTCCCGCTTGTACTTCCAATGTGGTTCCCGTTCAAGTTACGGTCAATCCATTGGCCTCACCCTCAGTTTCCGGTAATACCACGGTTTGTTCCAACGGAAGCAGTACAACAACTTTGACCGCAAGCGGTAGTCCTAACGGATATGCATGGTTTACCAACGCAAATGGAACGGGTCAAGTAGGATCCAACGCTTCCTTTACTACTCCTGGATTGAATTCAAATACGACGTATTATGTACAAGCGACCTCCAATGGGTGTTCATCTAATTTAGTACCTGTAAATATCACAGTGAATGCCCTTCCAGCCGCTCCATCGGCAAATAACCCTTCGATTTGTGCTGGTCAGACAGCGACCATTAACGCTTCTGCCAATGCGAACTGGTATACAGTACCTGCCGGAGGAGCAACGATTGGACAGGCTCAAAACTATACAACGCCTTCGTTGAAT